>CALCDT010000401.1 GCA_937900425.1 uncultured Alphaproteobacteria bacterium | reverse complement strand
CGGCCGCATGGGCGGCGAAGGCGGCCTTGCGCGCCGCGCTCGGGCGGATCTCCTCGCGGGTCCAGGCCCGCGCCGCCTCGATCGCCGCGCGCGGGCGCCCGTCGCCGGGAACCGCCGCCTCGAAGGCCGCGAGAACGCGCTCGGCGCAGTCGGCGCCCCAGCGCGCGAGCAGGATATGGTCGGCCTTCGCGATCGCCATGCGCCCCGGAACGGCTCCCCCGACGTGAAAACGAGCGCCGGACACCGAACGCCGGAGAGAGACGAACGGCGGGCGCCGGCGTTCACACCGCGGCGAGCGAATCGGGGGGCGAGGGCGATCGCTAACGACGACGGGCGGCGCTCCGATGCCGGCAGGGCTCGCTTGCGCCGCCGGAACGCTCTCCGTAATATCCGCCGCCATTCGCCGGAGCGGCTTCGCGCCGCCCCGCGCCCCGTCATGACCGACGCCGAGAGGCGACGACCCGAGGAAGACGATGCTCGATTCCCTTCGCCGCGGCGCCAATACCTGGGCCGCCAAGATCCTGCTCGTGCTTCTCGTCGCGAGTTTCGCCGTCTGGGGCATCGCCGGGTCCGTGACCGATTTCACCTCGAAGGCGGTGGCCAGCGTCGGCGACACCGAGGTCGACGCCGCGGCCTTCTCCCGGGCCTACGACGCTGCCCGCCAGCAGTTGTCGACCCAGGTCGGCCAGCCGGTCAGCGCCGAACAGGCCGCCGCCTTCGGCCTGCCCCAGCGCGTGCTCGGCCAGATGATGTCGGAGGCCGCGCTCACCGACGCCGCCGATCGCCTCGGCCTCGGCATTTCCGACGAGCGCCTCGCCGCCGAGATCGCCGCCGACCCGTCGCTGCAGCGCGGCGGCCGCTTCGACCGCGCCTATTTCAACCAGCTGCTGCGCTCGATCAACATGAACGAGGCGACCTACGTCGCCGACCGCCGCGAGAACGAGAAGCGCGGCCAGCTGATCGACGGCCTGTTCGGCGCCGTCGCCGCGCCGGCCGCCTTCACCGAGGCGATCGTCGGCTACCGGACCGAGGTCCGCGGCGTCGACTACATCAAATTGACGCCGGAAAGCGTCGGCGAGATCGCGCCGCCGTCGGACGAGACGCTGCAGGCCTTCTTCACCGCCAACGCCCGCGACTTCCAGGCGCCCGAGTATCGCAAGCTGCTGACGCTGACCCTGACGCCGGAAGCGGTCGCCGATCCGGCCGCCGTTTCCGCCGCGGACGTCGAGGCCGAATACCGGCGCAACGAGAGCCGCTACGGGGCCCCCGAGCGCCGCAAGATCGAGCAGATCCTCTACGGCTCGCTGGAGGAGGCGGAAGCCGCCCGGGCGAAGATCGACGCCGGCGCCGCCTTCGAGGATCTCCTCGCCGACAAGGGCATGACCGCCGCCGACGCCGACCTCGGCACCGTGGCCAAGTCCGCCGTCGCCGATCCGGCGGTCGCCGAGGCCGCCTTCGCCCTGCCGGCCGGCGAGGTGAGCGCGCCGGTCACCACCGCCTTCGGCGCCGCCCTCGTCCGGGTCGACGCCGTCGAGCCGGCGGCGACCAGGCCGCTCGCCGAGGTCGAGGACGAGATCCGCCGCGAACTCGCCCTCGTCGCGGCCCAGCGCGCGACGCTCGACCTCTACGAGGACATCGAGGACGCCCTCGCCGGCGGCTCGACGCTGACCGAGGTCGCCGGCCGCTACCAGCTCCAGACCCGCGAGATCGAGGCGATCGACGCCACCGGCAGGGCGCCGGACGGCTCCGAGGTCGCCGACCTGCCGCAGGCGCCCGGCTTCCTCGGCGAGGTGTTCCAGTCCGACGTCGGCATCGAGAACGCCCCGCTCCAGCTCGGCCGCTACGGCTACGTCTGGTACGAAGTGGCGAGCGTGACGCCGGCCCGCACGCGCGACCTCGACGAGGTCCGCGACCAGGTGGTCGCGCGCTGGACCGCAGACGAGCGCGCCAGGCTGCTCGACGCTCGCGCGAGCGAGATCTTCGCCGAGGTCGAAGGCGGCAAGCCGCTGGTCGACGTGGCGATCGCCGCCGGCAGCCTCGTCGCCACCTCCGAAAAGTTCACCCGCGGCGCCCGTAACGCCTCGATCGGCCCGGACGCGGTGGAAGCCGCCTTCGGCGGGCCGGAGGGCCACGTCGCCCTCTCCGCAGGGCCCGGAGATTCCCGCCTGATCCTCGAGGTGAAGACCGTGGTGCCGGTGCCCTATTTCGCCGAATCCACCGAGGCGAAGGAGACGACGGAGAAGCTTGCGGCCGAACTCCAGAACAGCCTGCTGGTCCAGTATATCGACCACGTCGAAAAGGAACTCGGCACCCGGGTCAACCAGCAGCTGCTGCAGAGCGCCATCGGGCTTGGCGGGCGCTGAGCTTTCTGAAACGATGACCGCCGCGCGATGCCGCACCACGGGGAAGACGGGGGCGAGATGTCTGATTTCAAGGCGCTGATCGGCAAGGTCGCCACCGGCGCGTCGCTCGACGCGGAGGAGGCCCGCGCGGCCTTTTCGGTGATGATGTCCGGCGAGGCCACCCCCTCGCAGATCGGCGGCTTCCTGATGGCGCTGCGGGTGCGCGGCGAGACCGTCGACGAGATCGTCGGAGCCGTCACCGTGATGCGCGAGAAGATGCTGACCGTGCCGGCCCCGGCCGACGCCATCGACATCGTCGGCACCGGCGGCGACGGCTCCGGCTCGCTCAACATCTCCACCGCCTCGGCCATCGCCGCCGCCGGCGCCGGCGTGCGCGTCGCCAAGCACGGCAACCGCGCCCTCTCCTCGCGCTCCGGCTCCGCCGACGTGCTGGCCGCCCTCGGTGTCAAGCTGGAAATCGGCCCGGAGAAGATCGCCGAATGCGTCGAGAAGGCCGGCGTCGGCTTCATGTTCGCCCCGGCCCACCACGCCGCCATGCGCTTCGTCGGGCCGAGCCGCGTCGAGCTCGGCACCCGCACGATCTTCAACCTGCTCGGGCCGCTCTCCAATCCGGCCGGCGTCAAGCGGCAGATGGTCGGCGTCTTCGCCGCGCAGTGGGTCGAGCCGATTGCCGAGGTGCTGGCGCGGCTCGGCAGCGAAAGGGCCTGGGTCGCTCACGGCTCCGACGGCCTCGACGAGATCACCGTCACCGGCTCGACCCGCGTCGCCGAACTTTCCGGCGGCACCGTCCGCCTGTTCGAGGTCGCGCCGGAAGACGTCGGTCTCGCCCGCCATCCGGCCGAGACGCTGAAGGGCGGCACCGCGGAAGAAAACGCCGCCGCGCTGCGCGCGGTGCTGTCCGGCGAGCGCAACGGCTACCGCGACGCCGTGCTGATGAACGCAGGCGCCGGCATATATCTTGCGAGCGTCGACCGCGACGGCGGAGCACGCAGCTTCGCCGAAGGCGTCGCCCGCGCGGCGACGGCGATCGACGAGGGAGCCGCGCTCGCCGCGCTCGACCGGCTCGTCGCCGTCTCGAACGGATAGGTCATGACCGACATCCTCTCCAAGATAGAAGCCTACAAACGCGTCGAGATCGAAGCGGCGAAAGCGGCGGTTCCGCTCTCCGAGATCCGCATCAGGGCCCGGGACGCCGACCCGGTCCGCGGCTTCTACGACGCCCTCGTCTCAAAGCGCGCAGCCAACAAGTTCGGCCTGATCGCCGAAATCAAGAAGGCGAGCCCGTCGAAGGGCCTGATCCGCGAGGACTTCGATCCGCCCCAGCTCGCCCGGGCCTATGCCAGCGGCGGCGCCGCCTGCCTCTCCGTCCTCACCGACGCACCGTCCTTCGAGGGCGCACCGGACTATCTGACGGCTGCCCGCGCCGCCTGCGCCCTGCCCGCCCTGCGCAAGGACTTCCTGTTCGACGTCTACCAGGTCTACGAGGCCCGAAGCTGGGGCGCCGACGCCATCCTGATCATCCTCGCCGCCGTCTCCGACGATCTCGCCCGCGAACTCGAGGAAACCGCCTTTTCGCTCGGAATGGACGCGCTGATCGAAGTCCACGACGAGGCCGAGATGGAACGGGCGCTGGAATTGTCTTCGCCGCTCGTCGGCATCAACAACCGCAACCTGCGCACCTTCGACGTCGCGCTGGAGACGACCGAACGGCTCGCCGAAATGGTGCCGGCCGACCGTCTGCTCGTCGCCGAATCCGGCATCTTCACCCACGCCGACCTCGAACGCCTCGGCAAGTCCGGCGTCTCGACCTTCCTCGTCGGCGAGAGCCTGATGCGCCAGGACGACGTCGCCGCCGCCACCCGCGCCCTGCTCGGCCTCGACCGCCTCAAGGCCGCGGGATGAGCGCGGACGACGACCGGCCGGTGCCGCGCCTCACCCACGTCGACGCCAGCGGCAAGGCGACCATGGTCGACGTCGGCGACAAGGACGTCACCGACCGCGTCGCCGTCTGCGAGGGCCACGTCAAGATGGCGCCCGAGACGCTGGCGATGATCCTCGCCGGCACCGCCAAGAAGGGCGACGTCCTCACCACCGCCCGCCTCGCCGGCATCATGGCGGCCAAGCGCACTCACGAGCTGATCCCGCTCTGCCATCCGCTGCTGCTCAACAAGGTCGCCGTCGACATCGAGCCGGACGAGGCGCTGCCGGGCTTGCGCGTCACCGCGCTCGCCCGCGTTTCGGGCCGCACCGGCGTCGAGATGGAGGCGCTCACCGCCGCCTCGGTGGCCTGCCTGACGATCTACGACATGGCCAAGGCGGTCGACCGCGGCATGGTGATCTCCGGCATCCGGCTCCTGGAAAAATCCGGCGGCAAATCCGGCGACTGGCGGGCCGCGGAGAGCGGCACGCCATGAGCCTCGTGCCGGTCGACGAGGCGCGCCGCCTCCTCCTCGCCGGCGTCGAACCGCTCGGCGCCGAGACCGTTCCTCTCGCCGAAGCCGCCGGCCGCGTCCTCGCCGACGACGTCGCCGCCCGCCGGACCCAGCCGCCCTTCGACGCCTCGGCGATGGACGGCTATGCCGCCCGCTCCGTCGATCTCGCCCGCGCACCGGTGATGCTGAAGGTGATCGGCGAGGCCGCCGCCGGGCGCGGCTTCGCCGGCACGGTCGGCCGCCTCGAGGCCGTGCGCATCTTCACCGGCGCCCCATTGCCGGACGGCGCCGACACCATCCTGATCCAGGAGAACGCCCGCCGCGCCGGCGCTACGGTGACGGCGATGGCGAGCGAGCCGGAGGGCCGCTTCGTCCGGCCCGCCGGCCTCGATTTCCGCGAGGGCGAGGTTCTGCTCGCCGCCGGCCGCCGGATCGACGAGCGGGCGCTGTCGCTCGCCGCCGCCATGAACCACGCCGCCCTGCCGGTGCGCCGCCGCCCGCGCGTCGCGATCCTCGCCACCGGCGACGAACTGGTGAACCCCGGCGACACGCCGGCGGCCGACCAGATCGTCGCCTCCAACGCCTACGGCATCGCGGCCCTCGTGCGCGCCGCCGGCGGCGAGCCGGTCGACCTCGGCATCGCCCCCGACGACCTTTCCGAGATCCGCCGCCGCATCGCTGCGGCCGCCGGGGCCGACGTCGTCGTCCTGCTCGGCGGCGCTTCGGTCGGCGACCACGATTTCACGCGGCAGGCCCTGACCGCGGAGGGCTACATCCTCGACTTCTGGAAGATCGCGATGCGCCCGGGCAAGCCGCTGATGTCGGGGCGGCGCGGCGGCAGGCTCGCCCTCGGCCTGCCCGGCAACCCGGTGGCGAGCCTCGTCTGCGGCCGGCTGTTCCTGATGCCGCTGATCGCCGCCCTGCTCGGCCGCCCGGACACGGCGCCGGAGGAGGAGGCCGCCGTGCTCGCCGCCGACCTTCCCGAAAACGACCAGCGCCAGGACTACCTCCGCGCCCGCCTCGAACGCCGCGCCGGCACCCTCGTCGCCCTGCCCTTCCCGGTCCAGGACTCCTCGATGCTGGCGGTGATGGCGGCGGCGGACGCTCTCGTGGTGAGGGAACCGCACGCCCCGGCGGCGAAGGCGGGGGACGCGTGCCGGGTGGTGCGGCTTTAGGGCTCCCTCCGACGGCCCGTCGTCGTAGTGGTTCGCGAAGGCGTTCGCCTCCGCGAACCATCACCGAACTGAAAACTCCGTTCGCCGCCCTCACCTCACAACGGAATGTTGTCGTGCTTCTTCCACGGCATCTCGACGTGCTTGTTGCGCAGGAGCGCGAAGGCGCGGGAGACGCGGCGGCGGGTCGAGTGGGGGAAGATCACCTCGTCGATGTAGCCGCGTTCGGCGGCGACGAAGGGGTTGGCGAAGCGGGTCTCGTATTCCCTGATCCGGCCCGCGATCGCCTCCGGGTCGGACAGCTCGGACCGGTAGAGGATCTCGGCCGCGCCCTTGGCGCCCATCACCGCGATCTCCGCCGTCGGCCAGGCGTAGTTCATGTCGCCGCCGATGTGCTTCGAGGCCATGACGTCGTAGGCGCCGCCGTAGGCCTTGCGGGTGATCACCGTCACCTTCGGCACGGTCGCCTCCGAATAGGCGAACAGCAGCTTGGCGCCGTGCTTGATGAGGCCGCCGTATTCCTGCGCGGTGCCCGGCAGGAAGCCCGGCACGTCGACGAAGGTCAGGATCGGAATGTTGAAGCAGTCGCAGAAGCGCACGAAGCGGGCGGCCTTGCGGCTGGCGTCGCTGTCGAGCACGCCGGCGAGCACCATCGGCTGGTTGGCGACGATGCCGACCGTGCGGCCCTCGATCCGGCCGAAGCCGGTGACGATGTTCTTCGCGTGGGTCGGCTGGATCTCGAAGAAGTCGCCCTCGTCGACCGTCTTCAGGATCAGCTCCTTCATGTCGTAGGGCTTGTTCGGATTGTCCGGGATCAGCCGGTCGAGCGACATGTCGATCCGGTCGGGATCGTCGTAGACTTCGAACTCCGGCGCGGCCGCCTCGTTGTTCTCGGGCAGGAAATCGATCAGCCGGCGCATTTCCAGCAGCGCCTCGACGTCGTTCTCGAAGCCGCCGTCCGACACCGAAGACTTCACCGTGTGGACCGAGGCACCGCCGAGCTGCTCGTGGGTCACGGTCTCGTTGGTGACGGTCTTCACCACGTCCGGGCCGGTCACGTACATGTAGGACGTGTCGCGGACCATGAAGATGAAGTCGGTCATCGCCGGCGAATAGACGTCGCCGCCGGCGCAGGGGCCCATGATCAGCGAGATCTGCGGGATCACGCCCGAGGCCAGCACGTTGCGCTGGAACACCTCGCCGTAGCCGGCGAGCGCCGCGACGCCCTCCTGGATGCGGGCGCCGCCGGCGTCGAACAATCCGATCACCGGCGCCCGGTTCTTCAGCGCCATGTCCTGGATCTTGACGATCTTCTGGGCGTGGGTCTCGCTGAGCGAGCCGCCGAAAACGGTGAAGTCCTTGGAGAAGACGAAGACGGTGCGCCCGTTGACGGTGCCCCAGCCGGTGACGACGCCGTCGCCGGGGAAGCTGGACTTCTCCATGCCGAAGTCGGTGCAGCGGTGTTCGACGAACATGTCGAACTCCTCGAAGCTGCCCTCGTCGAGAAGGATCTCGATGCGTTCGCGCGCGGTCAGCTTGCCGCGGCCGTGCTGGGCCTCGATCCGGCGCAGGCCACCGCCGAGGCGGGCTTCGCCGCGGCGCCGGTCCAGTTCCTCGAGCACCTGCTTCATCGGATGTCCTCCCCCTCGCGAAGTCTTTCCATCGGGATTAATCCCGCACCGCACACGAGGCAAGGTAACTTCCTGCCGCACCCGACCGCCGGCTCTCCTACTTTCCGAGGAGCCGAGCCGCCGCGGCGACGTCGGCGGCGCGGTAGAGCCGGCGGGCCGTCGCCTCGTCGTCCTCGCCCCACTGGGCGATGTTCCAGTCCTCGTCGAGGGTGGAGGCCGCGAAGGCCTCGTCGGCGGTGAGCCGGCCCTCCAGCACCGCGAGCGCCAGCAGCACCGAGCCCATGACGGTGGTGAGCTGGTGGACGGCGGCGAGGCGGATAGGGTCGCGCGGGATCGCGGTGAGAACGGCCGGCACCACGCTCTCGTGCTGGCGCACCGGCATCACCCCGCCGGCGAGCACGAAGCGCACGCCGAGCCGCTGCTCGGCCCAGCGCAGGATCGGGTCCCAGACCTCGGTCTGGCGGGCGACGAGACGCTCGGGGTCCTCGGCCCGGTAGCAGAGCAGGTCGGAGCCGGCGTATTTCGCCGCATCCGCCGCCACCGCTTCCGCCTCGCCGGCGATGCCGTCGATCGCGGAATTGACGAGGCGGGTCAGCGGCATCGTCGCCGGGTCGATCCGCTCGCCCTGCCCGCGCCACTCGTCGGCGAGCGCCTCGGCCAGCGCGGCCTCGGGCACCGCGAGGATGGCGCGGGCGGGCGTCTTCACCGGTCGCCCGTCGAGCTTCACGGCGAAGCCCTCGGCCTCCCCGGAGATGGTCACGCCCTTGTAGAAGCGCTTGGGCAGTTCCGGCCGCTGTCGCGGCGCGGCGCTTCTCGGCTCCGAGTGGAAGGCGCTGGCGAGATCTTCGAACAGGTCGGCCATCACACCGCCTCCGCGTCGAACAGTCGGGAGAGCACCGGCACGAGTTCGTCGAAATGGTCGATCACCGGGTCGGCGCCGGCGTGGGTAAGCGCGAGGGCGTCGTGATAGCCCCAGGAGACGCCGACGCCGCGGGCGCCGGCCGACCGCGCCATCTCCATGTCGAAGACCGTGTCGCCGACGACGACGGTGCGCTCGGGCGAAACGCCGACTTCGGCCATGGCGTCGACCACCATCGCCGGATGGGGCTTGGAGGGGGCGTCGTCCGCGGTCTTGAGCACGACGAAATGGCGGGCGAGGTCGTGGTGGGCGAGGATGGCGTCGAGGCCGCGCCGCGACTTGCCGGTGGCGACGCCGAGCAGCACGTCGTCCTGCGCGGCGAGCGCGGTGACGACCTCGCGGGTGCCGGGATAGAGCGGCTCCGCCAGCCCGCCGGAGCGCGCCTCGTGAAACGCCGTCTTGTAGGCGGCGACGAGGGCGGCGATCTCCACCGAGCCGGCGTCGGGCTTCAGCCGGCCGATCGCCAGCGGCAGCGACAGGCCCACGATGGAAAGGATGGTCTCGCGGGAGGGCGGGACCAGCGAGAGACTGTCGAAGGCCGCCGTCATCGAGCCGACGATCATGTGCTGGCTGTCGACGAGGGTGCCGTCGCAGTCGAAGAGAACGAGTTTCATGGGGCTATCGCTAGCCCAGCCGGACGCGGCGGGAAAGCGGAAATGCGCCGCCCCTCGCCGTCGCCGTGTCGCCGGCCCTCGCCGGCGGCCGGGGCGGGCGACGACCGAGGTCGCCGCTTCCCGCCGCCGCCGCTGCGGCCGGTCCTCGTTTCAGTCCCTCGTCAGGCCGCGGTGTCGATCAGCGTCCGCAGCGAGGGATGGATGTCCGGGCTCTCCTCGCGCAGGAAGTCGATCAGGGCGCGCTCGTTGCGGTGAAGTTGGCCGTCGCGGCCGATGCGGTCGGCCAGCCACTTGACCTCGTCCGCCGTGACCGGCTCGGCGGCCCGCGTCGACTCCTCGAAGGCGTCGTTGCGCTCGGCGGCGACGTCGACATCGCTGCGGTAGGCGCGCCAGACGCCGCGCAGTCCGCCGGTCAGCAGGCTCTGCATCATCCCGGTGAAGACGCCGCCGACGCCCGGTGTCGCGCCGTCGACCCAGGCCTCGCGCCGCAGCGCCTCCTGTCGGGTCGGCGGCTCGTAGCCGCGGGCGGTCATCAGGAAATTCGCGACCGCCTTGACGAACAGGTCCGACCAGGCCGGATGGTTGTCGGCCTCGCGGGTGCGGTCGTTGAGGTCGAACAGCACCTCCGCCTCCTCGCGGCAGATGCCGAGCGGGCGCGAGCCGCCCTGGGCATAGAGGATCCGCCGCAGCATCTCGACCTCGGCGAGGCCGATGACGCCCGGCGTGAGCGCCCGCCCGGCGGCGAGCGGTCCCTCGCCGTCGACCACCGCCGCGGCGACCTGCTTCAGGGCGAAGGCCGACAGCCGACCCGGCGCGGAATGCGCCTTGTCGATGACCGCGACCAGCAGTTCGAGTTCGGTGTCGGACTTGACCCGGCCGTTCTGCGAGATCCGGGCGATCAGCCAGTCGGCGTTGTCCTCGCTGACATGCCCCTCCGGCGCCCGCTGCCAGACGACGTAGTCGGTGAGGGCCTCGACGTAGAGCGCCTTGAACGACGGGGAATTCTCGGCGATGTCCTCGTCGAGGCGGAAGAGCAGCTCCGCATCGGCCGGGTGGACGATGCCGTCGCCGTAGATCTCCCGCCGCAGCGTCAGGACGTCCTCGTCCGTGATCCGGCCGCGAGCGATCATCGCGCGAACGCTCTCCGGCAGATCGGCATCGGCAATCTTCGTCACGGTCATCACGCGCTCCCTGTCGTCTTGATGGGAGGCACGATAGCGACGAAGAACGGAGATTCGCTTAAGGAGCAGGGTAAACGAAGACTTCGGCCATGGCCGGTCCGGGCCGGCGCCCCCGTCACGGCGCATGTCGGCGGGAGGACGCCCGCGAGGCGGTGGGCAAAAAGACGGCCGCAGCAGGGAGAATACCGCGGCCGCAGTCAGGAGGAATCCGAAGATGGCCTCGCCGGCCACCGATCATCGGTCTTCGATCATACACGATCCGCGAGCATCGGTCATCCGAGAGGCCGCGGCGCCGCGTCGCAAGGGGGTGACGCCGGCGGAGCGGAAGCTCACCGGCCGGCAGCTCGTCATTATTCCTCATGCGTGACAAGGACTTGCCTTTGCGGTCATCACGCCAACGTGAAGACCGGTTACATTGTAGTCGTTGAAAGGAGACGTCGTCGCTGAAACCATGCCGCAGGCCGACCGGCCGATCCGGACATTCTTTCGGGCAGGGCAGAGACCATGATGCGTTTGATGACGACCTTTCTCACCGCGGGCTTGCTCACGACCGCCGCCATCGCCGCCGATGATCCGATCGCCGAGCGTGAGAAGCTCATGAAGGCGATCGGCGACGACATGAAGACCGCCGCCGGCATGGTGCAGGGCAAGGTGGCCTACGACGCCGGGGCCGCCGCCGCCGCCATGACCTCGATTTCCGAAAAGGCCGGCCGGATCGCGGGCCTGTTCCCCGAAGGCTCGGGCACCGGCAAGACCGACGCCCTCCCGGTGATATGGGAGCAGAAGGCCGACTTCGATGCCAAGGCCGACAAGCTGAAGACCGAAGCCGCCGCCGCGGCCGAAGCCGCCGCCGGTGGTCTCGACGCCTTCAAGGCGTCCTTCGTCGTCGCCGCCCAGAACTGCAAGGGCTGCCACGAGACCTACCGCAAGAAGGACAGTTGAGGCGGAAAGCGCCGTCCTCGCGCCGGCCGGACGAGGCCGCCGGCGGCGCGGACCAGGGCAGCCGTGCCGGCGTCGCCCGCACGCCTCCGCCGCGAAGCCGGGCGTGGCCGGCGGCGACCGTCGGGCGGGTCCGAAGTCCCGTCCGGCCCGACGACCTCCTTCCCTTGCGCCTTCGCCCATGCTAGCGGCGACAGGGTCGGAGGAGACGCAGGACGCGTCGGTGGGGATCGGGTCTCGTGATGACAAGCAACGCCGCGCCGGAAGACCTGCGCCTCGCCTTCATTGCCGCCCGCACCGACGAGGCGCGCGAGGCGAAGGCCGTGCTCGAGGGTCTCTACGGGTCCTGCCCGCCGGAGGAGGCCGACGTGATCGTCGCCCTCGGTGGCGACGGCCACATGCTGCAGAGCCTCCACCGCTTCATGAACTCCGGCAAGCCGATCTTCGGCATGAACCGCGGCACCCTCGGCTTCCTCACCAACGAATACCGGGTCGAGGACCTGCGCACGCGGATCGGCGGTGCGATCGAGACCGCCGTCCACCCGCTGATCCTCACCGCCACCGACATGAGCGGCGCCGTCCATCAGGCCAAGGCGATCAACGAGGTGGCGCTGCTGCGGCAGATCTACCAGGCCGCCAAGCTCAGGGTGACGATTGACGGCAAGGTCCGGCTCGACGAACTGATCTGCGACGGCATCCTGGTCGCGACGCCGGTCGGTTCCACCGCCTACAACCTCTCCGCCCACGGCCCGATCCTGCCGGTCAACGCCCCGCTGCTGGCGCTGACGCCGATCAGCCCGTTCCGGCCGCGGCGCTGGCGCGGCGCCCTGCTCTCCAACCGCGCCGAGGTCGAGATAGACATTCTCGAGGCCGAGAAGCGCCCGGTCAGCGCCGTGGCCGACCACACCGAGATCCGCCGGGTTCGCAAGGTTCACGTCGTCGAGGACCTCGAACAGAAGAGCCTGATCCTGTTCGACCACGACCACAGCTGGGACGAGCGCATCCTCAACGAGCAGTTCGGCGCCTGAGCGGCGTCCCGTCTGAGCGGCGTCCCCCGCCGGCGACCGGTGCCGCCCATTAGATCGCTGTTAAGCGCCCGCGGCTAGGCTTGCCGGACGATCGAACCGGGAGCCGGCGCCGTAGCCGGATGGAACATGGGCGAGGCAGCGGAAGAGCTGGACCTGGAGGGCGGCGAACGCATCCCCTCCCAGGTGGACCTGCGCAAGAAGGTGCGCGAGGTTCGCGGCAAGGGCCCGGCCGACGACCCGGTCGCCAAGGCCGAGGCGGCGCTCAAGCGCCTCTCCACCAGTTTCCTGGTCTGGATCGAGGACGAGATCACCCGGATCGAGACCGCCTGGCGCCACCTCGTGGCGACCGGGATCTCCGACCGCGAGAACCGCCTCGCGCTCTACCGCGCCGCCCACGACCTCAAGGGCCAGGCCGCAACCCTCGGCTTCCCGCTGGTCGGCCGCGTCGCCGCCAGCCTCACCACCCTGCTCGAGCAGCTGCCGCCGTCGGTGGCGATGCCCGAGCTTCTGGTCTCCCAGCACGTCGACGCCATGCGTGCCATCGTTCGAGAGAACGCCCGCGAGCCCGACAACGAGATCGCCTCGATGCTGGCGGCCCGGCTCGAGGACGTCACGGGCGACTTCGTCCGCACGGTTCAGGCCAAACGCTGACGGCGCGGAGCACCCCGCGATCGGCCGAAAGACGATCGTCGCAGCGCGGCTGCTCCGTCCGGGTCCGCGGCACGCGCCGACCCGCCCCGCGACATCCGAGGCCCTGGCGCCTCAGGCCGCCCGCTCGGCCCGCAGGTCGACCTCGAGATCGACATCGTCCCCCTCTCCGGCTTCATCGTCGGCCTCGCCCTGCTGCGCTCGGAGCCGTGGGGCCGGCGCGGCGAGGTGGACGACGCTCTCCTCGCGCACCACCCGGGCGGCGACGCTGCGGGCCGCCTCGCGGGCGGCGTCCGCGGCGAGGCGGCGCAGCATGGTGAGCAGGTCGTCGAGGTCGGAGTGCGAGAAGTCCTGGTAGCGGGTCAGGATGCGTTCGATCATCCGGCGCGAGAAGCGGTATTCGTCGCCGGGCCGGCCGTCGTAGTCGAGGTCGCGCCAGGTCTCCAGCGCGGCGATGAAGGCCGGATGCGACCGCTCCGGCAGCTGCGACTTCTCGAAAAGCGCCCGCAGGCTCGCTTCGCGGCCCTCGACGAGGATCGAATAGACCCGCGGCGCCGGCAGGCCCGAGAGGCTGGCGAGCGAGGCCTCGATGAAGCGGATGTGTCCGGCGCAGATCGCCCGGATCAGCAGCGACGTCGTCAGCTGGCCGCTCATGCGCAGATGCTCGACCAGCGCGTGGAGGTCGGCCTCGGCCGCGCCGTCGAGCAGCGCGACCGTCGCCTTGTCGCAGGCGTCGCGCACCATGGCCTCGACGCGCTTTTCCGGCATCGTCGTCTCGCGGCGGGCCTGCAGGCCGAGTTCGACCGTGAGGATGCGGATCAGCGACTGCCGCACGGTGATCGGCAGGTCCTTGCGGGCGAACAGCGCCCGGCGCACCGGCTCCTCGACGCCGAAGCGTTCGGCGATCCGGCGGAAGCTGATCGCGGCGACGCTGGCCCCGTCGTTGGCGAGCAGCGCCAGCACCGCGTCGCGGGCCGCGACCTCGCAGATCGCCGCCGACAGCGCCGGCGAAATCCGCGGTCGCCGGGCGATGGCGAGCTGCATGCCCTCGGTGCCGGTGGCGACGGCATCGATCAGTTCGCCGTCGGTGACCACCGGCGAACGGGCGAGGACGATGCGGGCGACGTCGGGATGATCGTGGATCAGCGAGATGACGAGATGGCGCGGGGCGGCGGCGTGCGGCGCCAGCGCCTCGGCCAGCGCCCGGCGGACCTCGCGGCTGTCGTCGTCGAGAAGGACGGTCAGCGCCGCCTCCATGGCCTCGCGCTCGTCGTCGTCGAGATCGAGGGTGAAGAAGGCCTTCACGAAGGGCCACACCGCCTCGACCCGCTTGCCCTCCGGGGCGGTCGCCATCCACTGCAGATACTGGCGAACGAGCATACTCATCACCCTCGACCTTCGAAGCCGCATCCTGCGGGCCTCAAATCCTCGATCGAGAGTGCCATGCCTCTCTTAACGAGAGGTTCACCATGCTCGCAAACCGCCTGTTCACCATGGAGATGGCGGCAAGCCCCTCCTCCGCCCGGCACCGCCGTGGCGGCGCCCGAGGAAGACGGGCGCGGTCAGATCCGCCGGCGCGCTTCCGGGGCGACGAACGCGCCAAGGTCGAGCGGGCCGTTTCCGAGCAGGCTCTCTGCCGCCCCGGCGACGGCTGCCGAAGCCGGGCGCGGACGCGGGGCCGGCAGCGGAGTGGCGGCGTCGACGGCGGCGGGCGTCCGCGCGCGCTCGGCGGCCTCGTCTTCGGCCATGGCGACGGCGAAGAGCCCGGGCGTCGCGGCATAGCCTTTCCAGAAGGCGGTCGCCATCGGCACGTCCGCGGCGGACTTGTCGCGGAAGAGGGCGTCGAAGGCGGAATCGGGATCGGCCGCCCGCCAGCCGCTCTCGATCCGGTTCGCCGTCTCGCTTGCCCCGGCCGCATAAGCCGTCGCCTCGGTAGCATAGGCGGTCGCCTCTGTGCCCGCCGGCGCCGGCCGCGTCACCGCCGCGAGCATCGTCACGGTCGGCGCATCATGGGTCTTGACGAGGCGGTCGTAGACTTCGGAGACGCTGCGGGCGTCGCCACCCTTCTCGAAGAAGATCGAGCGGTTGGCCTTGGCCTGGGCCGGGAACACCTTGGCGGCGTCGACGTCCGGCGCCTTCTCCGCGAGCTGGATCAGCTTCGAGGCACCGCCGGCGCCGAGGAAATGGGCGATGTAGAGTTCGCCGTCGGTCGGCGCCCGGCCGATCCTGTCGGTCAGCAGCTGGGCGTTCTGCCGCGTCAGCGCCCCCGCCATCATCGACGAGACTTCCGGATCGGTCCGGAGTGCCAGGATCTTCTCGCGCATCGCAGGGTCAGCGACGGAATACCGACCGTCGGCGCCGACGGTGATCTGGTCGGCGTATTGGGACAGCCCGAGGTCGGCGCCCGACCGCTTCATCGTCTCGAGCCAGGTGCTCTCGATGAACTGGAACAGCCCGGTCGCCGTCGAGGTCCGGGCCTTCGCCTGCGGGTCGAGCGAGGATTCGCGCTGGGCGGTTTTCACCAGGTAGTCGAAGGAGGTTCCGGTCGTCTCGCTGGCGGCGTCGAAGGCATTGGCGATCCGCGAGCCTATTTCCGAGTCGGCCGCACCGACGTCGGCGAAGGCGTTGTCGATCCGGTTGGTGATCGAGGTCGACGGCTTCGACGGGCGCGCCGCCGCGTCCGCCTTGAACAGATCGTTGAACAACGGCTTCATGCCCCGCCCCTCCGGCTCCGCGCACTCCCGCGGGCGACCCCGCGCGATGCCGACGCGATCGCGTCCTCGGTTCCCTGCCGCCGCCCCCGCCCATGACAGGCAGAAGTTGCGGCGCCCGACGGTTGGTAGCATCTGCCGTCATGGTTAACGAGGCGTTAACCGGAGCAGTCCAGGCGGCAAAATTTGCCGGGTCGAGCCGTTCGAAGCCCTCGTTCAGCCGCCGCGGGGGCCCTCGCCCGGCCGCGCCATCTCGAAGACGGCGTCGACCACGGAATAGTCGCGGTAGCCGAGTCGGGCCAGCGGGCGCATCCGGGCGACGTCGATTCTCCCCTCGGTGAGGACGGTGTCGTCGATATGGATGCCCACCACCTCGCCGAGCACGAGGAACGCCCGCGCCGGCGCGCCGTCGGCACCCGCGAGCGGGATGGTGGCGGTGTGCCGGCATTCGAGCGCCGCCGGGCTTTCCGCCACCCGGGGCACCGGCACGCTGCGGCCGGGCGCCGCCGACAGGCCGGCGAGATCGAACTCGTCGACCTCCGGCCCGACCACCGCCGACGACCGGTTCATCGCATCGCGCAGGTCGTCGGTGGCGAGGTTGCAGACGAAGGCGCCGGTCGCCTCGACGTTCGCCAGCGTGTCCTTGCGGCCCGTCGACGAGAAGCCGACGATGTGCGGGCTGGTCGAGAAGGCGTTGAAGAAGCTGTAGGGGGCGAGATTTCTCACCCCCGCCGGCGACAGCGTCGAGATCCAGCCGATCGGCCGCGGCGCCACCAGCGCGTAGAACGGATCGTGCGGCAGGCCGTGCCGGCCCTCTCGCGGATCGTAGAACATCAGGGCGCCGTCCAGTCGCTGACGATGTCGGCGAGATCGGGCCGCGGACGGTCCTGCGGCGGCACCGTCGGCGTGCCGACATGGACGAAGCCGGCGAATCGCTCGCCGTCCCTTAGGCCGAGTATCGTCGCCGCCTCCGCGTCGTAGGCGCACCACTCGCTGACCCACTGGGCGGCGAAGCCGGCGGCATGGGCGGCGGTGACGAGGTTCATCGCCGCGGCGCCGGCGGACAGCTCCTGCTCCCAGACCGGGATCTTGACGTGCGGCGCGGCCCGGCTGACGACGCCGATCACCAGAGGTGCCCGGGTGAAGCGGCCGCGCTCCTCGGCGAGGCGCTTCTCGTCGGTCGCGGCGTCGCGGGCGGCGAGCAGGGCGGCGAGGCGCTCGCCGGCCTCGGCCCGCGCCGCACCCCGGTAGAGGATGAAGCGCCAGGGCGCGAGCTTGCCGTGGTCGGGCACGCGAGAGGCGATGGTCAGCAGCGTGCGCAGCGTCTCCTCGTCCGGTCCCGGCTCGGCGAGGAACGGGGCGGAGATCGAGCGTCTCGTGGTCAGCAGGTCGAGGGCATCGGGCATCGTGGGAACTCGCGAGGACGGAAGGGGAGGATGGAAGGCTCGCCCCGATATAGGGCGCCCGACCGGCGCCGCACCAGCCCCTTCGCGAAGGTGGCCGGCCGGCCCGCGCCACATCGCGGACTTGAATTCGACACGAATAATACGGAAAGAGGAAGGATGACCGCCCGCTTCCATTCTGCGACGCCCGCGCCATGACGCCGAAGCCCGCGACCGCCGCGCTCCTTCGCCCGCCGAGGGCCGTCCCGTCACGCGCGGCTCCGGCCCGACCGGCCGCGCCGGGCCGCCCGCTTCGTACCGCCGGAATCATGGTCGCGGCGCTCTGGCTCGCGCTCGCGCCGGCCGCCGCCCAGTCTTTCGGCCCGTCCGGCGGACCCGGTGGGCCGGGTGGCTTCGGCGGAGGTGGAGGACCGGGTGGTCCGGGCGAGATCGGCGGTCCCGGCGTCGGCTCGGGGCCGCTCATTCTCGGTCCGGGCTTCCTCGGCAGCACCGGACTTCCGGCGCCGGGCGGCGAGACCCTGCCGCCGATCGACATGCCGGGCCTCGCCGTTCCGCGGATCGGCTCCGACGCGCCCCTGCCCTATGCGCCCGCCGACGAACCGCCGCTCGGCGGACTCGAATTCCAGAACCCGCTCGGCGAGCCGGAACTCGTGGTCAGCGCCCGGCTGACCGACGACGGCGGCGTCATCCAGAGCGGCCTCGTCTGGCACGTCTTCTCCGCGACCCCGGGCGAGGACGGCAAGTTGCCGCTGGTCGAGACCCGCGAAGGCGGCACCGCGAACTTCCGCCTGCCCCCCGGCAGCTACTTCGTGCACTGCGATTTCGGCTTCGCCTCCGCCACCTTCCACACCGAACTCACGGCCGGCATCGCCCGGGAAAGCACCGTCCTCAACGCCGGCGGCCTCAAGCTGGCGGCCCGCAACGGCGACGGTGACGACATCACTTCGGAAAAGCTGCGTTTCGACGTCTATTCGATGGATTTCGACGAGGTCGGCGAGCGCAGGCAGGTCGCCCGCGACATGGCTGCCGGCCAGATCATCCGCCTGCCCGCGGCCCGCTACCACATCGTCAGCCGCTACGGCTCGACCAACGCCACCGTCCGCGCCGACATCGACGTCCAGGCCGGCAAGCTGACCGAACTGGAACTGGTGCAGCAGGCGGCGGAAGTGACGCTGAAACTCGTCAACGCCCCGGGCGGAGAGGCGATCGCCGACACCCACTGGTCGGTGCTGACCCCGGGCGGCGACATCGTCACCGAAGGCGTCGGCGCCTTCCCCTCCTTCGTGCTCGCCGCCGGCCGCTACACCGTCATCGCCAAGCACGACACCACCGTCTATTCCCGCGACTTCGACATCGAAGCCGGCCGCGGCGGCGATGTCGAGGTGATCACGGCGACCGACGTCGCCGAGTGAACTCAGCGTCGGGCCGCCGGTTCTCGTCACGACGACGGGGATCGGGCGCCCGATAGCGCCTCGTGCCTGCCCGGCCGGGTCCACGAACAGGCCCGAGACCACGAGACGGCGGAGCCGCGACCGGGTCGTCGGCACCGCCCGGGCGGGCGCAACAACCCTATGTACTGTTCGATCAATTTCAACCTATCATGGATTGTCGCGACCGGAGGCGTCGCGACCCGCTTCGCTCGCCTCCCCGGCCGGTCACCATGCACCACGACACGCAGGCGGATACCGCGCGACGCGAGGAGAACGTCCACCCTCCCGTCGTCGACCTGCCGGCCCTGGAGCGGACCTACTCCGCCTTCGCGCCGTGGCTGATGCCCGTTCTCACCGTCTGGCTGCTTTTGCGTTCCGACATCGTCTTCGAGAGCATCGACGGCGAACTCACCGACCCGATGCTCGCCACCGGCCTCACCACAACGGTCATCGGCCTGTGGCTGGCCTTCGGCATGGAGAAGCGCTTTCTCGCCGCCGTCCGCCGGCTGCAGGAAGACCGTCTGACCAGCCTTCAGGATGCCGATCTCGTCGCCGTCTTCACCGCTCTCGCCGAGCGGACCCGGCGCTGGCGCGCCGCCAGCGCCGTCGGCATCTGCCTGCTCGTCGTCGTCGGCTACCAAATCGCGATCGCGGCCCTCGGCGGGTTCGAGCATCTCACGGAATTCCGCGTCGCCCTCGCCATCCTCGGCTTCCTGGTCGGCGAACGGCTCGGCGCCTTCGCGGGCTATGGCGGCCTCGTCTCCGCTCTCGAGAAGCGCGCCTTCGCCCTTCATTTCATCCCCGGACATCCGGACGGGCTCGGCGGCACCCGCGACCTCGGCAATTTCCTCGCGGTCCAGGCCATCCTGATCGGGGTGCTGATCGGCTGGCTGGCCTACTGGCTGGTCTTCATCTCGCATTATGAGCAGTACGACCAGTTCACTCTCTTCTATCGATGTCTGCTGGCGATCGCGTTGCTCTATCTCTATGTCGCCGCGATCGTGCCGACGCTGAAGCTCGTCCCGATCTACCGGGCGGCCAAGGCCGACCTCCTCCGCCGCGACAAGTCCGACCTGCTGCGGCGCATCCACGAGCACAAGTCGCGGATCGACGGCTGCGCCGACCTCGACCGGCGCGTCGAGGAGACCGAGCGGATGGTTCGGCGGATCCGGCAGCTCGAGGAGATCAACCGGCTGCCGACGCTGCCGCTGGGCTCGATCGGCACCAACTTCTTCTCCCTGGCGACGGGAATGTCCTTCGCCTCGTTCCTGCTCAGCTTCGTGATCGCCAAGAGCCCGTGGATGAAGCTGCTCGACATCGCCGGCAAGGTCCTGCACTGACCCGGGTGGCGGGACGCGGCGACGATCGCCCTGCATCCACGACTGTTCGATGCACGCTGTCTTCCGCCGATCAACTCGTTGGTCGGACGGAGATGTTCGCCTTCTTGCGTCGTGCGCACACGAGAAGGTGCTTCGGCCCGCCCGGCCCCTCCCCCGTTGAATCCCCTCCGTCGCCATCGCTCTGGCTTTTCCCTCGTCCTTCGAGACAGTCGCTTCGCTCCTTCCTCAGGATGAGGAAAAAGGTCAAGCCTCTGCGATAACGAGAGAAACTCTCGAAGACCTCATCCTGAGGAAGCCGCGCCAGCGGCTGTCTCGAAGGACGAGGCCGGGTGCACCGACCTGTGACACCCATTGAGCCGGACAGCAGTGGGCTCGACCCGGCGACCCACATCGGGAGGCCGATGGATCACCGGCTCAAGGCCGGTGAAGACGGGAGAGAGGCGGAGACCCCCACGTCCCCCGAACCTGCCGAACCGGATGACTGCGCGTCGAGCCCGCAGTGACCACGGAGAGATTTCAACGGGGGCAGCCGCGCAGGCCGGGTCACCGGCTTGTGCCCGCAGGACGCAAGATGGCGAAGATCGCTGTCCGCTCGACGCGTTGAGCGCCAGAAGCCGGCGCGAGCCGGGTAGCAGTACCCGACGCCGGCAGACGACACCAGGACACGGCGGGATGCGGACGGCCCTGCGCACCGCCCGCCTTGCCTCAGCCGCCGGGCCTGAGATCAGGCGGCACGGCCTCGTCCAGCACCATCGTCAGCGCCTCGTCGAGGGTCATGGCCTTGGGATGCTGCGAGCCGAGCCGGCGGACGTTGACCGTGCGCTCCTCCGCCTCGCGTTTGCCGCAGACGAAGATCAGCGGCACCTTTGCGAGGCTGTGCTCGCGGACCTTGTAGTTGATCTTCTCGTTGCGCACGTCGAGTTCGGAGCGGATGCCGGCGGCGAGCAGAGCCCGGTGCACTTCCGCGGCATAGTCGTCGGCCTCCGAGGTGATCGTCGTCACCACCACCTGCCCGGGCGCCAGCCAGAGCGGAAAGTGCCCGGCGAAGTTCTCGATCAGGATGCCGAGAAACCGCTCCATCGAGCCGCAGATCGCGCGGTGGATCATGACCGGGGTCTTCTTCTCGCTGTCCTTGTCGACGTAGAACGCACCGAAGCGTTCGGGCAGGTTGAAGTCGATCTGCGTGGTGCCGCACTGCCATTCACGGCCGATGGCGTCGCGCAGCGTGTACTCGAACTTCGGCCCGTAGAAGGCGCCCTCGCCCGGGTTGATGCCGGTCTTGATGCGGTTGCCCGAGCGCTCGGCGATCTCGCCGAGCACCCTCGTCATCACCTCCTCGGCATGATCCCACAGCGCGTCGGAGCCGACCCGCTTCTCCGGCCGGGTCGAGAGCTTGACGACGACCTCGTGGAAGCCGAAGTGCTCGTAGACCGACAGGATCAGGTCGTTGATCTTGTGGCACTCCTCGGCCATCTGCTCTTCGGTGCAGAAGATGTGGGCGTCGTCCTGGGTGAAGCCGCGCACGCGCATCAGCCCGTGCATCGCCCCCGACGGCTCGTAGCGGTGCACCGCGCCGAACTCGGCGAGCCGGATCGGCAGGTCGCGGTAGGATTTCAGGCCGTGCTTGAAGATCTGGACGTGGCCGGGGCAGTTCATCGGCTTCAGGGCGAAGACGCGCTTGTCCTCGGCCTCGTCGCCGGCCGACTGCACCGCGAACATGTTCTCCTTGTACCAGCCCCAGTGGCCGGAAATCTCCCACAAGGACTTGTCGAGCACCTGCGGCGCGTTGACCTCCTTGTAGTCGGCCTTGAGCCGGCGGCGCATGTAGGCGACGAGGTCCTGGAACAGCTGCCAGCCCTTCGGATGCCAGAACACGACGCCCGGGCCCTCTTCCTGGAAGTGGAAGAGGTCCATCTCGCGGCCGAGCCGGCGATGATCGCGCTTCTCGGCCTCCTCCAGCATGGTGAGGTAGGCCTGCAGGTCGTTGTCATTGGCGAAGGCGGTGGCGTAGATCCGGGTCAGCATCGGATTGCGCGCGTCGCCGCGCCAGTAGGCGCCGGCCACCTTCATCAGCTTGAAGGAATTGCCGATCTTGCCGGTCGAGGTCATGTGCGGACCGCGGCAGAGATCGAGCCACTGGCCCTGCCGGTAGATCTTGAGATCCTGGTCGGCCGGAATCGCGTCGACCAGTTCGACCTTGAAGGCCTCGCCGCGGGTCTCGAAGAACGAGCGCGCCTCGTCGCGGGTCCAGACCTCCTTGGTGAAGGCGGCGTCGCGGGCGATGATCTCGCGCATCTTCGCCTCGATCTTCGGCAGGTCGTCGGGCGTGAACGGGCCTTCCGGGCGGAAGAAATCGTAGTAGAAGCCGTTCTCGATCACCGGACCGATGGTCACCTGGGTGCCCGGAAACAGCTCCTGCACCGCCTCCGCCATCACGTGGGCGGCGTCGTGGCGGATGAGTTCCAGCGCGCGCGGATCCTCGCGGGTGACGATCTCGATGGCGGCGTCGCGGCCGATGGCGTCGGAGAGGTCGCAGAGCACCCCGTCGAGCGTCATCGCCACCGCCTTCCTGGCGAGCGACTTCGAAATGCCGGCCGCGATCTCCGCGCCGGTCACCCCCGCCTCGAACTCACGGGCGGATCCATCGGGAAAGGTCAGAACGATCATGGCGTCTCTCTCGGCTCACTCCTGCTGACGAGCGCAGGTAAGCGGGTGGCGGGATGGCGCCCGCTATAGGGCAGCGGGGCGTTCCTGTCCACGTCGGCGAACATGACGTCCGTTCGAGGCGACTGTAGAGTGGGCTCGCATTTGGAAGATTCGTCATGACATTCGGACCGGACATCCTCGCGAGAACACTGTCCGTCGCGACACGACGCGACCGCCACGGCAATCTCTGGCAATATCACTCGCGCAGCGACCATCATTCCAAGGTCGCATGCTGGGGCATTCTGTTCGACCTGATGATCTCGTGCCCGACTTTTCGCCGTCACGTCGAAGAGCGGCGCGTCGCCTTCGGCATCAACCACGAAATGCGATCCTTCGAGACCGATCGGAAGAAGAACCTCGATCTGGTGATCTGCACTCCTGGAAACCTCGGAAAGACCGTCGAACAGACCTTTGCCGACCTCGCCGACCAGTTGCCGGTCCTCCTGTCGCCCGAGGAGCGGGTCATGCTCGACGCCATGCCGTCGCTCCGACGGGCACCGGTATCCTCCGTCCTGCTCGCTCTCGAAGCGAAAGCGTGTATGACCGCGCACCAGCGGGCGCTTCCACGCCTCTACGACGAATTGAACTCGTCACATGCGACGGTGCACGGCGCGGCGGACGAAGCGATCGCGGCAGGTTTCGTCATGGTCAACCGGTCGGCAACCTACCTCAGCCCCGACCTCAACAAGCGCGACTTCGCCGCCTCGCCGGAATGGAGCCGTCACACCCAGCCCCGGGATGCCGAGATCACGGTGGCGAAAGTGCGTCAGTTGCCGCGACGGGTGAAGCACGGCGAGGTGGGTTACGACGCGTTGGCGATCGTCGTCGTCGACATGGCCAACGACGGATCTCCCGTCGAACTCGTGTCCGATCCCCCAGCTCCGGCCCCGGGAGACATCCACCATTACGATGCGATGATCGCCCGGCTCTCGCAGCTCTACGGCTACCGCTTCAAGGATTTTTGAAGGCGCAGCCGCAAGGTCTCCGGTTTCTCCAGTTCGCACTCCCAGACCAGCACGACTTTCAATCCCATCCGCCGCAGTCCGCGGATGGCGACGGCATCCCTGCGCCTGTTGGCGGCGAACTTTTCGATCCAGAACGCGCGGTTGTTCTTCGGCACGGTGGCTCGCCGGCAACCCCTATGGCGATGCCAGAAGCAACCGTTCACGAAGATCGCGAACCCCCGCCGTCGATTCACGAAATCCGGCGTTCCCGGCAATCCTCTGACGTGAAGTCGGTAGGCGACACCGAGATCGCGGAGGATTTTCGCGACGGAAGTCTCGGCCCCGGTGTGCGACCGGCGTACCGCACGCATGTTCCGCGAGACCTGCTCGTCCTTCGGAATGGCTCTCGTCACTCGGCCGCTTCCGCCAGCGCGGCCGGACCACCGGTCATTCTCTCGAGGTGGGCGGCGATCCGGTCACGGAAGCCCGGGCGGAATCGCAACGTTCCGCGATAGGTACGGGACAGAAACCCGGCGGTCGCCCGTGCTGAAAGGGGCTTTCCCGGAAAGGAGAGGAAATCCGCCAGCGGTTCACGTGACCGGCGCAGCGGAAAGGCTCCGATCTCGATCCTCACCCGGCCGGCACAATCGCCCCTCGCGGCATTGGGCCAGCGACCGGCGCCGTCCCAGGCATGTGACCGCGCATCGTCGAAGACGCCGGGGTTATCGAGCCGCCCTCCCAGCCATTCGGCGACGGGAACCGTCACCGCGTTGCCGACGAGCGACCACCGCAGCGAGGCTCTGCCCTCCGCTTCCGCCGGCTTCGTCCAATCGGCCTCGAAGCCCTGAAGGCGTTCGGCGTCCCGCAGATCCGGTGTGATCAGGTCTCCATCCGGCAGGAGAATCGCGGGAGGCGAGGCGATTCCGACCGTCGAACCGTTCTTGAGGGTGGGAATGGCGTCCTCGGCCCATCCGAGCCCCCGCACCCCTTCGGTCCAGTAGAAACCGTGGGCGTGCGTGTCGAGAGAGGTTTCGGCGTCCGGCGCCTCCGCGTCGTCGACGAAGAGGACGTCGGCGGGATCGAGGTCGCAGCGGGACGCGACGAAGAGAACGCGCTGCCGCCGTTGCGGCAGGAAAGCGAGGGAGTTGACGACGCGATACGCCCAACGGTATCCGCGCTCCTCGAAGGCCTCGACGAGCCTCGCCATCGCACGTCCCCCGTCGAGATGGAGCATGAAGAGAACGTTCTCGAGAACCACCACGGGCGTGTGGCTGCGGTCGAGGAGGCGAAACACGTGATCGACGAGGCCCGATCGGCTCCCGAATATCCCTGCGGTTCGTCCAGCCTGACTGAGATCCTGACAGGGGAACCCCGCCGTCAGAATCTCGGTGCCACCGGGGAGGTCGACGAGCTCCGTCACATCGGGGGCGAGATCGGCGTTCGGAAACCTGTTCGCCAGCACGGAACGAGCTGGTCGCCAGATCTCGCACAGCAGCGTGGACTCGTGACCCGCTCTCGCAAAGCCGAGCTCGATGCCTCCGATTCCTGCAAAAAGCCCTGCGACTCTCATCTCGTCCCGCGACGCTTCAACTGCTTCGAAGAAGACGGTACCAATCGGACGCGGCCATGGCGAGGCCTTTTGTTCGTCCTACGTTCTTTTCCCCCAACTAGATTTGATCGAATTCGTCACGGCCACTCCTCGATTTCCGTACCCGGTCGCTTCATAAGTCCCCCATACGAACCCCTACCCGACCCGCCATGCTCGTCCCCCTCATCATCGCCTGCGCCCTGTTCATGGAGAATCTCGACAGTTCCGTCGTCGCGACGTCGCTGCCGGTGATCGCGCGTGATCTCGGGGTCGATCCGATCGCGCTGAAGCTCGCCTTCACGTCCTATCTGCTGTCGATCGCGGTGTTCACGCCGATTTCGGGCTGGTGCGCCGACCGCTTCGGGACGCGGCTGGTGTTTCGCGGGGCGATCGTCGTCTTCACGCTGGGCTCCATCCTCTGCGGCCTCGTCGGCTCTCTCGAGGGCTTCGTCGCCGCGCGGATCGTCCAGGGGCTCGGCGGGGCGATGATGGTGCCGGTCGGGCGGCTGGTGCTGCTGCGCTCGGTGGAGCGGCGCGACTACGTCCGCGCGCTGTCGTGGCTGACGGTGCCGGGGCTGCTCGGTCCGGTGATGGGCCCGCCGGTCGGCGGCTTCATCACCACCTATTTCGACTGGCGCTACATCTTCTGGATCAACGTGCCGATCGGCATCGTCGGCTTCGTGCTGGTGACGCTCTACATCGCCGATTTCCGCGCCGAGGAGCAGAAGCCGCTCGACCGCAAGGGCTTCCTGCTCTCGGGCATCGGGCTCTCCGGCTTCGTCTTCGGCCTCGCCGCCAGCGGCATCGGCCTGCTGACGGCCGGTGTCGAGGCGGTGCTGATCGGCGGCGGCGCGCTGTTCATCGCGCTCTATCTCCACCACGCCCTCACCGTGCGCGACCCGCTGATCGACCTGCGCCTGCTGAAGATCACCACCTATCGCACGGCGATCCTCGGCGGCCTCGTCTTCCGCATCGGCATCGGCGCCATGCCCTTCCTGCTGCCGCTGATGCTGCAGCTCGGCTTCGGCCTGACGGCCTTCCAGAGCGGCCTCCTCACCTTCGCCTCCGCCGCCGGGGCGATGGCGATGAAATTCGCCGCGCCGCCGATCCTGCGCCGCTTCGGCTTCCGCAGCGTGCTCGTGGTCAACGGAGTGCTCAGCGCCGGCTTCATCGCCGTCTGCGGCCTGTTCACGCCGGCGACGCCGACCGCGGCGATCTTCGCGCTGCTGATCGTCGGCGGCTTCTTCCGCTCGCTGCAGTTCACCGCCTTCAACGCCCTCGGCTTCGCCGACGTCGAGCGCGACCGGATGAGCCAGGCGACCAGCTTCTCCTCGGTGATGCAGCAGGTTTCGGTGGCGCTCGGGGTGTCGGTCGCCGCCTTCGCCCTCGATTTCGGCCGCGCCGGCCACGGCGGCGACCTCCGCCTCGCCGACTTCCACCTCGCCTTCTTCGTCGTCGCCGCGATCAGCGTCACGACAATCGTCTTCGCCCTGCTGCTGCCGGCCAACGCGGGCGCCGAGGTTTCCGGCCACGGCCGTTCGCGCGACGAGCAGAGGCCGCGGCCGGCCGAGTGAGCCCGCAATGCCGCCGCCATTCGCCGCCGGCCCGTTCCCTCAGTCCTTCAGGTGATCGCCGCGCCAGACCGCGGCCCGCCACGGCGCATACCAGCGATAGCCGTCGGCGAGCCGTTCGGGCGGCGGATCGTAGCCGCTCGGGCTCCAGGGATGGCAGCGCAGGATGCGGGCGAGGCCGATCCAGAAACCGGGCCACAGCCCGTGCCGGGTGATGGCCTCGTCGGTGTAGTTGGAACAGGTCGGCAGATAGCGGCACTGGCGGCCGATGAAACCGGAGAGCGTCAGCTGGTAGGTCCGGATGAGGAGGTGGGCGAACGCCCGCACCGGGCCGCGCCGGGCCGCCGTCGACGGCGCGCCCTGCCCGCCGTCGCCGCAGGAGGCACACATGGCGCCGTCAGCCGGCGGCGGGAACGGTCGCGGGGGCGAGCGCGGCCTCGCCGCGGGCCCCCTCGATCTGGTCGAGACAGTCGACGACGGCGTCGAAGGTCAGCATCGTCGAGGCGTGGCGGGCCTTGTAGTCGCGCACCGGCTCCAGATAGCGGAAATCGGCGAAGCGACCCTCGGGCGGGGCGCCGTTCTCCTTCAGCATCCGCCGCATCGTCTCGCGCAGCTCGCGCAACTCCGCCGCGGTCGAGCCGATCACCACCCGTGCCATGATCGAAGACGAGGCCTGGCCGAGTGCGCAGGCCTTGACGTCGTGGGCGAAGTCGGTGACGCGCCCGCCGTCCATCGAAAGGTCGACGACGACGGTCGAGCCGCAGAGCCGCGAATGGGCCTTGGCGCTCGCCTGCGGCGCCGGCAGCCGGCCGATCCGCTCGATGTTGCCGGCGAAGTCGAGGATCTTCGCGTTGTAGATGTCGTCGATCATGGGTCTCGATCCGTTCTGGCCGCTCGAACCGCACCGAAGGACCCGCGCCGACGAATGGTCGCGCCGCGACGCGACCTTATTTCGCCTTCGGACCTTTTTGCAGGGCGGACGGACGAGTATATAGGCGGGATGGATCGTCGTCGCCACCGTCCGAGGCCGATCGATCCGTTCCCCCGGGAACTGCGTAATGCGGAACGTCGATGCACGCATCGGCGTTTCAGGATGGGCGGCGAGACGCCCCGTCCGCATAGTCGTGTTCGATGAAAGGCCCGCAGATGGACGTGCTGATCAACCCTGCCGCACGCAGCGCCGACGACGAGCGCCGGACCGCCACGCCCGTGGCCCGCCCGAGCCGCGAGGAAGCGGAAGCCGCGGTGCGGACCCTGATCCGCTGGGCCGGCGACGATCCCGACCGCGAAGGCCTGCTCGACACCCCCTCGCGCGTCGCCAAGGCCTACGGCGAGCTGTTCGGCGGCTACGGCCAGGACGCCCACCGCATGCTGGAGCGGGTGTTCGAGGAGGTCGGCGGCTACGACGACATCATCCTCGTCCGCGACATTCCCTTCTTCTCCCACTGCGAGCACCACATGGTGCCCTTCGTCGGCAAGGCTCACATCGGCTATTACCCGAATGAGGGGGTCGTCGGCCTGTCGAAGCTCGCCCGGGTGGTCGACGCCTACGCCCGGCGCCTGCAGACCCAGGAGAATCTCACGGCCCAGATCGTCCGGACGATCGACGACGTGCTGCGTCCTCGCGGCGTCGCCGTCATGCTCGAGGCCGAGCATCAGTGCATGACCATGCGCGGCGTCCAGAAGTCGGGCGTCTCCACCATCACCACCCAGTTCACCGGCGTCTTCCGCGACGATCCGACCGAACAGGTGCGCTTCATGACGCTGGTCCGCTCGGGCCGCTGATCCTTCCGACCGGATTTCAGACGATGACCGTGGCCGACGGCGCGCCCGCGCTTTTCCCGCCCGCCGGCGACAAGGCCGCGCTCGAAGCGGGTGATGTCCTCACCCCGCGCTTCGGGCCGGACGGCACCATCACCTGCGTCACCGTCGACGCCGACGGCGGCGGCATCCTGATGGTCGGCCACATGAACGCCGAGAGCCTCGCCCGGACCATCGAGACCGGCGAGGGCTGGTACTGGAGTCGCTCGCGCGGCGAGCTCTGGCACAAGGGCGCGACCAGCGGCAACGTCCAGAAGGTCGTCGACCTGCTCACCGACTGCGACCAGGACGCCCTCGTCATGACGGTCCGCGTCGAGGGTCACGGCGCCACCTGCCACACCGGCCGCGTCTCCTGCTTCTACCGGCGCATCCCGCTCGGCCAGTCCCCGCGGACGGGGGCGGTCCGGCTCGAGGACGTCGGCGGCGAGCGCCGCTTCGACCCGGCGGACGTCTACGCTCCCCGCTGAACCCGGCGACGCACCGTCCGGATCGGCCGTCGCCATCCCGGCGCTGGCGCGCCCGACGGCGTCGGCCGGCAGGCTACCGCTTCGATCCCCGATCCCGACGCCGTCGCGCGATCGTTTCGCACGGCCGCCATCGAAACCGGCTTTGATCCCGCCGCGGACGATGAAACGATTCGAAGAGAATTTTCCGCAAAGCTCACGATCATGGCCGAAGGGCCCGGAGTGACGGCGATGCTGGAGAACGTGACGCGATTGATCAGGCGGGGAGCCGTCGTGGCGGCCGAACCGATCGAGCCGGACGATCACGTCCGCCGCCCGACCGTCGGCCTCGCCCTCAGCGGCGGCTCGGCCCGCGGCTGGGCCCACATCGGGGTGCTGCGCGCCCTCGACGAGGCCGGCATCGAGGTGGACGTCGTCGCCGGTACCTCCATCGGTGCCGTGGTCGGCGCCTGCTGGGCCGATGGCCGGCTCGACGCCATCGAGGACTTCGCCCGCTCGATCACCCGCCGCCGCATGCTCTCGATGCTCGACTTCACCCCGACCGGCAGCGGCCTCATCGGCGGCGAACGGCTCGGCCGCATGCTGCGCGAGCAGATCGGCGAGCGGCGGATCGAGGAGATGGCGAAGCCGTTCACGGCGATCGCGACCGAGATCGGCACCGGCCACGAGGTCTGGCTGTCGAAGGGGCGCCTCGTCGACGCCCTGCGCGCCTCCTACGCCCTGCCCGGCATCTTCCAGCCGGTCCGCATCGGCGGCAGTTGGCTGCTCGACGGCGCACTGGTCAATCCGCTGCCCGTCAACGTCTGCCGGGCCAAGGGCGCCCAGATCGTCATCGCCGTCAATCTCGGCTTCGACAACCTCAACCGCGGTGCCATCGTCCGACACAATTTCGACCCCGAGGGCGTCGACGGAGCCGGGCCGGAGGGCGCCGTCGCCACCGGCAAGGCCGGCCTTCGCACCCGCGGCCTGCTGCGCCGCCAGATCGCCGCACCGCCCCGCGACGGCCTGCCGGGCATCCCCGGGGTGATGATCGACGCCTTCAACATCATCCAGGACCGCATCACCCGGGCCCGTCTCGCCGCCGATCCGCCGGATTTCGCGATCTCGCCGCGCATGGGCAAGATCGGCCTTTTCGATTTCCATCGCGCCGGCGAGGCGATCGCCCTCGGCCACGAGGCCGGGCGGCGCGCCGTCGCCGACGCGCTTCGCGACCTCGTCACCGGCTGACGGGACGTCGCCCGGCGAACCCCCTGGGCTTCGCCCGGCGCCGGGTCGCTGCCGTCCGGGCGATCCCGACGGTCGTGACCCGCCGCTCAGGCGGTGGCGATGTAGCTGCGCATCATTTCCGCTTCGCGCTCGATCTCGGCCATGCGGTGCTTGACCACGTCACCGATCGAGATGATGCCGGCGAGCGTGCCGCCGTCGATCACCGGCACGTGGCGGAAGCGGCCGTTGGTCATCTTCAGCATCACGTCGTTGATCGAATCGCGCATGCCGCAGGTGATGACGTTGCGGGTCATCACCTCTGCGGCCGTGGCCGACAGCACCGCCGCGCCGCGCGCCGCCACCACCCGCACGATGTCGCGCTCCGACAGGATGCCGACGACGCGGCCGGCGATGTCGGTGATGACGATGGCGCCGATCTTGTGGCTGGCGAGCACCTCGGCCACTTGGGCGATCGTCATGTCGGGCGTGCCCGTGGTGACGCCGCCGGACTTCTGCGAAAGAATGGTCTGAACCGTCATCTGCCTCTCCCTTCGAAAGACGTGTTCGTCGTTGTCGTCGCGATCACCGATGACGTTCCGGCCACATCCCCGGCCGGTCGCCCCGCACGCCGCGCGTCCTTCTTTTCCAGGATGATGAGAGCAAAGCCCCTCCGGCGCAACCGGCGCCGCCGGCTGCGCGCGAAGAAGTCGCACGACGATGAGCCGGCTGTCGTCGACCGCGCGCCTGCGCGAGGCCGCCTCAGCCCCGAAACGGGCCTGGCGGCCGCCGCACCGGGTCGAACAGCGGGAACAGCAGAATGCCGGCGAGGAAGCCGCCAACGTGGGCCTGCCAGGCGACGGAGACGCCGTCCGCTCCCGGCGCCAGCAGGAAGCCGCCGGCCACCGCGACGTTGATCGCGAGCATCAGCGCGACGAAGACCAGCGCCCGGGGATGGTTCGCAAGTTCGGCGAGGCCGAGCGCCGGCCCGCGGAAACCTTCGGCGCGGCCGCGGGCCCAGGCCGCACGCGGCCCCGCCGCCGATCCGAAAACGAAGCGCGCCGCCCCGCCCATGTGGCCCGAGATCGCCGCCGAGGCACCGATCATCGGGATCGCCTCGCCGCCATGGGAGGCGAGGTGGAAGCCGGCCCCCGCGATCGCCGTCACCGCGGAGAACAGCAGGAACCGGCCGGTGCCGAACCGCCAGGCCACCGGACTGCCGAAGGCCAGCATCCAGGCGCAGTTGACGAGGAGATGCAGCAGGTCGGCGTGGAGCAGGCCGTAGGTCAGGAAGCTCCAGAGGCCGGCCGCCCAGCCCCCGGGAATCTGCAACCCCTCGGCGAGGGCGTCGTAGCGCGCCGGAATGAAGCTGAACAGCATCAGCACCTCGCCGTCCTGATCCGGCGAAAGGACCGAGCGCAGCAGGTGGATGCCGACGAGGAGGGCGAGAGTGCCGGAAAGCACCGACGGCACGTTGAACATCGGCTCGCCGGGCCGCTGGATGTGTCGCTCGTCGCTCATCGTCGCCCTCTGGGTGCCGTCATCGGGCGTTGCGGCCCCGTGCGGCGGACATAGAGATCGCACGCCGCCGTGGCAAGCGGGCGGGGACGGGCGGAGTCGAGGGCGATCCGGACCGGCCGGGCAAAAAAAAATCCGGAAAGGTTCGTCGAACCTTCCCGGATCGGGAACGGGGCGGGCGTTAACGCTCGAAACCCCGAAGAAGTTAATGCTGTCACGTCAGAAGCAGGATCCTCTGAGCTCCCTTATCCGCGTTTCGGGCGAGCAACGCAAGCGACACCGGGGTTTAACGTTAATTTCGGCCCGGTCGCGTTCACGATCGCTCTTCCGGCATCGTTAACGCCGCCCCTCTCCGTGGCACGCCCCCTGCTCCGTGAACGATGGAAAGACGGGAACGCGGGTTCCGCCTGTGCCGAATGGGGACGGTCGAAGGCAGCGACTTCCCCGGCAGGCGCGGAAAGGTCCGCGAGAGGCGTCCCTGCAGGGGCGCCGGCGAAGGGTCCAGGGATGAAACACCACGTGACACGCACACTGTACGATTATTGGACCGAACTCCGTGGCTCGCGGGTCGCGCCCGATCGCCACGAGGTCGAGCCCGGTGACATCCGCGCGATCCTCGGCGACACCTTCATCCTCGAGGCGATCGACCGCCAGACCTACGGCTTCCGCCTCGCCGGCACCCGCTTCTGCGCCGCCTACTGCCGCGAGTTGAAGGGGCGCAACCTGCTCGACCTGTGGACCGGCAAGGACCGCGACGCCGTCGCCTCGCTGCTCGCGGCCATCGTCGAGGACGGCGCCGCCGCGATCATCGGCATCGCCGCCCAGAACGAGCGCGACCAGAGCGTGCCGGTCGAGATGATGTTCCTGCCGCTGCGCCATTCCGACGGCCGCAACAACCGCATCATCGGCTGCTTCGCCCCGCACGAGCAGCCCTACTGGCTCGGCATCCACCCGATCCGCCGCCAGCCGATCCTCAGCCTGCGCCTGATCTGGCCCGACGAGACCCCGCGCTTCCTGCGCACCGGCCGCCAGGCCGACGAGGCCGAGGCGGAGTATCCCGCCGTCGCCGCGGAACGGGGCCGGCTCGCCATGGCCCGCTCGATGCCGCACCCGGCCGCCCGCCAGGTCGGCCACCTCGTGGTCTACGAAGGCGGACGCCAGGCCTGACCCTGACCGGACAGGCGATCCGGTCACGCCGCCGTCGATCAGGCCGGTGTGAGGCGACGGGGCCTGCGCGCCGCCTTCCGGCGCCGGGGGCGTGCCGCCGCACCGTCGCGGGGCGGCGAACGCCTCCCGGGCGTGCCTGCCGCCGGCGGGCCCGCTCGCCCTTACCCCTTCTTAACCAACGCGAGCTAGGCTCGGGGCAGTCTCGCTCTGCGGCTGCTAGAATGGCCGCGGGCGGGCCTCGAGAGACCCACCGTGGCATCTGCGCCCGGAATCGCGGCCTCGATCGACGACCGATCGGATCCGCTTGCCGGCGGGCCCACGACATCTGCTCCAATGGGGATGGCTTTGGTGCATGTCTGCCGTGACTGAACACAGGGCGAACGCCGCCCGCAAGGCCCTCCGGCCCGAGCGCCGGCGCTTCCAGCGCGTCAACGTCAACGTGCTCGGCCGCTTCATGCTGCCGAACCGCTCCGAATACCCCTGCCAGGTCGTCAACATGTCGCCGGGCGGCGTCGCGCTGATGTCGCCGGTGACCGGCCACATCGGCGAGCGCGTCATCGCCTATCTCGATCACATCGGCCGCATCGAGGGCGAGATCTCGCGCCACATCGAGGGCGGCTTCGCGATGACCATCAACGCCACGGCCCGCAAGCGCGACAAGCTCGCCAGCCAGCTGACCTGGCTCGCCAACCGCCACGAGCTCAATCTGCCGGAGGATCGCCGCCACGAGCGCATCCTGCCGAAGAACCCCTACAGCCAGATCACCCTGCCCGACGGCCAGGAATACCGCTGCCGCATCGTCGACGTCTCGCTGTCGGGCGCCGCGGTCACGGTCGACGTCCGTCCGGCGCTCGGCTCCATGGTCACGCTCGGCCGCATGCGCGCCCGCATCATCCGCCACTTCGACGACGGCGTCGCACTGGAGTTCGCCTCCGTGCAATCGGCCGAGATGATCACCAACAACATCTGATCGGGCGCCGCGCCGCGACGTCCCGTCCGGCCGCGTCCCGCAGACATCTGTCGAGCGACCGCGGGAAACGCCACGCCGAGATCCGATCCCGAGAGAACATGCGATCCAGAAAGAAAAAAAGGGCGGCCCGAAGCCGCCCTTTTCGTCGTCGCAGGTCCGCCCTTGCTCAGGGCCAGGGATAGCCGGCGAGCGGGACGCCCTCTGCGGCGAGCCGTGCGGCGATGGTCCGCCGGTAGGCGACGATGTCGCCGACCGCGATCTGCCGCCGCCGGACGACCTCCTCGGCGGTGAAGGGCGCCGTCCCCTCCGCGAAGGACGCTCCGGCGAAGGTCGTCATCACGTAGTTGAGCACCGCCGCCGTCGCCTCCGGCGACAGGTTGGAGTTGCGCACGCCCGGAACCTTGACGACATAGGTCCGGCCGTCGTCCTCGCCGGCGAAGGCGCCGACGTGGTCGCGAAGGTCCGGCACCCCGCCCCGCTCGCCGCCCCGGCCTTCCAGCCCGTGGCAGCCCGAACAGCGCAGCACGTAATTGGTGCGGGCGGTGTAGGTCGTTCCCGTCCAGTCGGGCTGCTCGGCCGCCGCCGGCGAACCGAGCAGGCCGCCGGCGAGGACGATCAGTCCGGCCCCGACGCGGCCGGTGCGGCGCGCCGCCGTGTCGACAGCCATGGTCGTCCTCCGCCTCACTCGGCGAGGCCGACCAGCACGGCGACCGTGCAGTGGTAGCCGACCGAGGTGTTGGCCATGCACCAGTTGATGTCGTTGTGGACCGCCATCCGGTAGCCTGGCCGCTCGCCTTCGTTGTAGTTGCAGAAGGTGGCGTTGTTGCAGATCGATTTGCCGCAGCAGTCGTTGTAGGAGACGAGATAGTCCCTGCCGTCGTTCGGGTTGCGGCAGGTGCCGACCCAGGTCACGGCCGAGGTCTGCGAACCCGGCGGGCACTGGTTGATCGTGCCGCCGCACTGGGTGCAGAGCGTACCGTCGAGGGCGCAGTAGCGCCAGTAGTCGCACGTCGTCGGATCGTCGCCGGCGGCGACGGGGCCGGCCGCCGTGCCGGTGGCGAAGCTCTTCTCGAAGGGCAACATGGGCAGCACGGCGCCGCCGAGGATCAGCGTTCCCGCCCTGGCGAGGAAGCTGCGCCGACCGGCGGTCTGGGCCATGCGGCGGGACTGGGTTTCGCTCACGCGGTCGAGCCGGGCGAAGAGGGCGTCGATGAAGCCGAACAAGGCCTTCACTCCTTTTCTGTCGGTAGAGGATCGGTCGGTGCCGGGTCGATCGGACGGGTTCAGCGCGCCGCGGCGGCCGGAACGCCGCCGAGGTAGTCCTGGATCGAGGCGACGCCCATCTCCTTGGCGTTGAACAGGCTCTCGAGCTGCTCACGGTTGTTGACGAGACCCTTGGCGCGGATGACGCCGGCCGGGTCGATCAGCACCGCGAAGGGCAGCCGCGAGACCCGATAGGAGATGCCGAGTTCTTCGGAGAGGACGTAGGGATAGGACGACAGTCCGGCGGTCTCGACGAAGCGCAGGTGCCGGTCGCGCTCGCCGTCCGAGGCGAGGACGACGTCGAGCCAGCTCTTCTCGGCCGAGCGGATCGAGGCGATCACCGGCAGCAGCTTCTTGCAGACCGGGCAGGTCGGCGAGAGGAAGAAGACGAGGGTCGATCGTTCCGGCCGCGGCCCGATCAGCACGTCGGGTCCGCCGGTGAGGCTCGGCAGCCGCCACAGCGGCGAGGCTTCGCCGACCTTGGGGCCGGCGTCGTTGACGAGGGCGCCCATCGGGGCGACGCGCTCGAACAGGATCCCGACCTGGCGGGCGAGTGCGAACAGGGCGACGACGAGGCCGATGACCACGAGCCAGAGCACCGCCACCGCGAAGATCAGTGCATTCATCTGCGAATTCCTTGAATGGGACGACGCGCGCCGGCGTCAGGGACGCGCCGCGGCGTGGGCGGCGTTGCCGAGCAGCTGTTCGGCGAGGAGGTAGCCGACGAAGGCGGTGAAGCCGGAGACGATCACCGCCAGCGTTTCGCCGAGGCCGAAGCCATCGGCGCCGCCGATCGCCGCTGAGAGGGCGACGGCGGCGAGGATGGCGTTGCGCACCAGCAGCGGCCGGCCGACCGGCTGGACCGCGCCGCCGCAGCCGCATTCGACGAAGCGCCGTCCGGAACGGATCACCGCCGCCATGGCGAGGCCGTAGGCGGCGAGCACCGCGGCGGCGAGAACGCCGCCCGCCGCGGCGGTGGCCGGAATCAGCAGCAGCGCGACCACCGCCGCCTCCGCCGCGACCACGGCGAGCGCCGCCGGCCGGACCATCCGCTCCGGCACCACCCCGTAGTCGGCGACGAAGCCGGTGAAGGCGGTGAAGTCGGCGAGCTTGTGGACGAGGGCGCGGGCGAAGAGCAGCACGGTGAAGACCACCGCGGTGCCTGCGACGAGGGAGAGCCAGCCGCCCGTCATGGCGTCGCCGCCACGAGGAAGGGATAGCCGACCAGCGGCACCTCGCCCGACGGCGTAAGCGTCAGACCCGAGGAGGCGTCGATGTCGAAGCGCATCAGCCGCGCGTCGAGCGCGAGGGCGAACAGCGCCGGCGCCGGCCCGGGGCCGACGGTGAGCGAGCCGACCATCTCGAGCTTGGCCCGCCCGCCGAGCGCCCGGCCGGCGAGGTCGACCGCCCAGAGCTCCTCGCTCGGGTTCTTGTGCGAGCCTTCGTAGGCGCCCGAGTGCATGGTGACGAAAAGCCGCTTCAGCTCGGGGCTGTAGGCGACGAGATTGTAGCCGCTCGGCGCCCAGCCGCCCTCGACGCCTTCGACCATCGAGAAGCGATCGGTCAACTTGGCTCCGGCCGCTCCGTCGGCGACACGCAGGACGTCGCCCTTGAAGGAGACGAAGACGAGGCCGTCCTCGTCGCGGGCGGCGGTGGCGAAGATCGGGTCGGCGTCGGGATCGAAGATGTCGGCCGTGGTGGTGTCGGCGGCGGAGGCGCCGTCTTCGGCCAGCGCGTAGCTCATGAAGCTGCCGTCGCCGCAGACCGTGGAGAAGCCGGCACCCTCGCCCCAGGGATAGATCCCCCAGCAGCCGGGCGTCGGGATCTCGAGGGTGACGGTGCCGGAGGCGAGGTCGACCACGGTGATCGACGACGCCGGCGTCGCGTTCTGGACCAGCATGAAGCGGCCGTCGGCGGTCTTCTGCAGCAGCGCGGCGTAGGACAGCGCCATCTGCGCCTTCGGCGGCAGGATCACTTCGCTCGTCGGCGTCAGCGTGGCGACGTCGTAGATCTGGAGCACGGACTCCATGTCGCCGTAGGCGTAGCGCTTCAGGAAGGTCGACTGGGCGTAGGCGGTCTCGCCGCTGCGGTCGATGAACATCGTGCCGAACGAGCCCGACGTCATCGTGCCCTTCATCGCGAGGGTGTCGGCGGCGAAGACCGCGATTGTCCCCGGCCCGTCGAGGCTCTCCTGGTAGACGTAGACGTTGGGGCCGGGGTCGATGGTCGCCTTGACGCTCAAGGTCTCCGGCGCGAGCGGCTCCTGGGCCGCGGCCGCGCCCGAAAGCGCGGCGAAAAGAACGATGCCAATGGCGGGTCGCAACATACTCTGGTGCCTCCATCCGTTGCCAGTGGACGCAGGCTAGTGAGGAGCGGCTTGACTCCGCTATCCGCTTTCACGATAGAATTCGCCCAGAAAATAACCACTCTGAAAATCTGCACACTCAAGCGGCACTCCCTGCTCGCGACGGAGGCGGCGATGGCCGACGTCCTGATTCATTCGACGGCGTGCTACACGGATGCGAGCGAGCAGGAAGGCGCGCTGCGCGGCTGGGCGCAGAGTTATTCGCAACTGAAGCCGGGCACCTACGCCGGCACCGTCGAGGCCCTCGACCTTGGCCGGGTCTCGGTGTGGCGCGAGCGCATCAACCTCGCGGTCGAGGAGCGGACGGCACCGCCGGCCGGGCGGGTCACGTTCGTGACGGCGGCGAACGGCGGGTCGCCCTACCGGCTCAACGCCGGCTCTTTGCCTGCATCCTCGGTGGCCGTACTCGAAGGCGAGCGCGAACTCGACGTTTCGACCGACGGCGCCAGCGACTTCCTGATCGTCAGCATCGACGATGCCGAACTCGGCGGACAGGGCCGCCCCCTGCCCTCGCTCTGCCCGGCCCCGGCGGCGGAAGCCTTCGACTTCTGCGCCCTCTGGCTGCTGTCCCTGCTCTCCACCGTCGGCGCGGCGGAGGCCGGTCTCGTCGAGATGGCCGCGGTGCTGCCGGGGGCGGTGGTCGACCGCCTCAAATTCGTGCACGGCAAGATCTTCGAGGCGCCGCCCCGGCGCGAACGCACGCCGGCGGACCTCGCGCTGTTCCGGCGCGCCCGCGAAATCGCTTCGGAAGACGCGATCGACAATCTCTCGGTCGACGACCTCGCCGCCCGCCTCGGCGTGTCCTCCCAGACGCTCCGCGACGCCTTCGTCCGCGTCCTCGGCATCGGGCCGGGCAACTGGCTGCGCACCCATCGGCTCGACGGTGCACGGCGCGATCTGCTGCGCGCCGAAGACACCGGCGAGACGGTCTCCTCGATCGCCGCACGATGGGGCTTCTGGCATTTCGGCCGCTTTTCGCGGACCTATGCGGCCTTCTACGGCGAGCCGCCCTCGCAGACCATGCGCCGCCGGCGCTGAGCGCAACGCAGCAGAGCCGGGCCGCGAGCATATGACCGGGTCGAAGATCCGGCGGGCGCGGCAACTCGCCCCTCGCGATCCCCCGCCGGAGACGGATTCACCGGAGCTCAACCAGATCGCACGGTCGCTTCCGACATCGTGCCGCGAATCAGTCGCGTCGGACTGGCTTTCTCGCGCTTCACCCGGGTGCAAAGCCGTCGGGACGTGCAAATTGGTGTCCGCGGCAGACGGCCACGAAGCGAGACCGGCTGTTATCCACAGACCGACGCCAATTTTTTCGGCAGCGGCCGATTGGGCGAAACTCCGGCGTCAGGTGCTTTGTTCCAGGCGCCGCGGCGATTTTCGCGACATTTTTCGCGTCCCGGAAGGCCCGTTCGGAAAAGCTGGGATACCAGATCAGCCGAGCCGCCTCCCGATTGTCAATCGAACGGCGACATTCATGAAGATTGGTTTAATTCGTTAATTTAAAATTAAACCCGATTTAATCCCCGGTACCAAAAATTAATCCTAACCTGCCGTTGAAATCTCCTTGCCAATTCCTTTCCGCCGAGAATAGATTTTACTTCACGAGGTTCACTCGAATTCAAATTGCCTGTGTCATTCTCTCGGGATGGACAGGGAGACACGAGCAATGATGCGTTCCATCCTGCGTGGTCTTGCGGTTTCTACTTTCGCCGCGGTAGCTTTCCTTCAGATGAACGGCGCTGCGCTCGCCTACAGCGGAATGGAACTTCTCGGACGCACCACGCCTCCGATCGGCTATGTCAAGTTCTGCGAGAAATTCGCCAAGGACTGCCGGCCGTTCGATCGCAGCGATCTGGTGGTGAAACTCACCAATAGGACCATGGGTCAGCTCAACGCGATCAACAAAGCGGTGAACAAGAGCGTCGAGCCGGCCACCGACATGCAGATCTACGGTGTCGTCGAACTGTGGACCTATCCCGGCCGCCGCGGCGACTGCGAGGACTACGTCCTGCAGAAGCGCAAGGAACTCATCACCCAGGGCTGGCCGGCGAGCGCGCTGCTCATCACCGTCGTCCGCGACGAGGTCGGCGACGGCCACGCCATCCTGACCGTGCGCACCGACCGCGGCGACCTCGTGCTCGACAACAAGGTCGACGAGATCCTCGCCTGGGTCGACACCCCCTATCACTTCGTCAAGCGCCAGTCTTCCCGCGATCCCAACGCCTGGGACATGATCAGCGACAACCGCAACGTTGCGGTCGGCAGTATCAACCGGCGCTGAACGCGCCGGCGAACGGAGCGGATCGCGCCTTCGGTCCTCACCCGGCACTTCCCTGCCCGACGCGTTCCCGGCCCGAAGGCGGCCGCGGCTGCACGAACGAAAAGGCCGGCCCCGTCGCGGAGGCCGGCCTTTCACATGGGGATCACCGTGACCTCAGCGGTCGGACGGCGGCCGGAAAAACGGAATGTCGTCGAGGGTCATCCCGCTCGTGACCACGGCGTAGAACAGGGTGAAGAACAGGCCGGCGAGCAGCGTCGTCATCGCCAGCCGGCGCAGGATGTGCGACCTCACCGGCGCTCCCGGCTCGGTACCCGGTTCGATCGTCCCGGTCTCGTGCTGCGAACGGATGCCGATCGGCAGCACGAGGAACAGAGAGAGCCACCAGATCACGAAGAAGATGGCGAGGCCGCTGGCGAGGTTCATGCCTTGTCTCCGCGCGGCCGGTAGGTGTGTTCGGGCGCGGGAAAGCGCCGTCCGCGGACCTCGCCGGCGAAGGCCGCCGCCGCCGACGCGATCTGCGGTCCGAGTTCGGCGAAATGCTTGACGAACTTCGGCTTGAAGTCGGTGAAGATGCCGAGCATGTCGTCGGCGACCAGCACCTGGCCGTCGCAGTCGACCGAGGCGCCGATGCCGATGGTGGGCACTGCCACCGCCTCGGTCATCGCCTTGGCCAGCGGCTCCACGGTGCCCTCGATGACGATGGCGAAGGCGCCGGCCTCCTCCACCGCCTTGACGTCGGCCATGATCCGCGCCGCCTCGTCCGGCGAATGTCCGCGCGAGCGGAAGCTGCCGAAGGCGTTGATCGACTGCGGCGTCAGCCCGACGTGGCCGAGCACCGGGATGCCGCGGTCGACGAGGAAGCGGATGGTCTCGGCCATCTCGGTGCCACCCTCGATCTTGACGCCGTCGCAGCCGGTCTCGACCATGACGCGGGCGGCGTTGCGGAAGGCCTGCGCCGGGGATTCCTGATAGGAGCCGAACGGCATGTCGACGATGACGCAGGCCGAGGTCGCCCCCCGCACCACGGCCGCGCCGTGGGCGATCATCATCTCGAGCGTCACCGACAGCGACGTGTCGAAGCCGTAGAACACCATGCCGACGGAATCGCCGACGAGCAGGAAGTCGACATGCGGGTCGAACAGCCGGGCGATCGGCGTCGTGTAGGCCGTCAGGCAGACGATCGCCTCCTCACGACCCTTCATCGCCCGGATCTGGGCGGTGGAGCGTCGGCGCTGCTTGGTCGGCACACTCATCTTTCACTCCGCTGCTTGTTGCAGGCGCCGCCGGACCACGCGGTTGTCGAGCAGCCGGGTCGCACCGATGCGCACGTAGAGCAGCACCAGCACCGCCTCGGGCAGCGGTCCCTCGATCGCGGCGAGCGTCTGCGGATCACGCAAAGCGACCACCTCCGGCCGCGCCAGCCCCTCGCCGGCGATGAAGGCCGCCACCGCGGCTTCGATCGCCGGGGCGTCGACCTCGCCGGCCGCGATCAGCCGCTCCGCCTCGTCGAGCGCCCGCGGCACGATCACCGCCGCCGCCCGCTCCTCGACGCTCAGATAGACGTTGCGGGACGAACAGGCCAGCCCGTCGGCCTCGCGCACCGTCGCGACCCCGACGATTTCGATCGGAAAGGCGAGATCCTCGACCATGCGCCGGAGGATCGTCAGTTGCTGATAGTCCTTCTCGCCGAAGAAGGCGACGTCGGGCTGGACGAAATTGAACAGCTTGGAGACCACCGTGGCCACGCCGGCGAAATGGCCGGGCCGCACCTCGCCCTCCAGCATGCCGCCGAGCGAGGGGACGTCGACCACCGTCGCCATGGGCCGCGGATAGACCTCGTCCACGGCGGGCGCGAACAGCAGGTCCGCCCCCGCCGACGTCAGCAGCGCGGCGTCGCGCTCGAGGTCCGAGGGATAGCGGGCGAAATCCTCGCTCGGGCCGAACTGCAGCGGATTGACGAAGATGCTGACGACGACGACGTCCGCCACAGCGCGCGCCCGGCGCACCAGCTCCAGATGGCCGGCGTGGAGATAGCCCATCGTCGGAACGAAGCCGATCCTCCGGCCGCTCCGTCGCGCCGCGCCGATCCGCTCACGCAGGTCGGCGACCGTCCTCAACAGTTCCATGCCCAGATCCTGTCCCGCGGGCGGCACTTCCGGCCGCCTTCACCCGCGTGCCTTATAATCGCTCGCAGCGGGAAAGGCCATGCGCGCGCTGCGATGCAGCGAGGAGCGTCGTCGGGGCGGCCAACTCCGTCCACTGCTGTCCGGTTCGACGAATTGGGCGTGCGTCAGGGTTCTCAGCCTCTCTTCCGTCATCACCGGCCTCGAGCCGGTGACCCAATCGCCTCACCGGTCGGAATGGCATCGAGAGTGGGATAGCAGGTTCCAACAAAACGTTGGACCGATCCTCGCCGCACGGCCAATGGGTCGCCGGGTCGAGCCCGGCGATGACGACCGAGAGGGAGTTCGGTTTGCGCACCGGTCCGCTGCGCCGAGATGCCGCCGCTAGTCCGCATAAGGCACGCCGCCGAACATCGTGACGGAATCGACGCGTTGATCCACAGGGGCCGAACGCGAACCGAACAGTAGTTTGTTCGTCCGGCTATGATGCCCGGCGGCGGGCGATCGGGGGCGGCCCCCATGGGAGCCAAACGCAAAGGGCCCGCGCGCCGTCCGGCTGCGCGGGTCCCTCGCCGATCCGGGCGGTCGATCCGGCCGTTCAGGCCGGCTTCGCGAGACCGGTCTTCACCCGCTCGCGCGCGAGACCGCGCCACAGTGCCCAGCACATCGCCAGCAGCACCACGGCGAAGGGGATGCCGGTCGTCACCGCCGCCGCCTGCAGGGCTTCGAGCCCGCCGGCTGCCAGCAGAACGATGGCGACGAGGCCCTCGAACACCGCCCAGAACACCCGCTGCGGCACCGGCGCGTCCACCTTGCCGCCGGCGGTGATGGTGTCGATCACCAGGGAGCCCGAATCGGACGACGTCACGAAGAAGACGATGACGAGAACGATGCCGACGAGGGAGGTGATGGTGGAGAGCGGCAGCGCCTCGAGCATGACGAAGAGTTGCAGCGGCAGGTCGGCCTCGGCCACCGCCGTCGTTCCGCTCTCGATGATCTGGTGCAGGGCGGTGCCGCCGAAGGCGGTCATCCACAGCACGCAGACCAGCGAGGGGATCAGCAGCACGCAGGTGAGGAACTCGCGCACCGTGCGTCCGCGCGACACGCGGGCGATGAACATGCCGACGAAGGGCGACCAGGAGATCCACCAGGCCCAGTAGAAGGCGGTCCAGCCGTCGAAGAAGTTGCTGTCCGTACGCCCAACGAAATTGGAGAGCGCCGGCAGGTTGACCGCATAGGCCCAGAGATATTCGAAGAATCCGGTGACGATCGCGACCGTCGGTCCGAGCACGACGACGAACGCCAGGAGCAGCGCGGCGAGCACCATGTTGATCTCGCTGAGCCGCTTCACCCCGGCCTCGACGCCGGCGACCACCGAGAACAGCGCGACCGAGGTGATGCCGATGATCAGCAGGATCTTGTTGGTCTCGGTCTGCGGCATCCCGAAGATGTGGTTGAGGCCGGCGAGCGCCTGTTCGGCGCCGAAACCGAGCGAGGTGGCGAGGCCGAACAGCGTCGCGAACACCGCCAGCGTGTCGATGACGTGGCCCGGCCAGCCCCAGATCCGATCGCCGAGCAGCGGGTGGAAAGCCGAGCGCACCGTCAGCGGCAGGCCCTGATTGTAGGAGAAGAAAGCCAGCGCGAGGCCGACCACGGCATAGATGCCCCAGGGATGCAGCCCCCAGTGGAAGATGGTGGCGGCCATGGCGAGGTCGCGAGCCGCCGCCGCATCTCCGACCGCGCCGCCGAGCGGAGCCCAACTGTCCGGGGAGCCGGCCCCTTCCGCGAAGGATGAGTTGAAATGCGAGATCGGCTCGGAAACACCGAAGAACATCAGGCCGATGCCCATGCCGGCCGCGAACAGCATCGCGAACCAGGCCGGATAGGTGAAATCCGGCCGCGCGTCCGCGCCGCCGAGCCGGATCCGGCCGAGCGGCGAGACGATGAGGGCGAGGCAGAACAGCACGAAGACGTTGCCGGCGATCGCCAGCAGCCAGTCGAAGGCCTCGGTCACCGCGGGCCGGAGCCAGCCGAAGAACTCGGTGGCCTGCACCTGGAGGACGGAGGTCGCCACCACGAAGGCGACGATGATGACCGCCGAAATGATGAAGACCGGATTGTGGATGTCGAGACCGAGGACCTGGATGTTGTCCTGGCCCACCTCGTATTCGGAAACACTGTCGTCGGACACGGCGCGCGCCTCTTCGCTCGGATGGATGGGGCGTCCCTTCTCCGCAAATGTCGATCGCCTGCGGCGAGCCACAGTCGACGCGAGAACCGCGCCGGTAATCCGGAGAAGTCGGTGATCGGCGTCAGCACGTGTCGTCTGACCCTGGTCGAACCTCGACCCTCGCGCCGGTCGTGTCAACCTCCTCGCCGGGAAGATGTCGCTTCCGTTCCGCGGGATCGACGACATTCCGCCGCGAAAATGCCTGAAACGGCCGTGGATATTGGTCGACCATCTTCCCGCCGGGACGAGCATGACCGCCGTGCCGGTTTCGGGCGCCCTTCCCTCCCGTGCCCACACCGACCGCAGAGCCGGGAGCGAAACGCCGCCGGTGCGCCGACGTCTCCTGATTTTTCGAAAGGACAGACCGATGCAGACCCGCAGACTGGGATCCTACCTCGCCGTCTCCGCCATCGGCCTCGGCTGCATGGGCATGAGCCACGCCTACGGCGGTCAGGACGAAGCCGTCTCTGAACGGACCCTGCGCCGCGCCGTCGAGATCGGCGTGACGCTGTTCGACACCGCCGAGGTCTACGGCCCCTTCGTCAACGAGCAACTGGTCGGCCGCGCTCTGCGCGACCTCCGCGACAAGGTCACGATCGCAACCAAGTTCGGTTTCCGTATCGCGGCCGGCGTCGCCGGCACCGCCAGCATGGCCGGCCTCGACGGCCGGCCGGAAAACGCGAAGGCGGTGGCGGAGGCTTCGTTGAAGCGGCTCGGGATCGAGGTGATCGATCTCTATTATCTCCACCGCGTCGACCCGGAGGTTCCGGTGGAGGAGACGGTCGGGGCGATGGCCGACCTCGTCGCCGCCGGCAAGGTCCGCGCGATCGGCCTGTCGGAGGTCGACGCCGGCACCCTGCGCCGGGCCCATGCGGTCCATCCGGTCGCCGCGCTTCAGAGCGAATATTCGCTGTGGACGCGCGACCCGGAGGGCGACGTGCTCGACACCTGCCGCGAGCTCGGCATCGGCTTCGTGCCCTTCTCGCCGCTCGGCCGCGGCATGCTGACCGGCACGATGCGCTCCGCCGAGGATCTCGCCGAGGGCGATTTCCGCCGCTCCCTGCCCCGCTTCCAGGGCGAGCACTTCGCCGCCAACCTCGCCGTCGTCGACACGGTGCGCCGCCTCGCCGAGAAGAAGGGCGTGACGCCGGCGCAGCTCGCCCTCGCCTGGGTGCTGCATCAGGGCGACTTCATCGTCCCGATCCCCGGAACCCGCAGCATCGCCCGCCTCGAGGAGAACGTCGCCGCGGCCGACGTCACGCTGTCGAGCGAGGATCTCGCCGCGATCGACGACGTGACGAAGCCCGAGCTGTTCTCCGGCGCCCGCTACGGTGACGGCATGCAGAAGCTGGTACGCCGCTGACGGCGTGACCGCAGGCGGACGAGCCGGGACGCCGGCGCGCGGCGCGACCGCCGGTTCCGGTGAACGCCGACCTCAAAGAACGATCGACGAGCGGCCGAGCTTGCGACCGCCGGTGCGTCAGGTCGCCAGCCCGTCGCGGAAGCGCTTCCAGTTGCGCACGTAGCCCTCGGCGGTGCGCCGCATCCGCTCGGCCGCGGCCTCGTCGATCTCGCGCACGACCTTGCCGGGCATGCCCATGACCAGCGAGTTGTCGGGGATTTCCTTGCCCTCCGGGATCAGGGCGCCGGCGCCGATCAGGCAGTTGCGGCCGATGCGGGCGCCGTTGAGCAGCGTCGCGCCCATGCCGATCAGCGAATTGTCGCCGATGGTGCAGCCGTGGAGCATGGCGCGGTGGCCGACGGTGCAGTTGGCTCCGATGGTCAGCGGAAAGCCCATGTCGGTGTGCAGGACGCAGACATCCTGGACGTTGGAGCCGGGCCCGATCCGGATTTCCTCGTTGTCGCCGCGCAACACGCAGCCGAACCAGACGCTGGAGCCGGCCTCCAGCACGACCTTGCCGATCAGCGTCGCATCGGGGGCGACCCAGCAGTCGCCATCGGCCAGCACCGGGCGAATTCCATCGAGAGCGTAGATCGGCATGGGCACCCTTTCGCGGGAACGGTGACGGGGACGGTCCGTCCCGATTACCCCCTCGCCGCCGCCGATGCCAGCCCCGGCGGCCCCGCGCCGCGGTCGCACCCGCTCGCCGTTTCGACGGTGAGGACACGAGGTCCCGCGATCCGGGCGAGCGACGGTCGGCGCCGCGCCAGTTCCCGCCCCACTCCGCTCTCGACCCGGCGCGCCGTACCGATCCTCAGATCATGCTCGACTTGAGCGCGAAAAAGAACGACAGCACCACGGTGCCCGAACAGAGGCTCCAGCCGCCGGCGATCAGCGTCGTCGCGACCAGCCAGCCGACGTGGCGCCGCTCGATCCGCCGTCCGCGCAGGGCGTTGCGCATCAGGATCACCGGCCCGGCGAACATGCAGGTGACGACCGCCATCAGCACCGGGAAGGTCTCGCGGTCCTCGATCTCGAAGCCGCAGGGTTTCGCCGTCACCAGCTGATAGAACGAGGCGATGACGCCGGCGACCACGAAGCCCGCCACCGTCACCACCAGTCCCGCGTAGAGGTCCCCGCCCATCGTCGCCGTCTCCCGATCGATGTTGTCAAAACGAGACGCACCCCGCGCCCTCGCTCCGGTCTCGCAAGGGCCATACCGGTCGGCGGTTGGCATGGTTTACCGGATGTTAACCATGCCGGCGGTTTCCTCGAAGAGGAAACGATCGCTATCGCGTGCCGTCATGGTGCGGCGCTGTGCCATTGCGGGAGGCCGCCACGTCCCCGAGAACCAGTCCGCTCGACATCGACCAGAGCCATTTCGAGGTCCGGCGCCGGCGCGCTCAGGGCAGCGACGGGGGCTGGACGTTCCGCATCCTCACCTTCTGCCTGATGATCGCCGGAACGCTGCTCGTGGTCGACTATGCGATCCGCTGGTCGGGCGAGTTCCACGGTGAGAACGACCGCTCCGTGACGCCGACGCCGATTCCGGTCGACGTGGCGGGGACGCGGCTGATGATCCCGGCCAACATGATCCGATACGAGGGCCAGCGCCGCGGTGAACCGCTCGGGCGGGTCGACCTGATGGTCCACTGGCCGACCATGACGGGCTATTCGGTCGAGCGGCGGGCCGACTTCGCCGACGACGGCGACACGCCGCCCTTCTTCGCCCTGACGATCCAGCAGCGTCAGGCGGCGACCGACAGCGCCGGGCGCCTCTCCAGCGTATACCAGCACTTCTTCACCGACCGGCGGGTGGAAGCGCCGGCCGGTCTGGTGGGTCGGGAGCTGTCGGAGGATTCGGGCCTCGCCGGCGAGGAGGTGTTCTTCGAGGCGGGATCGACCAGCCCCTTCACCGTTCACTGCATGCGCGACGACGGCAGCGGCTTTCCCACCAATTGCATGTCCGAGTTCCACGCCGGCGAGACGCTTTCGGTGCAGTTGCGGTTCCGCAAGGGCCTGCTGCCGCATTGGCGCGAGATCACCCGGCAGACGCGGGCGCTGCTCACCGGCTTCGGCGTCTTTCTGAAGTAGGCCCTTCCGGCGGCGGGGGGACGGTGTGCGGCCACGGCGCCGCCGCCACACCGGGCCGGGTGCGAACCCGAAGCGGCAGTGAGAGCCGCGATCACGACCATCCGCTTCGGTGGATGTGGCAGGTCGGTGCGCCCGGCCTCGTCCTTCGAGACGGCCGCTGGCGCGGCGTCTTCAGAATGAGGCCTATGAGGGTTTCTCTCGTTATCGCAGAGGCTTGACCTTCTTTCCTCATCGCGAGGAAGGCGCGAAGCGACCGTCTCGAAGGACGAGGAAAAGGCCGGGCCGACGGCGACCGGCCATTTCCGGTCGCCCTCCGGAAGGCCGGACGCCCGCGCCGCTCACGACGACGCCGACCCCTCTGCCGCACCGATCACTCGAGATCGACTTCGAGAACCGCCATGTTGAAGTTGTAGGACAGGTCGCCGTCTTCCTCGTCCTTGAACAGGATCCCGACGAACTCGTCGCCGACGTAGACCTCGGCCGAATCGTCCTTCTTCGGGCGCAGGCGCACCGAAATCGTCGGCGAGGCGAACACCTTGCGCAGATACTTCTCGACTTTCTGAATTTCGTCGCGGGTCACGCCGATCTCACTTTTCTGGGCTGGCCCGGGCGCGCCCGCCGCCTGGCGGGGCCCGTTGGCAAGGGGGTCCGGCGGCCGTTCTGCCGCGCCGGCTGTCACGCCGCCCTTCTGACACAGCCCGACCGGCGATCCAACCCCCGTCGCCGGAAATCCCCGGCCGGTGGAGCGACGTCGTCGCCGATCCCCCGCCACCGGGAAAAACACGGCGCGGCGGGATCACCGCGGGCGGAAGGAGGCGTTCGCCGAGACCCCGGGACGACCCGCGGCCCCGACGGCGCCGGGCCCGGCGACGGCGACGGCGACGTCGGTCGGGATCACTCCTCCGGCGAGCGCAGCATCTGGTCCATGGTGCGGGACGGCTCCGAGCAGCCGGCTTCGCCGACGACGCGGGCCGGTACGCCCGCCACCGTGGTGCAGGGCGGCACGGGCTTCAGCACCACCGAGCCGGCGGCGACGCGCGAGCAGTGGCCGACCTCGATGT
>CALCDT010000400.1 GCA_937900425.1 uncultured Alphaproteobacteria bacterium | reverse complement strand
TCGGCCTGCTGCTGCACGACCCGGAGGAGGAGCACGACTGCTTCTCCGACAACACCCACAACTCGCACTACTACGACGAGGTGGGGATGATCGCGCTCTACAACGGCAGCTACACCCGGGTCGACGGGACCAAGGTCGAGGGGCCGAGCTTCGCCGACTACGCCAAGGCGAAGGCGCCGGAAGCGGCGGCCCGCGTCGACGAGGCGATGAAGACGGCGCTCGACAAGCTCACCGCCATTAAGACCACCGCCGACAGCGGCAAGATGGCCTACGACCAGATGATCGGCCCGGACAATCCGGAGGGCAACAAGCTCGTCGACGACGCGGTGACGGCGCTCGTTGGCCAGGCCCGCGCCGTCGAGGCGCTGGTCGCGGCACTCGGCCTGACGATCACTGTCGAGGGCTCCGACAGCCTCGACAACCCGGCCGCGGTCGGCGCCAACTGAGGAGAAACGCGGTGCCGACGCGGCGAACCGTCCTCGCCGGCATCGCCGCGGTCGCCGGCAGCGCCGTCCTCGGCGGCCCGCCGCGTCGCGCCACCGCGGCGGACGGCTTGCGACCGCTGCCGGTACCGACGTCGGGGCGTGAGGTACCGCTCACTCTCGCCGCGGCGCCGCGGCCGGTCGAGCTGCCGGCCTTCGGCGGCGCCTCGCTGCCGCTATGGACCTTCGAGGCGGCGGCGAGCCGCTTCCCGATGGTCGTGCGGATGCGCATTGGCGACACCGTCGTCGCCCGCGTCGACAACGCGATCCCGGCCGGCCAAGAGGAACTGACCATCCACTGGCACGGCATCCGGCTGCCGAACGACCAGGACGGCGTGCCCTATCTGACGCAGCCGCCGATCCCCTTCGGCGGCAGCCACGAATACCGCTTCACGCCGCCCGACACCGGTACCTTCTGGTTCCACACCCACTGCAACACCGTCGAGAGCCTCGGCCGCGGCCTGCTCGGCGTCCTCGTCGTCGAGGGCGACGAGACCCGGCCCTACGACGGCGACGTGGTGCTCTGCCTGAAAGACTGGCGCATCGGCGACGGCGGCTTCATCGACTTCACGACGGCGGAAGGAGCCGCCCGCGCAGGCACCTTCGGCACGGTGCGGACCGTCAACGGCGCGGTCGAGCCGGAGGTGGCGCTGCCGGCCGGCGGCGACGTGCGGCTGCGCCTCGTCAATGTCGATTCGACCCGCATCCCGCAGATCGGCATCGAGGGCGCCGAGGCAGCGGTCGTCGCGATCGACGGCATCGCGGTGACGCCGTTCCAGCTGAAAACCTGGCGGCTCGGGCCGGCGATGCGCCTCGACGTCGTCGTGCGCGTGCCGGGCGAGGGCGGACGGGCGCGGCTCGTCGACTATTTCGCGCCGCGGCCGGTGACGCTCGTGACCCTCGTCGGCACCGGCCCGGCGCTCGACCACGGCGACTTCGACCCGGCGCCGCTCTATGCCGCGCCGGTCCCCGTTCCCGATCTCGCCGCCGCCGAGACGCTCGCCTTCACCTTCAGCGCCACAGCGAGCGGCGCGAGCGTCAGCGCCTTCGCCGAAGATGCGGCCGGGGCCCCTTTGCTCGGGTCGCTCTGCGGTGCCGACGAGAATTTCTGGGCGATCAACAAGACGACCTGGCCGGGCGGCAGCCACGCCAGACTGCCGCCGCCCCTCGCGGTGCTGAGGAAAGGCGCGAGCTACCGGCTGCGGCTGTCGAACGCGACGCCGCACGTCCACCCGATTCACATCCACGGACACACCTTCCGGGTGCTCTCGTCCTCGACCCGCGCGGTCGTGCCGCATCACGCTGACACGGTCATCGTCACGCCGAAGGAACGCCTCGACGTCGCCTTCGTCGCCGACAATCCCGGCGACTGGATGCTCCACTGCCACATCATCGAGCACCAGGAGACTGGCATGATGGGCTACCTGCGGGTCGCATGAAGCGGTTCGGCACAGGGAGCGTCCGCCTCGCCGTCGCAGCGGTGGCGGTCTTCGGGCTCGTCGCGGCGACACCGGCGTTCAACGCCGTGCTCGGGCGGGCGCTGTTCGAGCGCGTCTGGGTCGGCGGCGGCTCCTCGACCAAGGCGGCCGACGGCCTCGGCCCGCTGCACAACGCCCGCTCCTGCGCCGGCTGCCACGTCAAGGCCGGGCCGGCGGCGATCGTCGCGTCGGCCGACGGACGCCTGTCGGGCGCCGGCCTCGTCGTCCGGCTCGGCTCGAGCGACGGCGCCGCTGACCCGGTCTACGGCTACCAGATCCAGACGCGCGGTCTCGCCGGCCACAAGGCCGAGGCGTCCGTCGCCATCAGGCGCGGAGAGACGCGTCCGGGGGAGGCGGGGCCGCGGCTCGACGTGGCCCTCGCCGATCTCGGCTACGAACTCGCCTCCGAACCCGCGCTGCCCCTGCCGC
>CALCDT010000399.1 GCA_937900425.1 uncultured Alphaproteobacteria bacterium | reverse complement strand
GGCGGGGGTCTGGCCGTTGGCCGGAGCGACGCGGGTCGCCTTCAGCCACGCCGCCAGATCGGCGAGGCCGTCGCGCCACTCGACGCGCGGGCGCCAGCCGAGCTGCCAGTGGATCGGGCGGATGTCGGTGACGAAATAGCGCTGGTCGCCGGTGCGGACCGCCTCGTGGGTGACGGGGACCTCGCGGCCGGTGATCCGGGCGATCTCGTCCAGCACCATCTTGAGGCTGACCGCGTTCTGCGGCCCGCCGCCGAGATTGAAGGCGCGGCCGGAGACGGTGTCGATCGAGGCGAGGGCGGCGCGGTAGGCGGCGACCGCGTCGGAGACGTGGAGCACGTCGCGAACCTGCTTGCCGTCGCCGTAGACGGTGATCGCCTCGCCGACGAGGGCGCGGATCAGGAAATGGGCGACCCAGCCCTGGTCCTCGGTGCCGAACTGGCGCGGGCCGTAGACGCAGCTCATCCGCAGCACGGCGGTCGGCAGGCCGAAGGACTTGGCATAGTCGAGCACATACTGGTCGGCGACGCCCTTGGAGCAGCCGTAGGGGGTGCAGCAGTCGATGCCGGCGTCGGCGGGAACGCCGAAGCGGCGGGTGTGGCCGTCGCGCGGCTGCCAGGCGTCGGAACCCTCCGACAGGTCGAGGTCGTCGAGGGCGCCGTAGACCTTGTTGGTGCTGGCGAAGATCACCGGGGTGGACGCCCCGGTCCGGCGGGCGGCCTCGAGCACGTTGAGGGTGCCGCGGGCGTTGATCTCGAAGTCGGCGACCGGATCGGCGAGGCTGGTGGTGACCGCGGTCTGGGCGGCGAGATGGAACACCGCCCGCGAGGAGGCGACGGCGCGTTCGACCTCGCCGGCCTCGCGCACGTCCGCCTCGATCAGGCCGACGCGGTTGCCGTAGCGGCGGCGCAGCCAGTCGAGATTGGCCGAAACGCCCGGCCGCGAGAGATTGTCGAAAAGGAGCACCTCCTCACCGTCCTCGAGGAAGGAGGCGGCGAGGTTGGAGCCGATGAAGCCGCAGCCTCCGGTGACGAGGACGGGCTTCCTCCCGTCGCCGAGAGGGGTGAGAGATCCGGCCCGCGGCGGCCTCGATACGATCGTCATTGCTCAGGACCCTTTCCGGGCACTCGGTTTCCGGCTCCGTGCGCCCGCGGCGCCGCCTCCCGGTCTTCCCCTGCCCGCACGGCTGGAAGCCTCTGCCGAACATGCAGCGGGGGCGTTTGTTCCTCCGTCCCCAAGAGCGGAGACGCGCAGGCACGCGGCAGGCTCCCGATCGGGCGCGCCGGAAGCGGCGGGCAACCGGACATTCCAGCGAAAATCAATTAAATCAATGAGCTAACCGAGATTGTGCCTGAGCCGATGTCATCGGATGAATATTCGGTTAACGGCGGAACAGGGGGTACCGGTCGGCGTTGACCCTCGAAAGCACAACCGGACTCGTCCGCCCGAGGGAGACCGTCAGATGATGCAGCCGGAAGAAAATCGTCCCTGCCCCGCGCAGGATTCCGAGGCGGAGATCGTCGCGCACATCCCCGCATTGCGCGCCTTTGCCCGCCGCTTCCACCGCGAACAGACCGACGCTGACGATCTCGTCCAGGAGACGCTGATGAAGGCGATCGCCGCGGCCGGACAGTTCACCGCCGGCACCAGCATGAAATCCTGGCTCTTCACCATCATGCGCAACACCTTCAACACCCGCATCAAGATTGCGATGCGGGAGGCGCCGGGTTCGGCCGACTGCGTGGCGAGCCGAGCGGTGATGAATGCGACCCAGGAGTGGTCGGTCCAGGGGCGCGAGGTGTCGCGGGCGATCGATCACCTCAGCGCCGAGCAGCGCCAGATCGTCGTGCTGATCGGCGTGATGGGCGTCAGCTATCAGGAGGCGGCCGACATCTGCGGCTGCGCCGTGGGTACGGTCAAGAGCCGGCTCAACCGGGCGCGGCTGCGCCTGCTCGATCACATGGGCGAATCGAGCCAGCACACCCCGTTCCAGCACGACGAGAGCTTCACCGTCGAGGCGATCGCCCCGGAAATGCGCCAGTGACGATGGATCGGTGAGCGCACACGGCGGTGACGACGTGGACCCCGGGCGAGCGTCACCGATAGGCGTTTCATCGACACGCCGAGGAAGATCGACACGCCGAGGAGAAGGACGATGACAGGCAGCGCCGCCCGCGACGGTGCGGGAACGACCGGGACCGTGGAGCACGAGCGCCGCGCCGCCGCGCTCGAGTCCGTCGAACAGGCCGAGACGGCCGTGCCGCCCGACCCCGCGGGGGCGCCGTCCGGGGACGGCCCCGTTCCTTCCGCGCTCGTCCCGGTCCGGGAACGAGCGCAGCCCCGGCCGGAAGACGCGCCGGGGGCCGGGACGTCCACGCCCCAAGCCCGCGCCGAACCGCCGTCCCCGTTCGACCGGGAGCCGGCGGAAGGCGGCCGTGGCGTCGTCGAGGGTGAACTCGACCGCGAGGGCGCGGTTTCCCCGACGGATGGTGGCGATCCGCCGACGTCGGGCAGAGGAGGCGAAGGATGAACACCGCCAATCTTCAACTGATCGGCCTCAACGCCGCGGTCGCGGCCCTGATCGGCGCCCTGAAGCGCAAGGGGATCGTTACGGGCGAGGAGATCGAGGCGCTGCTCGCCGATGTCGAGGACCAGACCCACAGGGACGGGGCGGCGCGGGCCGGGCTGTCGCCCTCCAACGTCGAGGCAATGTGCTTTCCGATCCGCTATCTACGCACCGTCAACGCCGCCGGCGACGACGTGCTGCACCCGCCGTCCTTCGCCAAGATCGCCGCCCAGGCCGGACCGGACGACCATGCCGGTGCCACCGCGCGCCGGGAGCGCGACGGCGAGGCTCCCGGCCGGGAGACGGTGTCGTGAGCCCGCGGCCGCGGGACGGCGGCGAAGCCAGGCTGCGCGAGGCCATCGACGACGGCCGCACCGGCGACAAGGTGCCGTTCCCCGACCCGGCGGCGGCCCCCCTCGGCACCGACGCCGAGGCGGGCGGCTCCGCTACGGTCGACGCCGGCGCATCTCGATCGGCTGCGCGTGATTCCGGCGTGGTCGATCCGGCGGCGTCGGCTCATCATCACGAGCCGGTACCGGGAGACGCCCCCTCGCCGCCGCGCGGCGCCGCCATCGTCGACGAGCGGTCACGGCGGATCGACGGCGGCCTCACCGACGGGGCGAAGTGGCGGATCCGCAAGGCCGTCGTCGCCGTCTCGGGCGCGCTTCTGGTGCTGGCGGTGGCGGTGATTCTCGTCGTCGCCGACTGAACGGGCGTCGGATCGGGCGTGATCGTCACCCGTCCCTCGGCCCGCCGGTGTCGACCCGGATCGCCGTCAGACAGCAAGCGCCGACGGCACCGGCCGGTGAGGCCGGAGCCTCGTGAAATTGCGACGCATCGGAGAGTCGCGAGCCGGGTCCGGCTCGATCACCCCTGAAACATCGCTGCGCCGGAGGACGGTCTCTCGGGATCGCGCCGGTGTCGGCCGCGGGGCGGTGCGTCCGGCGCTTCGCGCCAACTCCGGGTCCGGCGCCAGCCGGTGGCGGCCACGAACTTGCGGCAGTCGGACGCGTACCACGGCCGCAGCGGCCAGGACGCTGCGCGCCTCTCACCCCCGTCGCCGTCCCCACCCTCGTCGTCGACACCGAATACGTCGCCCTCCCGACCGGCTGCAGTCAGGGCCGCTCGCAGCGCGGCGATGCTCGCCGTCTCCTGCGGGCCGCCGCCGACGTTGTAAACCTCGCCCGCGAGGGACGCGGCGCGGCCGAGGGCCGTTTCGACGGCGGCGACGGCGTCCTCGACGTGGAGAAGGTCGAAGACGTGCCCGGCCCGCCCGTCGTACGCCGGCCGGGCGGCGAGGGCTGCGAGCGGGTCGCGGCAGCCGGCGAGGTTCCGGCCGTGGAGCCGGCCGAGGCGGAGCACGCAGGCATGAAGGCCGGTGTCATTTTCGGCACCGGACCCGGACCGGCGGGCGGCGGCGAGGACGTGGCCCTCCGCCGCGGCGCGGGCGACGACCCGCGGCGTCGCCGGCGCGAACGGCCAGCCTTCGTCGA
>CALCDT010000398.1 GCA_937900425.1 uncultured Alphaproteobacteria bacterium | reverse complement strand
AGAACTGAACCGACGTCGTCAGCACCACCGGCGCGGACCACAGGGCGGCGAGATCGCGCGAAGAGACGTGGTCGAAGCTGGCGCGGTGGTGGTGCTCGGCGACGATCGCATCCGGCCGGTCGCGTTCGTCCTCGAGGACGAGCGCCTCGCGCAGCCGCTCGGCGGTCTGCGACAGGATGGCCGTATAGGGCGCGACGATGAAGAGGCGACGGGCTCCGGTCGCGATCGCACGGCGCAGCAGATAGGCCGTCACCGCCGTCGTCTTGCCGATGCCGACCGGTCCCTCGCACGCGACCAGCGCCGCCGCCGGGCCCTGGTCGCGGCACGCGCGGTAGAAGTCCCGCCTCAGGCCGTCGCGTTCGCCACCGTCCCGCTTGCCGAGATCGGCGACGTAGGCGTCGAGGGCGGCGAGCCGCTCCTCCCATCGCGGTGGCGGTTCCTCGGGGGGCGCCCAGCCCGTGTCGAAGGGGGCGGTGTCGGCGTGGTCCGCGTCGACGAGCGCCGAGAGAGCGAGCCGCATCGACAGCCCGTGCATCGCCTTGCCGCGCTTCGGCGTGTGTACGCCGCACGCGGCCGAGTGAGCTTCGACGAGCACTTCGAGATGCGCGTCGGTACGCGAGACCTGCTCGGCATGCCGAGCTTCGTCCTCGGTGTCGTTCCGGCGACCACGCAACTTGCGATCGGTCGGATCCTGGAAATGAACGGGAAGGGACGGCAGGCCGGGGGCGTGGTGCGAGCGCACGAGCCATGCGGCCGTGTAGGCACCATGAGCGCGCGAGTACGCCACGCCGGCGTCGACATGGTCCCAGGTGAGCCGCGTGCCGCGACCCTGCCGTAGTTGCTGCTGCGTCTCCGGATCGAGCTTGCCGAGATCGTGGGCTATCGCCGCGTCGACCACCGCGTCGAACAGCGCTGTCGCCGCGGCCTTGTCCCTCTGGTATGCGGTCATCCGCGCCGCTCTGAGCTCCGCTCCGCGGCGAACGGCGCCGACATGGTCGCGGTAGAGCTGCGGCTCGCGACCCGGCTCCGGCGCCGAGTGCGCGAGCGGCTCGACGCTCACGGGCGAGCCCAATCCTTCGTGCAGAGGTCCTCGAAGCTGGCGAGGCGGCCGCGCAGAGCCTCGGGCAACGAGGTCGGAATGTCGTAGTCGGCGATGCTGCGGGACGGCTCCTCCGGATCGCCGCGCCTGACCGGCTTCAGCGCCGCGAGCAGCAGCGGATCGGGGCAGGAGCCGAGAGGGTTCCGGTGCTCGGCGTACCATGCGTGAACGATCTCGACCTGCGGCCGGGAGACCGACGCCGTGTGTGCGTAAGCGTACGGAACAAGGAACTTGAGCACGTCGATGTCGCGGGCATCGCAGCCGCTCTTGCCCGCGGCACTGGGATTGACGAAGAACGGCAACACATAGAGTCCGTGGCGGACGACGCGGAAGGCGAGCGGTGCCATGCCACGGTCCTTGTCGCCCTCGACACCCGCCTTGTTGGTCAGCGTCAGGCGGACGATGTCGACGGGGGCGATACTCACGCCCGGGCCGAACTGCACCACCCCGGTGGTGATGAATCGGCCTTGTCCTTCTCCTCGACGAAAGTGTTGCCGAAGACCCGTCCGTCCCAATAGGCCGCCCGGAAGGCTTCGATCGTCATCGCGCTGATCGCCTTTCGATCGCGGCCGCGGCTTTCGAGGATGCCGAAGGCACGATCGTCGCCGGGTCGCTCCGTCGCCGCCAGCGCGGCAGCACGCACGTCGCCCGCTTCGTCCTCCATCAGGTCGCGCAGCTTGCGCTTGAACGACACCGGCGAAATCAGCCCGCGTCCGTCACCCTCGAAGGTGCGTGGCTCGCTCTCGCCGTCGGGATCGCCGTTGGGATTCGAGTTGACGACGTCGATGATCAACAGGCCGGTGCCGCGGTTGAAGGATGCACGCATGATCTCGCCCCCCGGATTTATCTATGCTGGCAGCCCTTCCGCTCCGTCGGGATCGCCGTCCGCGGCGGTCTTCTCCTTCTTGGGAAGGCCGGCGACGTAGCCGAGCAGCAACTCCGCCCGGAACACGTCATCCGGTTTCCTGAGCTTCCGCTCGTAGGGCGCCAACAGCGGCTGCAGCTCTCGTGCGACGTCCCGGATGCGCGACGCGCAGGACAGACCCTGCCTCATGGCGAATGCACGGTTCTTCGCGCCTTCCTTCTCGACAGCATGCGCCCTCCTGTGGATCTGATCGGCGCGCTTCGCCCAGGCGAGATAGGGCTTCATCCTGGTCGAGAGGATCGACAGGGCGCGAACGGGATCGGAGCCGGCGATCGAGAGCACGGCGTTGCCCAGGAGGTTTGGAGGAATGTCGCCGCCGCGCACATCCGAACAGTAGCCGACGTGGATGACGTCCACGGCCGCGATGAATTGCCCGAGCTGGAAGGCGACATCTTCCGTGTAGAGCGCATCCTTCGACATCTCGGAAGTCCTCGAACTGAAGCGGCCGATCGCGTGGAGCAGGGCGACGACCCACGTGAGCGAGCGCAGAGCGTCGCGGCGCAGGTCGGTTCTCGGGTCGAAGTCCTTCAGATGATCGATGCCCTTGGTGCGGGCGGCGGCGACACCGGCGAGCAGATCACCATGGCGCGTCAGAATGAGCCTGAGCGCCGAGCGGGTTTGCCGGTCGACGTCGCCTTCGCGGAGGAACAGGGCGAAGGCCCGGGACGCCGGAACGCCGATCACGGAAACGCGGCGCCGCCCGCCATTGGCGGGTCGCCGCCTTGATCAGCGGCAGCATTCCCGTCGCCCCCTCGCAGGGGGCGCGGATTGAAACCAGACTGACGAGGAGGGCCGCATCAACCGCGCGGCGGCCGCCCCCCCTGACGGAGTGCGGATCGGAGCTTCCGGCACTCCTTTCTCGCCGTCGCGGCGGCCCTCGGGTAGCGCGCGGCGGGCCGGCCGGTGCGCCGTCGGGCGGGGGCTCAGGCGCGCCACGTAGCGGAAGCCGGCGTGGCCGTCGCGCTCGACGGGACTTTCCTCGACCATGCCGATCTTGGCCGCCACGCGCCGCGACGCGGCGTTGTCGGCGTGGATGTCGGCGATGACCTGATCGATTTCGAGGGCCTCGGCGTGGGCGATCAGCCGCGCCGCGGCCTCGGTCGCGACACCCCTTCCCCAGACCTCCGGGCGGAGGCGCCAGCCGATCTCGATCTCGGGGCCGATGCCGTCGACGGGAATCAGCAGGACCCAGCCGAGAAAGCGATCGCGCGCGGCGCGCTCCACGACGGTCCAGTAGCCGAGACCGTCGGGAAAGACCGCGGCCAATCGCGCCTCGACGAAGGCGCGGTGGGCGATCGGGTCGTGCCACGGACCCGGCACCCAGCGGACGACGCCGGGCGCGCGATCCATCGCCAGACAGGCTTCGAGGTCGTCGCGGACCCGCGGCCGCAGGATCAGCCGTTCCGTATCGAGGGTGGGCAGCGTCATCGGTGTCCTCGCCGCGGAACAGTCGCGCCTGGCGGCCGCCCGCCACCGCCGGGTCGGGGATTTCCGATGGCGGCCACCATTCCGCCGGTCGGTCGCAGGCGCTTCATCGGGATGAGATATCGGCCGGAACGTCGAGAGGCTATTCCGACAGGAAGAGCAGCCCCAGCACGTGGAATTCGTCGAGGCCGTGGGCCTCGGACACCTCCTGCACGCTCTGGCTCGCCGTCGCGGCGATGCCGTGGCCGTTCAGGATCCGCAGCACCTCGGCGTCGTCGCGGCGGGTCAGATCGGCGAGGATCGAGATCGGCGCCGCGATCAGCGCCTCGGAGATCGGCCACTTCAGCTGCGGCGCGGTGATCCGGCCGAACGAGAAGGTCGAGATCACGAGGAGGGCGAGGAAGAGCGCGACGTTCGCCCGGCCCCAGCCCGTCTTCAGATGCCGCAGGAAGGGACGGGAATTCACGACGATGTGGGCGCCGGCGCCGAGCACGAAGACCCACGACAGCCATTCGTGGACGAAGGTGACGTAGCCCGGGACGATGTCGAAGAACATCAGGACGCCGGTGCCGACCATCAGGGCCGAAGCGCCGATGGTCAGAGGGGTCGCCCAGCTGCGCAGGGTGGGGGCCGCCATGTCGGAACCTCGCGTCAGGGGCAGGCGGAAGGCGGGCGGGGTCACCGCACTGCCGCGATCTGCCTTCGGATATCGTGCATTATGCACATAAATCGACGCACGACGCGCGTCAAGCAAGAATGTGCAAAATACGCATATAGGACGCCGCCGATCGGCGCGTTTCCGTGAACTCGGCGCGGCGCGGAGCCGAGGGCGATGCCGGCCGGCGCCGGCCCGGCGAGGCCGACGGCGCCGTGACGAAGGCCGCGCGACGGCAGCCTCGCGGTTGTCGTCCCCCGACCGGAAATCCGCCTGCGACGGGCGCGTGCGCGGTGGCTTTGAGGCAGCAGCCGGCCGGCGAGGCGAACGGCGAGCGGTGAGCGCCGGCGCCCGGCGAGGACGGCCGACGGCGACCGGAAACGGGCCCGCGGTCCGCCCGCCTCGCTCAGGACCGATCCGCCTCGTCCGGCTCGGCGCCCATCGTGTCGGCGAGCATCCGCATCAGCCGGACGAGCTCGTCGAAGTCGGCGCGTCTCCAGTCCCGGAACGCCGCGATCGCCATCTTCTCCCGCGCCGCGTCGAGGGCGTCGGTCGCGGCCTTGCCCTTCGGCGTGATGACCGCCTCGCGCACCCGCTTGTCGGTCGGCGAGGTGCGCCGCTCGACGAGCCCGATCTCCTCGAGCCGCGCGATCTGCCGGCTCACCGTCGTGTAGTCGCGGCCGATGCCGTCGGCGAGCTCCACGACCCCGATCGGCCCCCGCCGCTCGACGGCGACGAGCAGCGGAAACAGCGCCCGCTCCAGCGTGAGCCCCGCCTTCTCCAGGAGCTGCGCGTCCCGCTCGGGGCGGTTCATCAGGCCGGCGATGTCCATCAGCGCACGGTGCAGCTCCGGCAGCATCCGCGATATATGTGCATGATGCACTTTTTTCGTCGACACGCGCCCACCCCTCCGATATATGTGCATCATACACATTGGAGGAATGCGATGGAAGCGCGAAGCCCTGTCGCGGTGCTGATCTGCGGCGCCGGCGCGTCCGGCCTCACCCTGGCGATCGAGCTGGCCCGGCGGAACGTGGCCTTCCGCATCGTCGACACGCTCGAGCGGCCCTTCGCCGGATCGCGCGGCAAGGGCATCCAGCCACGGACGCAGGAGGTGTTCGCCGATCTCGGCATCACCGACCGCCTGGTCGCGGCGGGCGGCACCTATCCGCGGATGCGGGTCTATCGCGCCGACGGCGGTTACGCCGAGAAGGACATCGGCGAGCGGTGCGAGCCGACGCCGGCCGAGCCCTACCACATCGCGCTGATGGTGCCGCAGTTCGTGACCGAGCGGCTGCTGCGCGAGCGGCTGGCCGAGCTCGGCCACCGCGTCGAGTTCGGCGTCGAGCTCGTCGGCTTCGAGCAGGACGGCCACGGCGTCACCGCGCGGCTGGCCGGACCGGCGGGAGAGGAAGCCGTCATGGCGCGCTATCTCGTCGGCGCCGACGGCGGCCGCAGCTTCGTGCGCGGCGCGCTCGGGGTGAGTTTTCCCGGCCGGACGCTCGGCGTGCGCGCCGTCGTCGCCGACGTGGCCCTGACCGGCCTCGACCGCGACGCCTGGCACCAGTTCAACGACGGCGACATGCAGCGGATGGTGGCGATCTGCCCGCTCGCCGGGACCGACCTGTTCCAGCTGCAGGCGCCGATCCCGCCGGAGGGCGAGGCCGATCTCTCGGCGGCGGCACTCGAACGGATGATCGTCGAGCGGACGGGGCTAAGCGACGTCGCGGTCCGCTCCGTGGCCTGGGCCTCCGCCTATGCGATGAACGCCCGCCTCGCCGAGCGCTACCGGGTCGGCCGGGTGTTCCTCATGGGCGACGCCGCCCACGTCCACCCGCCGACCGGCGGCCAGGGCCTCAACACCAGCGTGCAGGACGCCTACAATCTCGGCTGGAAGCTCGCGGCGGTGCTCGGCGGGGCGCCGGACGCCCTGCTCGACACCTACGAGGCGGAACGCCGCCCGGTGGCCGCGGCGATGCTGGGGCTGACGACCAGCCTGCTCGACGCGGCGAAGCGGGGCGTGATGCGGCGCGGCCGCGAAATCCGCCAGCTCGACATCGGCTACCCTGGATCGCCGCTCGCGCTGACGCCCTCCGGCCGGGGCAGCCCCCTGCGCGCCGGCGACCGTGCTCCCGACGCGCCGCTATGCGGCGCCGCGGGTCTGCCGCGGCGCCTGTTCGACCTCTTCGCCGGGCCGCACTGGACACTGGTCGGTTTCGAACCGGAGCGCGACATCGTCGCACCGAGAGCCGGCCTGCACATCCACCGGGTCGGCCCCGGACGAGAATTCGAGGACGAGTTCGGCCATCTGCGCGCCGCCTACGGGCTCGCGCCCGGCGAATGGGTGCTGGTGCGGCCCGACGGCTATGTCGCGACGGTCCTGACGACGCCGGACGCCGCCCGTCTCGAGAACTTTTTGGCCGAGGTCGGGTGCGCGAGCCCCGCCCCGGCGATCTGAGATCGCGGCCCGAAGCGGCCGCCCCTCAAGATCAACGGAGCCGTCTCCACTCAGATACGATTGCGGACCGCTTCCAGCGCGCCGTCGTCGTACCTTCCCGACGGTCGCGTCCGCCGCGGCGAGAGGATGACGTTCGAGAGCGAGTCGATCCGCCCGTCGCTCAGATCGTTTCGATCCGAGCGGAATATGCTCTGGTGTGGCACGCGGCCAGAGCGGAGCCGGAGGTGAGCAGCACGACGCGGCAGGCGGTGGCGAGCATCTTCATGAGACACCTCCCGGTGGACCACAGCGCTCGACGCGCCCCGGAAGATACATGGAAAAGTCGCACCACAGCCGCGAAAACCCGCGGTGAATGAGAAAGCTACGCGAACATCACGTTGTCGGCGGTGAGATCGGCCGTCGTGACGCCTTCGAGGAGCACGCCGAAGGTCCACGGGGCGCCGCCGGAGAGGTCGATGTAGACGCCCTCGTCGGTGTCGGTGGCGTGCTCGACGAGGCTCTCGAAGGTGCGGATGCCGGTCCGCAGCATCAGCTTGTAGGTGAGGTGCAGGTCGTCGCCGCCCTCGCCCGCCTCGAAGTCCTTGATGCGGTCACGGCTCGACGCCTCGGCATCGAGCAGGAACTCGTCGGAGCCGGTGACCCCTACCAGCCAGTCGTTGCCGTGGCCGCCGGCGAGGATGTCGTCGCCGGCGCCGCCGCGCAGCGAATCGTGCCCCTGGTCGCCGTAGAGCTCGTCACTGCCGTCGCCGCCGCGCAGATAATCCCGCAGCAGACCGCCCTCGAGGAGGTCGTCACCGCCGCCGCCGAGGAGGAGATCGCTGCCCCCGTTGCCCGCGAAACGGTCGTCGCCGTCGCCGCCGGCGGCGACGTCGTCGCCCTCCGAGCCGGTCACCGACACCGCCTCGACGCGAACGAAGCGGCCGCCGCCCGAGGTCGTGCCGCCGACGGCGTCGACGCTGCCCGCCGCCGACAGGACGACGTGCACGCGGTCGTTGCCCTCGCCACCGTCGACCCGGGCCGTCTCGTCGACGATGATCGTGTCGTTGCCGGCGCCGGCGAGGATCTCATCGGCGCCGCCGGCGCCGTCGAGGACGTTGCCCGCCCCGTCGCCGACGAGCACGTCGGCCTGGCTCGTGCCGCGGACGTTCTCGATCGAGACGAGGGTGTCGCCGCCGGCGCCCATGCCGGCGGAAAGATCGACGGAGACCGACCCCGCGGCGGAATAGACGGCCCAGTCGGCTCCCGCACCGCCGTCGAGACGGTCGGCCCCGGCGCCGCCGTCGAGGACGTCGTCGCCGGCGCGGCCGGAGAGGATGTCGTCGCCGGCGCGACCCGTCAGCCGGTTCCCGGCTTCGCCGCCGGCGAGAACGTCGGCGAAAGCCGAGCCGGCGACGTTCTCGATTTCCATGATCAGGTCGCCCTCGGCGTCACCCCCGACCCCAGTGCGACGGACGAGATCGACGTCGACGCCGGCCGTCGAGTGTGCGTAGTCCGCCGTGTCGACGTGCCAACCGCCGTTGAGGACGTCCGCACCGGCGCCGCCTTCCAGGCGGTCCTGGCCCCGGCTGCCGTGGAGCGTGTTGTCGCCGCCGTCGCCGACGAGGACGTCGACGTACTCGCTGCCGATGACGGCCTCGATGTCGCGCAGCGTGTCGATCGCGCCGCTGGCGAAGGCGATACCCGCGGCGAGGTCGACGACGACACCGGTGCGGTCGAGCTGGAGGTCGTAGGCCACCGTGTCGAAGCCGTCGCCGCCGTCGATAGTGTCGTAACCGAGCATGCCGCGAAGGACGTTGTCGCCGTCGTCGCCGATCAGCGTGTCGTCGTGGTCGGAGCCCGTCACCCCTTCGACGGACACGTAGCCGTCGCCCTCGGCGAAGCCGCCGCGGCCGACGCCGGCGGCGAGGTCGACGATGATCCCCGCGGATGAGCCGAAATAGTGGATCTCGTCGAAGCCGTCGCCGCCGTCGTAGAGGTCCGCGCCCCAGTCACCGCCGATGGCGTCCTCGCCGTCACCGCCGTATATCGTGTCGTCGCCGTCGTCGCCGCCGAGGTGATCGCCGCCCGCGCCGCCGAAGATGAGGTCGTCGCCGGTCCCGCCGAACAGGCCGTCGTGCCCGGCGCCACCGTCGATGACGTCGTCGCCGGCGCCCCCGTGGACGGTATCGCTGCCCTCGAGCCCCTCGACGACGTCGTCCTCGGCCGTCCCCTCGAGATAGTCGTGGTCCGGTGTTCCGATGATCCTCGCCATCCGCACCTCCCCGCGGTGCCGGCCGTCGACGGCCGTCGCGCTGCGAAGTCGCGATAGTGGACGACGGATCCGGACGGGATTAAGTCGGGAGAATCCGGGCGAACAACATCGAAAGTCGCCCCTTCCTCCTGGACGATCCGCGAATTTGACGATCCGTGAATTTTCCCGGGCGACCCGAGCATTCGGCAACGAGTGGCTTCCCCGGGAAGATCTTCGATCGTGGAAGCCGTCGGCCCGGCCTCGGGCGATGCCCGACGCGAGCATTGCGTCCCCTCGCGACAGCGACGGCGACAGCGGCAGGAACCGCAACGCGCGGGAAACGCCGGCCGACGCGCCGGCGCGAACCGCAAGGTTCGGCGAGGCGACCGTTCTCCGCCGGCGACCGACGCCGGCCCGAGCACGGGCGCGAACCACGAGCGTGTCGCCGTTTCCGGGCCGCTTCGCGCTGCCGACAGCTCCCTGACTTCACGGATGAAATTTCGACCGCGCAGCACCGCCACGGTACGACCGGCGGTGGCGGCGGGCAGGCTCGCGACGACGCCGGTGATCTCGCCCGCCGCTCAATGCGCTATGGTCGGACCGTCGCCCCCTCACGGGGGCGCGGATTGAAACGGGAACTGGATGTTGATGGAGAGAACGCTCGTCGAGTCGCCCCC
>CALCDT010000397.1 GCA_937900425.1 uncultured Alphaproteobacteria bacterium | reverse complement strand
ACGTCGCGCAGGCCGACCGCGCCGGCCATGTCCTGCAGCTCGCAGTCGCCGTTGGCGGCGCAGGTCAGGCAGTCGAGCGGGTGGTCGGAGATGTAGAGCTCCATCACGCCCTTGCGGATCGACTTCAGCCGCTCCGTCTGGGTGCGGACGACCATGCCCTCCATCACCGGGGTGGTGCAGGAGGCCGGCGTGCCGTTGCGCCCTTCGACCTCGACGAGGCAGAGCCGGCAGGAGCCGAAGGCGTCCAGCATGTCGGTGGCGCAGAGCTTGGGGATGGCGGTGCCCATCTCCATCGCGGCGCGCATGATCGAGGTGCCTTCCGGCACGCTGACCGAGACGCCGTCGATGACGAGGGTGACGGACTTTTCCGACTTCGAAGCCGGAGTGCCGTAGTCGGTTTCGACGATCAGGCTCATGGGTCTCTCCTTCACTCGGCCGCTTCGAGCTGCCGCGTGCGCCGGAAATCCTCCGGGAAGTGGGTGAACGCGCTCATCACGGGATAGGGCGTGAACCCGCCGAGAGCGCAGAGCGAGCCGAACTTCATGGTGTTCGACAGATCGGTCATGACGGCGATGTTCTTCTCTACATCGATACCCGCCATGATCTTTTCAACCGTTTCACGGCCCCGGGTCGAGCCGATCCGGCACGGCGTACACTTGCCGCAGCTCTCGATCGCGCAGAACTCGAAGGCGAAACGCGCCATCTTCGCCATGTCGGCGGTGTCGTCGAAGACGACGATGCCGCCGTGGCCGATCAGGGCGTCCTTCTTGGTGAAGGCCTCGTAGTCGAACGGCGTGTCGAACTGGTGGCGCGGCAGATAGGCGCCGAGCGGGCCGCCCACCTGCACCGCCTTGACCGGCCGGCCCGAGAAGGTGCCGCCGCCGATGTCGTCGACGAGCTCGCCGAGCGGGATGCCGAAGGCCGTCTCGAACAGCCCGCCGTATTTGACGTTGCCGGCGATCTGCACCGGCATCGTTCCGCGCGAGCGGCCCATGCCGTAGTCGGCATAGGCCTTGGCGCCCTCGGCGAGGATGTAGGGCACCGCGCAGAGCGACAGCACGTTGTTGATGATGGTCGGCTTGCCGAACAGGCCGACATGGGCCGGCAGCGGCGGCTTGGCGCGCACGAGGCCGCGCTTTCCTTCCAGACTCTCCAGCAGCGAGGTCTCCTCGCCGCAGACGTAGGCGCCGGCACCCATCCGCACTTCGAGCTCGAAGGCACGGCCCGAGCCGCGGATGTCCTGGCCGAGGTAGCCGGCCGACTTCGCCGCGCGGATCGCCGAGTTGAGCGCGATCTGGGCGTGGGGATATTCCGAGCGCAGGTAGACGTAGCCGCGGGTGGCGCCGACCGCGAGGCCGGCGATCGTCATGCCCTCGACCAGCAGGAAGGGGTCGCCTTCCATGATCATGCGGTCGGCGAAGGTGCCGCTGTCGCCCTCGTCGGCGTTGCAGACGATGTACTTCTGGTCGCCCTTGGCGTCGTGGACGGTCTTCCACTTGATGCCGGTGGGGAAGCCGGCGCCGCCGCGGCCGCGAAGGCCCGAATCGGTGACTTCCTTGACGATGTCGATCGGCGCCAGCGACAGCGCCTTCTCGAGGCCCTTGTAGCCGTCGTGGGCGAGGTAGTCCGACAGCGACACCGGGTCGGTGAGGCCGCAGCGGGCGAAGGTGAGGCGCGTCTGCTTCGCGAAGAAGGGATGCTCCTCGGTGACGCCGATCGCCAGCGAGCCGGTCACCGACGCCGGGGCGGTGAAGAGGCCGGCCGCGACGAGGTCGGCGACGTGCCGCGGCGCGACCGGTCCGAAACCGTAGCGCACGCCGTCCGCCTCGACCTCGACCAGCGGCTCGAGCCAGAGCATGCCGCGCGAGCCGTTGCGCACGAGCGTGATCTCGACGCCGGCCTCGGTGGCGGCGTTCTGCAGGGCGAGGGCGACCGCGTCGGCGCCGCAGGCGACGGCGGCGGCGTCACGGGGAACGAAAACCTTGATGCTCACCGGTCCACCTCCGCGACGATCTCGTCGACGGCCGCCTTGTCGAGGCGGCCGATGATCCTGCCGTCGACCATGGCGGCCGGGGCGCAGGCGCACAGCCCGAGGCAGAAGATCGGCTCCAGCGTGACCCGGCCGTCGGCGCTGGTCTCGCCCATCTCGACGCCGAGCGCCCGCTCGGCGTGGGCGACGAGGTCGTCGACGCCCATCGACTGGCAGGCCTCGGCCCGGCACAGCTTGACGACATGGCGGCCGTGGGGCTCGCGGTTGAAGTCGTGGTAGAACGTGACCACGCCGTGGACCTCGGCGCGGCTGAGGTTCAGCTCCTCCGCGATCACCGGCACCGCCGCTTCCGGCACGAAGCCGAAGGCGTCGCGGACGGCGTGGAGGATCGGCATCAGCGGGCCTTCGAGGGCGAGATGCGCGGACACGATCTCTCGTGTGCGCTCGGCGCTGAATGTTTCGTGACGCATCGACGGCGCCTCCCTTCCTTATAATTGCTGCAAGGATGGGCGCTTTCTGGAACCGATTCAATAAAGCGGTTCCGTGGCACGATAGAAAAATCAAATCGCGGGGAAAGTTTCACTTAAAGGTCGTCGATCAAACGGCCGTCGCGCCGGCGCCGCTCGCCGCCATTTTCCGGGCCTGGGCGACGAGATGGGCGACGAGCGGGGGCAGCGGCTCGCGCCGGGTGGTGACGAGGCCGATGGTGTGGGAGACCGTCGGCTCGACGATCGGAATCGCCTGCATCATGCCCGGATGGTCGAGGGTGTCGGCGAAGCGGGCCGGCATGATCGTCGCCCAGCGGCCGCTGCGGACGTGGGTGTGGAGCACGATCAGCGAGTTCGATTCGAGCCGGGGGTGGATCTCGGTGCCGGCGTCGCGCAGGTGGCGCTCGACGATGCGCCGATGCTGCATGTCCGGCGTCAGCAGGCAGAGCGGCAACTGCGCCGCCTCGCGCCAGTCGATGGTCTTGCGGTCCTTGAGTGGCCCGTTCGGCGCGACCAGCAGGCAGTAGCGTTCCTCGTAGAGCGGAAAGCCGGCGAAGCGGGCGAGCACGGTGTCCTCGATATAGGAGACGCCGGCGTCGACCTCGAGGTTCTCGATGCCCTTGAGGATCTGTTCGGAGGTCATCGACAGCACCGAGAGGCGCACGCTCTCGTAGCGCATGGCGATCGGCGTCACCAGTTCCTGGACGAAGGGCAGGGCGGTCGGGATCACGGCGAGGCGGATGTGGCCGGCGAGGCCCTTCTTCATCGCCTGCACCTCCTCGCGCATGGTGCGGGCGTCGGAAACCAGCCGCCGGGCCCATCCGAGGATGCGTTCGCCTTCGGGCGTGAAGCCCTGGAAACGCGAACCGCGCTCGACGATCAGGACGCCGAGCTGCTCCTCGAGCACCTTCACCGCGGAGGAGAGGGTCGGCTGGGTGACGCCGGCGCTTTCCGCGGCCCGCCCGAAGTGGCGTTCGCGGGCGAGGGCGAGCAGGAGTTCGAGCTTGTCGAGCATGGCGTCAAGCTATGCATGGACGGGCCGGCGAATTCAATCGGCGCGCCGAGGAAGCGCCTGCCCGACGGCCAGCGGATCGCGACGCGGCGGCCGCGGCCGCCGCGTCGGTCTTTCGGCCGGACCTTGCGGTCAGGCCGCGCGGCCGGGCTGGCCGCGCAGGTCGACGATGAAGCCGCGGATCTCGCCGGCGAGGCTGACCGACTGGCCCGACAGCGTCTCCGAGGCGCCGGAGAAGCTTTCGGCGGCGCGGCGGGTGCTGTCGATCGCGGTGGCGACGTCGTCGACGTTGCGGGCGAGCACCCTTGTGCCCTCGGCCGCGCGCATGACGCTGGCGGCGATTTCGGAAGTGACGGCTTCCTGCTCCTCGATGGCGCTGGCGATCGCCGTGGTGATCTGGGTGACCTCGTCCATGATGCCGGCGATCTCGCCGACGGCGGTCACGGCCCTGCTGGTCTCGCTCTGGATGTCGGCGACCTGGCGCGAGATGTCGTCGGTGGCCCTGGCGGTCTGCCCGGCCAGCGCCTTGACCTCCTGGGCGACGACGGCGAAGCCCCTGCCGGCCTCGCCGGCCCGGGCCGCCTCGATGGTGGCGTTGAGGGCGAGCAGGTTGGTCTGCGCGGCGATGTCCTGGATCAGCGACACCACGACGCCGATCTGCTGACCGGAGGTGGCGAGCTTGCCGATCGCCTGGCTGGAACTGTCGGCCATGCCGCTCGCCCGCGTCACGGTGGAGACCGCCTGGGACAGCCGGGAGGAAATCTCGCGCACCGAGGCGGCGAGTTCCTCGGCGGCGGTGGCGACGGTCTGCACCGAATGATTGGTCTCGCCGGAAACGACCGAGGCGTCGCCGGCCTTGGCCGCGGCGCCGTGGGCGACGCCGTCGAGCTGGCCGGCCTCGGCCTTCATCGCCCCGGCCGTGACCTCGACGTCGCGCACCAGCCCCTCGGTGGCGGAGCGGAACTTGTCGATGGCGCGCTCGATGTGCTTCTCGCGGGCCTCGCGGTCCTCGAGGCGGGCCTGGTCGTAGGTCGAGATCGCGAAGTCCATGTCGAGCATCACCGCCTTGTTGACGGCCTGGATCCAGCGCACCAGCTTCTTGCGGCTGAACCCGGCCTCGGCCGTCAGCAGCGCGAAGAGTTCGTTGGTCACGAACTGGTAGCCGCCGATGTACCAGCTCGGCTCGAGGCCGATGCGGCAGTGGGTGCGCCCGATCCGCACCACGCTCTCGACATAGCCGCGGTCGAAACCGCTGGTGAAGAGCTGGCGCCAGTGCTTCTTCTGCGCGTCGGCGAGCCGGGCGTCCTGGGTGCCGACCATCGCGGCCATCTTCGGAAAGCGCTTCAGATGGCCGTAGAACGCCAGCAGGATCGGCCCGAGCTTCGGCTCGATCTTCGGCCACACCTCGGCGAGGGCGGCGCGATCGTCCTGGGTGATGCGCGCGAATTCAAGGCGCTGGGAAAGATCGTCTGCGATCGAATCCATTTTCTTGTCCCGTCCCCGGTCCACGCAAGCCCGATGCGCGCCCGGCAAGTGCCGCTTCGTGAGGGAAGCCTTGCGGATCTGCCGCCCTCGAAGGGGAACGGTACGGGGGTGTTAGTAAAAAAAGAGAAAATGATGGTGCAGTACTTAACAAGTGTCCAAACTCGTAACATGACTTCAACGTTACTATCATTCGGAGGCAGAGGGAAAAACGGCGTCGACGAAACAACTGAAACTTGATTCTCGGCTTCATATAGGAATTGCCGGGTCGGGATGACTACGCATACGGGAAAGCGGGGTGGCCATCCCGCCACCCCGGACGACGCCGGGCCCGGGGGCGAGGCCGCCCCGCGCGCTCCCATTGCCGTGTCCCCGGCATGCCCGTCGTCCCGAAGCGCAGACCGGAGCAGGACGTCGCCGGCCTTGGCCGGCGAACAGGCGGATGGCGTCTCCGCCACGCACGCCGGTCGCCCGGCGCGGCGCCTCACTCCGCCAGAACGCGGGTCGAGGGGAAGGTCACCTCGACGAGGGTGCCCTGGCCGACCGTGCTCTCGATGCGGAAATGGGCGCGGTTGGCTTCGACCAGAGCCTTGGTCAGCGGCAGTCCGAGGCCGGTGCCGCGGCTGGAGCGGGCGGTCTGCAGCTGGCGGAACGGTTCGAGCGCCTTCTGGATGTCGCCGGCGCTCATGCCCGAACCGGTGTCGCGCACCCGCACCGCCACCTCGCCGTTGCTCTCGTAGATCGAGGAGACGATGACCTGGCCGGCCTGGGGCGTGAACTTGATGGCGTTGGAGAGCAGGTTGAGCACGATCTGCCGGAGCGAGCGGGCGTCGGCCACCACCGGCGGAAGGCTGCTCGACAGGCTGGTGCGGATGATGATCCGCTCGCGGTTGGCCTGCGGCTGCATCAGGGCGACGCAGTCGCGCAGGATGTCGTTGACCGCGACCGCCTCGAAGGCGAGGTCGAGCTTTCCCGCCTCGATCTTGGACAGGTCCAGAAGATCGTTGACGAGGCTCATGATGTGGGTGCCCGACATGCGGATGTCGCGCAGGTATTCCTTGTAGCGGTCGTTGCCGACCGGGCCGAAACGCTCGTCCATCATCACCTCGGAGAAGCCGATGATGGCGTTGAGCGGCGTGCGGATCTCGTGGCTGATCCGGGCGAGGAACTCCGACTTCTGCGAGGAGGCGTTCTCGGCCTGGCGGCGGGCGGAGGACAGCTCGTCCTCGACCTTCTTCCAGTGGGTGATGTCGCGCAGCACCGCGCAGAACTTGCCGGCGCCGACCCGGCCCATGGTCATGAACAGCGGGATATAGCCGCCGCGCGCCGCCGCCCCGATCACCTCGCGCCCGTCGTTGAGCACGCTGGCGACGCCGTTGCGGGCGATGCCGTCGAGATAGTCGAGGGCGCTGCGATGGCTCTCGGGCGCCATCAGGTCGATCAGCCGGCGTCCGACGATGTCGGCGCGCTCGCGGCCGAACAGCGCCTCGGCCGAGCGGTTGCACCCGGTGACGCGGGCCTCGCCGTCGACGATCAGGATGCCGTCGGTGGCGGTGTCGAGGATGGCCTCGAGTTCGCCGATCCGCCGGCCGGCCTCCACGGCGTCCTGCGCGTCGGGCCGCGCCTCCGGCGGCGTCCTCGCTTCGGCGGCCGCCGCCGCCTTCGCTTCGGCGCGGCCGGTGAACACCAGCATAGACGCCGGACGGCCCTCGTACTGGATGGCGTGGAGCGTGGTGTCGACGCAGAGCTTCTCGCCGTCGGCGCGTCTCGCGCAGCGTTCGCCTTCACCGTCCTCGGCCTCGTCGGCGAGCACCGCCGAAATGCCGCCGGCGGCGTCGAGCGCGGCTTTGTCGCCGTAGCCGAACAGGTCGAGGAAGGCGCGGTTGACCCGCACCGCCTCACCGCCCTTGAGGATGGCGAGCGCGACCGGCAGCCGCTCCAGCACCGCCGCGTCGAGGGCGGCGGCGCCGGGCGTCGGCGCGGCCGTCTCCTCGGCCGGACGGGCCGGCGCCGCGGATGCCGGCGTGGCCGGGAAGGGGGCGGAGCGCATCTGCGAGTAGCTCGGCGTCACCGACATCGGCAGCGAGGCCGGGTCGGGGCCGTCGTAGCGGGCGCCGAGCGCCTGGGCGATCTGGCGGAACGCCTCCTGCTCGGGGCGAGACAGCATCCGCCCGGCCTGCGCCGCCCGGGCCTCGACCGGCAGCGGCCGGGCGATCACGGGTGAGGCGACGATTTCGGCGCCGCTCCGGCCGCCGTCCGCGGGCGGTTCGGCCGCGGGAGTGCCCTCGGCGGTGGCCGGGCGGCCGGCCTCGTCCGCAGCGTCGCTTCCTGCAGCGCGATCTTGCGTGGGGCCTTCGGCGGCGGAGCCGGCGGGCGCCTGCGAAATCTCGGCCGCGGCCTCGTCCGGCAGGTCCGCGACGACAGCGGTGTCGACGTCGTTCCCGGCGGCTGCAGGCGTCTCGCTCCGGTCCGACGGCTCGCGATCGGCCGTGGCTTCGGCGGCGACCTCATTCGCAGCGTCGTCCTGCGGACCGCCGTGCGTCGCGGTCGCGGTCGTCTCGCCCGGCCGGGGCTCTTCGGCCGGCTCGGCCGCGTCGCTCGGCCGAAGCGCGCCGACCTCTGGGCCGGCGCCGTCCGGCTCGGCCCCCTCGAGCGAAACCGTCGCGACGGCCGGTCCGGCGGCCGGCATCTCGGCCGCGTCCGAGGCGGCCGTCGTACCGTCGTCCGCACGGAGCGGCATCGAACCGATGAAGAAACCTGGCGTCTGCGAAATCGAAGGAACGTCCGCGCCGGGCCGGGGAGCGCCATCCTCGCCGCCGGAGTCGGCTCCGGCCACGACCTCCTCGGCGGGCGTCGCGGAACCCTCGTCCCCGGCGCCGACGGGCGAGACCGGTTCGGCCGCGAGCGGCGGAGCGACTTCGCGCGCGGAAACCTCGTCGGCCTCGCTCCGGCCAGCCTCGGCCGCCGGACCGGCCTCGTCGACGGCCGAAGTGGCCGCCGGATCGGCGAGGGCCGCGGGCATGTCGCCAGCCGTGTCGACGGTCTCGATCGAAGCCGCCGTCTCGCCATCGCGCTCGCCGGCGCTGTCGCCGGCATCCCGCGCGTCGGCCTCGACGCCGGAAGAAACCGGAGCCTCGATATTCGGCTCGCCGTCTTCGGCGATCCCGGCGTCGTCGGCGATTCCGGTGACGTCTGCAGGCGTGCCGGAGGCCGCGGCCTGCCCGTCCGTCTCGCCGGCGTCGGCCGCCGCTGGGGAGAGCGGGGTCTGCGCCTCGGCTCCGCCGGACTCATCGGCCGCTCCCGCGGTCGCGGCCTCGTCTTCGGCATTCCCCGCGACGTCGGCCACATCGGTGTCGGGAGCGAGTTCGGTTCCGGTCGACAAATTCGTCTGCTCGTCGACGGTCGCCGTCGCGGCGTCGACGTCGCCGGCGTCGGCCGCAGGCGCGGCGGATGCGGGTTCGCTCACCGCGCGGGCCATGGGCGCGCCATGAACCGCGCTCTCGGAGGCGAGGAGGGCGACCGCCGAGGTCGCGGAGATCGCGGGCATCGTGGCGGCTGCCATCGGGGCATCCTCCACGGGCGCCGCTCCGGCGGGCTCCGAAAGAGGCGCGCGCATCTCGGATTCGAAGGTCTCCGTGGCGAGGGTCTCGTCGCCGGCACGGCTCTCGCCGGCCGTGGGCGCCGCGTGGACCACCGCCGCCTCGGTCGCCATAGGTGCCTCGAAGACCGCGGACGCCTCGGACGGCGCGAGCCCGTCGTCGGCAGAGGGACGCTCTGCCGCCGCCGGTGTCTCCGTCGCCACGGCCGTCGCGGCGGCCGCGGCCTCCGCCTCGAAAGCCTCGGCCGGAACCGCCGGCCGGCTCGACACGACGACGGCGTCGGCAGCCTCCGCTTCGGCCGGCCGGCAGACGCCGAAGCCGCGGTAGCCCTTGAAGCGGCGGTCGCGGCCGAACACCGGCATGCCGGTCAGCCCGACCGGGAGGCGCAGGGGCGTGTCCTGCACCGGCCAGCGCACCTCGGTGCTGGTGAAGGTGTCGCGGCGGGCGAGGGCGCCGGCGACGCGGCCGGCGGGGTCGAGCCCGAGCCGGTCGGCGAGCGCGGCCCACGGCTCACCGATCGCCGGGGCGGCCAGAGGGCCGACCGTGCCGGCGACGCTCGGCGAGACGAAGCCGAAGCGGTCGCCGTCGTCGAGTTCGAAGACGAAGCGCACGACGCCCTCATCGGCGGCGAAGCGGAACGGCTCGGCCGCCGCGGCGACGTCCGGGGCAGGGTCGGGCGCGGCGCCGTCTTCGGGCGGCGACGACGCGGCATCGTCCGCCATCTCGCCGGGCTCTTCGTCCGCGAAAACGGTTTCGTCGGCGGATACGGTTCCTGAATCGGCGGCGAGGTCGAGGGGCGCTTCTCCGGCGGACGCGGTTACGGCTTCCCCGGCGATCTGCGGCAGGGTCCCGGCGTCGCCGGCGGCGGTCGCGGCTCCCGCCGGCGAGGCGGCTTCGGCCTCTTCGGTCCCGCCCGTCGGCGTAGTGGCGTCGCCTATGTCCGCCGCCCCGGCCTCTTCGGCGACGGCTGCGACATCCTCGGCGGCGTCGGCCCCGGCCGTGAGCCCCGGCGCCGGAGCATCGACGGTGTCGTCGGTCGCCGAACCTGCCGCGCTCGAATCCGTTGGTTCGAGGCCATCGCCGGCGGCGTCTCCTGCCGGCGCACTCGCCGCGACGCTGCCGACGCCCGCGGTCAGGGCTGAGGCAGGGGTTCCGGAGAGGGCGGCGTAGCGGGCGGCCTGCACCTCCGCAGTTCCGGGCAGGCGAGGACCGTCGAGGGCGAGAACGAGCACCGCCTTGTCGCCGCCGACCTGCAGCGGGGAAACCTGACAGGTGATCGCCGCGCCGCGGAAGCCGGCGACGAGCCGCAGCCGTTCCAGCCGCGGCCGCCCCGAAAGGGTCGGCGCCAGCGCGGCGAGGCGGGCGGCGGACGGCGAAACCCGGGCGAGGTCGACGGCATCGAGGGCGGCCCGGCTCTGCGCGCCGAACAGGGCGAAGCCCGCCGCATTGGCCCAGAGCAGGCGGCGGCCGGCGCGGTCGATGACGAAGGCGGCGCGGTCGTCGCGCTTCAGCGCGCCGAGGCCGGCGTCGTCGTCGATCGTTCTGAACGCGTCGGTCGGTTCGGCCATCGCGAGGGGTCTCCGGTACGGCTGGCGACGTGGGTCGTTCTCGCGGCGGCGCGGGATGCACCGGCGACGAGGGGCAGAAGGCGCTCCGCACCGTCCCGGCCGGGACGGACCGGACGAGGCCGGCTGACCCGGTTGCGGCCGGATTGCCTTAACACTCCGTTAATATCGTGGATCGCCGGGCCTCGCCAGCAGCCATCGGTCCTCAACCTTAACGGCGGCGGATCACCGCGGATTTGCGGACTTGCGCGAGGGCGCGGCCTTGGCTCATGCTGCCCCCGTCGCGGACCCGCCGCGCGAGACGCCGCAACGGACGCGGCGAGGCCGGCAGCGATCGACAGCATCAACCGAGCCGGAGGGATCGCCATGGCGAAGAAGCCGACCAGCAGCGCCGAGACCGAATTCACCGAGCCGATGAAGGCGGCCGCCGAACGCAGCCTCGTCCAGGCCCGCAAGGCCGTCAACGACGTGCTCGCCGTCGCCCAGAAGTCGATCGAGACCATGGACGCCGGCGCCAGCACCCTCCAGGGCCACATCCGCGACGTCGGTCGCGAGTCGCTGTCCTTCGCCGAATCGACCGTCGACGCCTCGCTGACCTTCATCGAGGCGATGACCCGGGCCTCCTCGCCGCAGGAGATCGCCGAGATCCAGCAGAAGTTCGTCCGCGAGCAGATGGAGCGCCTCGGCGCCCAGACCCGCAGCCTCGGCGAGAACGCCATCAAGACCGCGCAGAACCTGACCAAGCCTTTCGAAAGCTGACCGCTTCGGCGGGGCGGCGGCAGCGGCGGCCGCTTCTCGGGTCCGCCCGGCCCCGCCTCGCCCGGGACGACGGTATCCGCCGGAGAGGCGCCGCCGCCGACCTGGAGCCGCGCCGCCGGCCGCGGTCATCGGGACGTCACCTCGGCGGCGCAGGATGGCGCCATCGCCGAGTATTTCCGGGCCGGCGCCCCGGCTCATGCCCCCGTGGACGCCGTCCACCGGGACCGCTGACTGCGGCCTGATATTGTGCGTTGCAACACGCATATTGCAATGCAGCATTTCTTGCGCTATATAGGGTCCAGCGGTTGGTGAGCCACCGCCGACGAATTGGTTCGAAGCGGTCCGCCGCTTCACCCGTCGCCAAGTCTGGATGCGGCGCCTTCCGGTGCCGGAGCGGCCCTGAGCCGGAGGAGAGACCAATGACCGAGGCCGAGAAGATCACCCCTGAAATCACCCCTGCGCCCGCCCCGAAGGCCAAGCCGGCCGCGAAGGGGGCGCCGAAGACCACGTCCCAAGTGAAGGATGCCTTTGCCATGCCCGCCATCGAGATGCCCGAAGCGTTCCGCGACATGTCCGAAAAGTCGGCCAAGCAGGTCAAGGAAGGCTACGAGAAGATGCGCGTCGCCGCCGAAGAGGCGACCGACCTCATCGAGGACCAGTTCGAGACCGCCCGCGGCGGCATGATCTCGCTCAACGCCAAGGCGCTCGAGACCGCCAAGGCCTCGGCCGACGCCTCGTTCAAGTTCGCGTCCGAGATCCTCGCGGCCAAGACCTTCTCCGACGTCATCGCCCTGCAGACCGCCTATTCGCGCGAACAGTTCGAGCTGATGTCGTCGAGCATGAAGGAGATGCAGGAGCTGTTCCTGAAGGTCGCCAACGAAGTCGGCGAGCCGGTGAAGGGCGCCTTCGAGAAGGCCGTCAAGGACTTCAAGACCGCCGCCTGACCGGCCACGCGCCGCAAGGCGCGGCCGACCCGTCCATCGCGGTTCGATCGACGCCGCCCCGAACAGGGGCGGCGTTTTTCGTTCGCCGCGCCGCTCCCTTCCCTTTCCGGCTTCCGAAGCCGTCGAGCAGGCGGGAACGCCCTTGGCGGCGACGGATGGCCGGACCATCGTCCCGGACCGACGGAGGAAGCCCGGCCCGCGACGAGCGGGCCGGCCTTTCGCATGAGGCGGAGGCGGCTTTTCGCCACGCTCGGTCCTTGCCATCCCCTCGTCGGGGAGGCCGCGGACGTCGCCGGCGCCCAGGCGGGGAAGGGGCAACCGCCGCCGCGGCGCACCCCGTTCCGCCTTCGTTTCCATCCCGGGCTCTCCTTCGGCCGGCTGGACGTCACCGCCCTTTTTCCTTCCCGATAGCCGTCGAATTGCACTTGCAATGCCCGCCGCTTGCCACTAGGTTCCGCCACGTTTTCGGGCAGCTGTAGCTCAGTTGGTTAGAGCGTCGGATTGTGGCTCCGAAGGTCCCCCGTTCGAGCCGGGGCAGCTGTACCATCGCCACACGATCATCCTTCGAAAGATCTCGCCGTCGTTCCGCCGGGAAACCCTCCGGGCGCCGTCTCGCGTGCGCCGGACCGCCGGCGGCCGTGTCCGGTTCGGTCACCGTCTCGTCGCGACCGGCCCCTGCTCCGGCACGGATGCCGACGGGCCGGGCCGGGTGAGGGAAACGACGACGCCGCCCCCGCCGGGTGGAGCGGCGGGCGCGGCGCGGTCCCGACGAGGGGTGCGGGGAGGGGTGCCTCGACGGGGCCTGGTCCTGTGCTCACTCCACCCTGGTGATGCGGCCGTCGACTCGGGGCTGGTAGGGCGTGGTCGAGGCGCTCATGTAGGCGGCGACCACGTCCTCGAGGTTGGGGCCGAAGTCGTAGGCGTCGACCGCCTTCTCGGCGAAGACCGCGTAGCCGTCGCCGCCGGTGCGCATGTAGTTGTTGGTGACGAGGAGATAGGTCTTCTCGGGGTCGATCGGCGACCAGGCGTCGCCCTCGCCCTTGACCAGCACCTCCTTGATCCGGCCGGTGCCGGGCGCCGCCGACGGCGTCCAGGTGTATTTGAGGCCGGCGACCTGCGGGAAGCGGCCGGCGCCCTCCTCGACCTGGCTGACGCCGTTTTCCAGCGCGGCGATCACGTCGCTACCCTTGAGGCCGAAGGTCGCCAGCGTGTTCTGGAACGGCAGCACGGTCAGAACCTCGCCCATCGTCACCTCGCCGGCGTCGATCGAGGCGCGCACGCCGCCGCCGTTCTGGATGGCGATGGTGACGCCCTGGCCGGCGACGTGGGCGAGCATGGCGTCGGCGACGAGGTTGCCCATCTCGCACTCCTGCGCCCGGCAGGTGTCGCGGCCGCCGTCGATCGGTGCGGCGGTCTCGGCCACCACCTTGGAGCGGATCTCCTCGAGCGGCACGGCGAGTTCGGCGACGCGGGCCTTGATCGTCTCGTCCTCGGCGATCGAGGCGTCCATCAGCACCGGCTCGCCGACCGCGCCGGTGACCGTGCCGCTATCGTCGAAGGTGACGGTCAGCTCGCCGAGGAACTTGCCGTAGGACCCGGCCTGGACGATCGGCACCTTCGTGCCGTCCGGTCCCTCGACGAAGGTCGGGTAGGGACCCTCGGCCTCGTCGGAGGTGTTGGAGAGATAGGTGTGGCTGTGGCCGCCGATGATGACGTCGATGCCGGCGACCGCCGCGGCGATGCGCTGGTCGACCGCGTAGCCCGAATGGCTGAGGACGACGACGTGCTCGATCCCGTCGTCCTTCAGCCGCGCGATTTCCGCTTCGAGCGCCGGCTCGGGGTCGGAGAAGGTGATGTTCTTGCCGGGGCTGGCGAGTTCGGCGGCGTCGCCGGGGGTGAGGCCGATCAGGCCGTAGCGCACGCCGCCCTTCTCGATCACCGTCGAGGGCTTCAGCACGTCCGCGAGCGCCGGCTCCTTCGAGACGTCGGCGTTGGCGAGCAGCACCGGGAAGGCGACCGCATCCATGAAACCGCGCAAGACTTCCGGGCCGTCGTCGAACTCGTGGTTGCCGACGGTCATGGCGTCGTAGCCGAGCGTGTTCATCAACTCGGCCGCCGCCTTGCCCTTGTAGTAGGTGTAGAACAGCGAGCCCTGGAACTGGTCGCCGCCGTCGACGAGCAGCGCGTCCGGGTGGGCGGCCTTGCGCTCGCGGATCGCGGTCTCGAGCCGGGCGGAGCCGCCGAAGCACTTGCCCTCCGCCGCGTCCTTGCCGCCGCAGGTGGAATCGAAGCCGTTGATTGGCTCGATGCGGCTGTGGAAGTCGTTGGTGTGGAGGATGACGAGCGTGGTCTCGGCGTTGGCCGTGCCGGAGAGGCCGGCGAGGAGGGCGAGCGCGGCGGCGCCGGTGAAAGAACGGATCATGGGTCCCACCTGTCGTCGTTGAGCGTCGGGCCGCCCGGCCGCCGCCGGAAGGTGCCGTCACCCGCCGGCCGCATCCCGCGGACGAGGCGCGAGTGTGATGGCCGCCGCCGGCCACATCAAGATGAAACTCCGGGCGCCGTGCCGCCGGACGCGGCGTCGAGGGCGTCGAGGCTAGAAGAGAGCTTCGATCGCATCCATACCTCGACGGCCTCGACCGCAGCGGCGAGGCGGCGCGATGACGAGGTGACGACCGTCGCCGTCGCCCCGGCTTTCACCTCGTCATTCGAGACGGGCGCTCACGCGCCCTCCTCAGGATGAGGTGAAAGGGCAAGCCTCTGCGAGAAAGGAATAAAACACCTCGATGGCCTCATCCTGAGGAGGCCCGGCACGAGCCGTCTCGAAGGACGAGGCCGGGTGCGCTCCCGCGCGACATCCGCCGAGCCGGAGAGCGGTGGGCCGGGCCGGTCAGGCCGCCAGCACGTCCTTGAGGAAGCGGTCGACCGCCTCGCGCAGGTTGGCGGCCTGGCCGGAGACGTCGCGGGACACCGCGAGCACCTGAGCGGCCGACTGGGTGGTCTCGCCGACGACGCGGCTCAGCGCGTTGGTCTCGCGCGCGGTCTCGGCGGTGCCTTCGGCGGCGCGCTGGGCGTTCTCGGAGATCTCGGCGGTGGCGTGGCCCTGCTCGACGATCGACTGGGCGATGGCGTTGGTCGAGCTGTCGACCTCCGTCATGGTCGCGGTGATCTCGCGGATCGCGGCGACGGCCTCGGAGGTCGACATCTGGATCGCATTGATCTGGCCGGCGATCTCCTCGGTCGCCTTGCCGGTCTGGCTGGCGAGGCTCTTGACCTCGGAGGCGACGACGGCGAAGCCCTTGCCGGCCTCGCCGGCGCGCGCCGCCTCGATCGTCGCGTTGAGGGCGAGCAGGTTGGTCTGCGCGGCGATCGCCTGGATCAGCGAGACGACGTCGCCGATCCGGGTCGCCGCCTCGGCGAGGCTGGCGATCTTGTCGTTGGTGACGTGGGCGTTGCGGCTGGCCGCGTCCACCGTCTCGGTGGCGATGCGGACCTGGCGGCTGATCTCGCCGATGCTGGCGGAGAGCTCCTCGGCGGCGGCGGCGACGGTCTGGACGCTCGACGAGGCGCCGTCCGAGGCGTTGATGGCGACGCCGGTGCGCTGCACCGCCTCCTCGGCGATGCCGTTCAGCATCCGCGCGGTCGCCTCCATCTGGTCGGCGTTGCTGGCGACGGCGCCGACGAGGGATTCGATCTCGCCGCGGAAGCCGGAGATCAGCTGGTCGATCCGCTCCTGGCGGCGGCTGCGCGCGGCCTGCTCGCGCTCGGCGGCCTCGGCGAGGCGGCGGCGCTCCACGGCGTTGTCGCGGAAGATCCGCACCGCCGAGACCATGCCGCCGATCTCGTCGCGGCGGCCGTCGGCGGCGAGGGCGACGTCCGTGTCGCCCTCGGCGAGGCGGCGCATCGCCTGGGTGACGCCGGTGATCGGCCCGGCGATGACGCGGGTCAGCAGGAAGGCGATGGCGAGGGCGATGGCGAGGGCGGCGCCGACGGTCGCGGCCATGGTGAAAGTGCTCGACCGCTCGCTGCGGCTCGCCTCGTCGGCGCGTTCGGCGACCACCGCCTCGATGGCCGCGACGGCGGCCCCCGCCTGGGCCCGGGCCTCGTCGCGGGCGGCGAGGTAGGCCTCGGTCGCCGCGACCAGCGCCTCGAAGCGGGTGCGGGTGTCGGCGACGATCGGCAGCGGGTCGGCGACCTCGGTCTTCTTCACCCCGTCGCCCATGATCTTCAGCATGTCGAAGCGCTCGGCCACCGCCTTCGCCGTCTCGGGCGAGGGAGCGAGCCGGTAGCGCAGCACGTCGGCGTTGAGCTGGTCGACGGTCTTGCCGAAGGAGCGGCCGGATTCGGCGCCGGCGACGGCGTAGGTGCGGTCGGCGTCGTTGACGCTGACGGCGCGGTTGGCGGCGTCGGTGGCGCCCTTGAGCGTGTCGCGGACGTTGTCGGCGAGCACGACCATCATGCCGAGATGGTCGAGCACGTCCTGGCGCAACTGCGCGATTTCGGTGGTGTCGTAGGACTGGCCGATCGCCCGCATGGTGGTGACGATCGACTTCAGCGTCGCGTCGAGCTGTTCGGCCGACGGCCGGGCGTCGGGGGCGAGCACGGTCGCAGCGCCGACGAGGTCGCGCACCAGCTGCGTCATGTCGGAGATGCCGGCGCGGGCGGCGGTGAAGTCGTCCTTGTCGCCGCTGACCACGTAGTTGGTGAGGTTGAGGCTGGTGCGCAGCGCGCCCGACTGGATCGCTCCGGCCATGGCCGCGAGCCGCTGGATGCCGTCGAGGTCGCCGCGGATGGTCTGGCTGTCGCCCTGCAGCTTGTCGGCTTTCGCGCCGAGCACGGCGACCACCTTCACCGTCATACGGTTGAGGTCCTTCATCGCCCCGTCGATGGCCTCGACGCCCTCGGCGATCTCGGCGGCCGTGGTCTCCAGTTCGTCGATGGCGCCGCGGAACAGGCCGATCGCCTCGTAGGAGCGGGCGAGTTCCGGATCGGAACGGTCGCCGAGGCCGGCGAGCTTGTCCTCGATCGCCGTCAACGTCTCGCGCGCCGCCCGCGTCACCTCCGGGTCGTTGAGCTCGAGGAAGCGGTTGACCGAGGCCCCGGCGCCGTTGACCCCCGCGAGGATCGAGGCCGACTGCGAGGTCATGTCGATGGCGAGGCCGAGATTGCGGATGCCGTAGAGCCCGACGCCGCCGACGATGCCGGCGAGCAGGGTGACGCCGACGACGCCGACGCCGATCTTCACCGCGATCGGCCGGTTGCTGACGAAAGAAGCGAAAGACATGGTTCCCCCCGGAAACGAAATGCGGCTGCCGTGGCGGCGAATTTTCCGGTTACGGTAAACGCGAATTCGGAACCAAGAGTTAATATGAATTCCGCATAGGCGAGCCCCGCTCCGGCTCCACGGCAGCGGCCGGGTGTGCCTTGCGGGGAGAGGAATGGTCCTTCGCCCGGCGCCCGGATGACCCGTCCGGGCGACCCGCCCGGAGGGCCCGCCGGGAAGACCCGCCCGGGGCCGGTGCCGCTTCATCGCCGGAAAGAGGAGATCGACGTCATGGAAATCAACCGCAGCGCGTCGCGCAAGGGGGCGGCCGGGCCGGCCGACTGGTTCACGGGCGAGGTGCGTGTCGAGCCGCTGTTCGCGGCGCCTTCGCCGGCGCGTGCCGCCGGCGCCCTGGTGACCTTCGCACCCGGCGCCCGCACCGCCTGGCACACACACCCGCTCGGCCAGACGCTCATCGTCACCGACGGCGTCGGCCGGGTCCAGCGCGAGGGCGGGCCGGTCGAGGAGGTCCACGCGGGCGACGTCGTCTGGTTCCCGCCCGGCGAGAAGCACTGGCATGGCGCGGCGCCCGGCGAGGCGACGACCCACCTCGCCGTCCACGAGGCGCTGGACGGGCGGACGGTCGACTGGCTGGAGCCCGTCACCGACGACGCCTATCGCGGCTGAGCCGGCGCCGCGGCCGCACGGGTCACGCCGCCGCGACGGGTCGAAGGCGCGCCGGTATTTCCCGGGGTCAGGACGGTGCCGCGAGCCCCAGCGTCACCTCCATGATCGCCGGCTCGTCCGCCTGCGGCTTCGCGGAGAAGCCGAGCGCCTCGCACATCGCCAGCATCGTGGTGTTCTCGCGCAGCACCTCGCCGCGGATCTCGCGGTAGCCCTCCTTGCGGGCGAAGGCGATGATGCGCTGCATCAGCTGCCAGCCGAGGCCCTCGCCCTTGAGGTCGGAGCGCACGGCGATGGCGTATTCGCCGGTCGCCCCGTCCGGGTCGCCGTGCAGGCGGACGGCGCCGAGCATCTCGCCGTTCGCCGTGTCGATGGCGATGAAGGCCATCGCCCGGGCGTAGTCGATCTGGGTCAGGCGGGCGATGAAGGCGTGGCCGAATTCCTTGACCTGGGTGAAGAAGCGCAGCCGCATGTCGTCGGCCGACATCTGCGCGAAGAAGCGCGGGTAGAGCCGCTCGTCCTCCGGCCGCAGCGGGCGCAGGTCGACGGCGAGGCCGCTCTTCAGGGTGAGCGAGGATTCCCATTCGCTCGGATAGGGCCGGATCGCGAGGCGCGGATGGCCGGCGAGCCGGGTCTCGTGGGCGATGGCCGGGCGGGTGTCGGCGTCGACCGAGACCCGGGCGTCGACGATCATGATCCGCTCGGCGTCGGCGATGATCGGGTTGAGGTCGATCTCGCGGATCTCCGGATTCTCGGCGGCGAGCTGGGACAGCTTGACGAGGATCGTGGCGAGCTCGCCGCGGTCGACCGGCTTCCTGTCGCGATAGCCGGCGATCTGGCGGGAGACGCGGGTGCGGTCGATGACGTCGCCGGCGAGGTTGACGTCGAGCGGCACCAGCGCCAGCGCCTTGTCGTCGATCACCTCCACCGCCGTGCCGCCGCGGCCGAACACCAGCACCGGGCCGAACAGCGGGTCGTCGGCGATGCCGGCGATGAGTTCGACGGCCTTGGGCGCGACGATCATCGGATGCAGGGTGATGCCCTCGATGCGAGCCTGCGGCCGCGCCTCCCGCGCCCGGCCGACGATGCGCCGCATCGCCCGGATCACCGCCTCGCTCGACGTGAGCTCGAGCTCGACGCCGCCGACGTCGGACTTGTGCAGGATGTCCGGCGAGGCGATCTTGGCGACGACGGCGGCGACGCTCTCCAGCATCTTCGAGGCCGCCTCGACCGCCTCGAAGGCGTTGGCGCAGGGCACCGCCGGCACGATCGGCAGGCCGTAGGCCTCGAGCAGGTCGGTGACCTCGGTCGCGGTCAGCCAGGTCCGCCCGTCGGCGATCACCGCCGCGATCACCGCCTTAGCCCGCGCCCGGTCGGGCTGGAAGCCGGCGAGCAGGTCCGGCGGCGTCGCGGTCAGCGCCTCCTGGGCCTCGTTGTAGCGCACGACGTTCATGATGCCCTCGACGGCGCGATCCGGCGAGGACAGGCACGGGATGTGGGCCTTGGCGAACAGCGCCGGCGAGCCGTCGTCGAGGCCGAGCCAGGCCGCGATCACCGGCTTGCGCCGGCCGTGGGCGCGGGCATGGGCGTCGACCGCCTCGATCACCGCCTCGGCGGCGGCGTGGGAGGAGGCGAGGGCGGTCGGGCAGTTCATGGCGACGACGGCGTCGATCGCCTTGTCGTCGAGCATCGCCGCCATCGCCTCGCGGTAGCGGTCCGGCCCGGCATCGCCGATGATGTCGACCGGATCGGCCCGCGACCAGGTCGGCGGCAGCACGGCGTCGAGCCGGGCGATGGTCTCGGGCGAGAGCTCGGCGAGGGTGCCGCCGAGGCTCGACAGCGTGTCGACGCCCATGACGCCGGCACCGCCGCCGTTGGTGAGGATGGCGATGCGCCGCCCGTTCATCCGCGGCACGTGGGTCAGAGTCTCGGCGGCGGCGAAGAGTTCGTCGAGGGTGCGCACCCGCAGCAGGCCGGCGCGGCGGAAGGCGGCGTCGTAGACCGCGTCGACGCCGGCGAGCGCCCCGGTGTGCGAGGCCGCCGCCTTCGCCGCCGCCGTGCTGCGGCCGGACTTGATGACGACGACCGGCTTCATCCGCGCCGCCGCCCGTGCCGCCGACATGAAGCTGCGCGCGTCGCGGATCGCCTCGACGTAGAGCAGGATCGCCCGCGTCTTCGGATCGAGGGCGAAGTGGTCGAGCAGATCGGCGAAGCCGACGTCGGCGGCATCGCCGATGGAGACGAGGCCCGAGAAGCCGACGTCGTTGGCCTCGGCCCAGTCGAGGATGCTGGTCATCATCGCACCCGACTGCGAGATCAGGGCGAGGTCGCCGACCCGGCCGGGCCGCTGGGCGAAGCTGGCGTCGAGGCCGGCGGCCGGCACCGAAACGCCGATGCAGTTCGGCCCGACGATGCGCATGCGGTGGCGGCGCGCCGCCGCCAGCATCGCCTCGGCGATCGAGCCCTCGCCCTTGCCGAGCCCGGCGGTGATGACGACGGCGCCGCGGGCACCGCGGGCGCCGAGGTCGTCGATCGCCCCCGGCACCGCCGCCGGCGGCACCGCGACGACGCCGAGGTCGGGGCGCTGCGGCAGGTCGGCGAGCGAGGCGATGAGCGGCTGGCCCTCGATCGAGCCGCCCTTGGGGTTGACGAGGAACACCGGCGCCTTCGACCGGGCGAGCAGGTTGCGGGCGATCACCGCACCCACCGTGCCGGGCCTCGTGCTGGCGCCGACGAGGGCGATGGACTTCGGGTGGAAGAAGACGTCGATCCGGTCGAGGCTCATGAGGGTTTCCTGGGTCTGATCCGTTCCGCGCGGGTCCCCGGTGCCGGCGGGCTCTCCCCGCCGCCGGCCGCCGTGGCCGTCCATTCTCGCTCCTCCCCGAACAAGGGCCGATGACGGGACGTTCCTCCGGCCCGTCACGGCCCTTCCGTCACCTCCCTTCGCCGCCTCAGTGGGCAATGATCACCGGAATCTCCGCCTTTGCCAGCATGTCCTGGGTGGCGCCGCCGATGATGAACTCGCGCAGGCGGCTGTGGCCGTAGCCGCCCATGACGACGAGGTCGGCCGAGGTTTCGCGGGCGTGGCCGTTGAGGGCCGCGGCGACGTCCGAGGCGTCGCGCAGGATGGTCGAGACCGAGACGTCGAGGCCGTGGCGGGCGAGATAGGTCGCGACGTCCGAGCCGGGCTCGCCGTTCCAGTTCCTGCCGCCGGCGACGATCACCACCTCGACCTCACGGGCGAGCGCGAGCAGCGGCATCGCCTCGTGCACCGCTCGCGCCGCGGTGGAACTGCCGTCCCAGGCGACCATGACGCGCCCGGTCGCGAGCGGCTTGGTCCAGCCGCGCGGCACCACCATCACCGGCACGCCGGCGTCGAACAGCATCGCCTCGATCAGCGCCGCCCGCATCGGCTCGGGATTGTCGACGTCCTCCTGGCCGATGACGACGAGGTCGGACAGGTGCGCCTGGGCGACGATCGGCGACGTCGAGCCGGCGAGCACCGTGACGGTGCGGGTCTCGAAGGAGACGTCGTTGTCGCGGGCGATCGCCGCGAAGGCCGTGCAGGCCTCTCGCGCCTGCCGCTCGGCCTCCTCGACGGCGCCGACCAGATAATCGGCCGGGATCGGCACCGCCAGATAGGCCGGCGCCATCGGCTCCATCGCCAGCGCGATGCCGGTGACGTGGGCGCCGGCCCGGCCGGCGAGGTCGACCGCGAGCCGCGGCCCCGGCATCTTCGGATCGAAGATGTCGATGATCGTGATGATGTCCCTGATCGCCATGGCCGCCTTCTCCTCGCTGTCATCGTCCGTCGGCGCCGCGCCTGCGGCGGCCCCGGACCCATGTCGGGGGCCACCCTATGAACGCCGCCGCGGCCCCGCATTGATCCGACGCAAGCCGCGGTGATTTCTTCACGTCCCGATCCCGGACGGCCGCCGCCCCGGCGCGCTCCGCCGAACCGGAGCTTAACGATTGGCGCTCATCCTCGCCGCCGGTGGTGTCGCGGCGCGGAAGGAAAGAGGCGTGGACGAGATCAGGCTGTCGGAACTGCTCGGCGCGCTGTCCCACGCCCTCGACGTCACCGAGGGCCAGCCCCCCGGCCACTGCATCCGCTGCTGCCACGTCGGCATGGCGGTCGGCCGCGAACTCGGTCTCGCCGACGCGGCCCTCTCCGACCTCTACTACGTCCTGCTGCTCAAGGATCTCGGCTGCAGCAGCAACGCGGCCCGGATCTGCGAACTCTACCTGACCGACGATCTCACCTTCAAGGCGGACTTCAAGCGCATCGACGGCAGCCTGTCGCAGGCGTTGCGCTTCGTGCTGTCGCACACCGGCCTCGGCGCCGGCCTGTCCGAGCGGTTCCGCGCCATTCTCAACATCTTCAGGAACGGCGGCGAGATCGCCCGGGAACTGATCGAGACCCGCTGCCACCGTGGCGCGGAGATCGCGGCGAGGATGCGCTTCGGCCCGGCGGTCTGCGAGGGCATCCGCTGCCTCGACGAGCATTTCGACGGTTCGGGCAAGCCGGAGGGACGGTCCGGCGGCGCCGTGCCGGTCCTCTCGCAGATCGCGCTGCTCGCCCAGGTCGCCGACGTCTTCCACACCGCGGCCGACGCCGGCGCGGCCCGCCGCGAAATCGCGGCCCGGGCCGGGGGCTGGTTCGATCCGGCGGTGGTGGCGGCCTTCGAGGCGGCCTGCACGGCGCCGGGCTTCTTCGAGGCGCTCGGCGCGCCGGACCTCGAACGGCGCATCCTGTCGCTCGAGCCGGCGCAGGTCGTGCGCTTCGTCGACGAGGACCATCTCGACGACATCGCCGCGGCCTTCGCCGTCGTCATCGATTCCAAGAGCCCCTACACCTCGAACCACTCCGAGCGGGTGACGCTGTTCGCCGACATGATCGCCGAGGAACTCGGCCTGACCGCCGCGCGGCGGCGCTGGCTGCGCCGCGCCGCCCTGCTTCACGACATCGGCAAGCTCGGCGTCAGCAACACGGTGCTCGACAAGCCCGGCAGGCTCGACGAGGCCGAGTGGGCGGCGGTGCGCGCCCACGCCGCCCTGTCGCGCGCCATCCTGCAGCGGATCCCGGCCTTCGCCGAACTGGCCGAGGTCGCCGGCGCCCACCACGAGCGGCTCGACGGCAAAGGCTATCCGGACGGCATCGCGGGGGAGGCCATCTCCCTCGAGACGCGGATCGTCACCACCGCCGACATCTTCGACGCCCTCACCGCCGAGCGGCCCTACCGCGCGGCGATGCCCGTGTCCCGCGCCTTCGCCGTCATGGACGACATGGCCGGCACCGCGATCGATCCGGCCTGCTACGCCGCCCTGCGCCGGGCGATCGGCCGGCTCGACGCCGCGGCGGCCTGAAACGGGCCGGGTCCGCCCCTCCGCCACCGCGAGGCCGAAAAAAAGCGGCGCGGACCGGGAGGGTCCGCGCCGCGCGCGTCTCGGGAGGGAGAAACGTCCTGTCCGGTCAGGCCGCGACGGTGGCGTAGGCTTCGGTCGGGACTTCCGAGATCGTCTTCAGAACCTGCGAGGCGATCGCATAGGGGTCGCCCTGGGAGTTCGGGCGGCGATCCTCGAGATAGCCCTTGTAGTCGTTCTTCACGAAGGAGTGCGGAACGCGGATCGAGGCGCCGCGGTCGGCGACGCCGTAGCTGAACTTGTTCCACGGAGCGGTTTCGTGCTTGCCGGTCAGGCGCTTGTCGTTGTCCGGACCGTAGACCGCGATGTGATCCATCAGGTTCTTGTCGAACTGGGCCATCAGGGCCTCGAAATAGGCCTTGCCGCCGATCTCGCGCATGAACTTCGTGGAGAAGTTGCAGTGCATGCCCGAGCCGTTCCAGTCCGTGTCGCCGAGCGGCTTGCAGTGGAACTCGATGTCGATGCCGTACTTCTCGCACAGGCGCAGCAGCAGGTAGCGCGCCATCCAGATCTCGTCGGCCGCCTTCTTGGAGCCCTTGCCGAAAATCTGGAATTCCCACTGGCCCTTCGCCACTTCGGCGTTGATGCCTTCGTGGTTGAGGCCGGCCGCGAGGCAGAGGTCGAGGTGCTCCTCGACGATGGTGCGGGCGACGTCGCCGACGTTCTTGTAGCCGACGCCGGTGTAGTAGGGGCCCTGCGGCGCCGGGTAGCCCTGTTCGGGGAAGCCGAGTGGGCGGCCGTCCTTGTAGAAGAAATATTCCTGCTCGAAGCCGAACCAGGCGCCTTCGTCGTCGAGGATCGTGGCGCGGGTGTTGGTGGCGTGGGGGGTGACGCCGTCCGGCATCATCACTTCGCACATCACCAGGGCGCCGTTGGTGCGGGCCGGATCGGGGTAGATCGCGACCGGCTTCAGCACGCAGTCGGAGCTGTGGCCTTCGGCCTGCTTGGTGGAGCTACCGTCGAAACCCCAGAGAGGCAGTTGCTCGAGCGTCGGGAACGAATCGAATTCCTTGATCTGCGTTTTGCCGCGCAGGTTCGGCACCGGAGTATAGCCGTCGAGCCAGATATACTCGAGTTTGAACTTGGTCATTGCATGCCTCTCATCGACTGATGGCGCAAGGGTCTCTCGGGTCTCGCGGCCGTCCGCCTCGCGGCGGAGCCGTCGACCGCTCCCGTATGCAGGCGGCGTGCCAGATCGAACGAGTTGAGCGGGCTTTCGACCGGTCAGGGCGCGGTGTCGACCCGCCCCGCCGCGGCCACCCGGCGACGGCGCGGGCGAGAACCGCGAAAACCCCCGCTACCGCCGAGGGCCGTACCCGCCGCACCGGAACGTCTCTTCGTCCGGGCGGTTCGAAATCCGGGAGGGCGGCGTCCCCCGGCGCCCGGCAAATGAGCACCCCCTTGAAAGCGGATATGTTGAGCATAAATGATTTTAAACTAGGCAATCTGTGCAAAATATGGGCACAGTTCCTCATACTCCCGGCCGCTCCTTCGGTGGCGGGACCCAGCACAGGACGAGGTGAGACATGGCATCGAGCAGCATGAGAGGAGGCGCGCGGATCTACGAGTTCCCCGTGCGCGGGCGCTTCGCCAACGGGCGCGCGGGGGAGGAAGCCGCGGTGCTTCGCGCCCTGAACATGCCGGAAAACTGCGCCATGGCGCTCGACGGTGGTCGCTATCACGCCGAGGCGGTGGCCGAAGACCGCGCCACCCGGACGCCCGGCGACCGGCTGCAATGAACGGGCGGTCCGCCCGTCCCGATCCTCGGGCGATGCCGTAGGGCAGGCCCGGGGATCGATTGCCTCTCTGATTTGCATAGTTCGTTTCTGGCGCCGAATTAGGCGCCGTCGTTCTTCCGCCGCACTGCGCCTCGTCTCCCGGCTGCCCGCATCCCGCCACCGCCGGTGCACGCGCGCGATCGCTTGGAAAACGTCTTTGCCCGGCGGTGCGTCGCGCTCTCCTGTCGATCGTCCCGGACGAGCCTCGTGCGAACGCAGGTCGGCGCGAGGTCTCGGCCGGCCCCTTTCCATGATCGCCGGGACTTGCGAGGCGACGTCGTCACCGCACGAGGCGGCCTTCCGACGGGCCGGTCAACTCATCCCCGCGCCGCCCCGCCGGCGGCACCATCGGGCTCTCTGCCGCCATCCTTCCCTTCCGGCTCAGGTTTCGTGCGGTCAGCGGCCCGCAGGGGCGGCTTCGTCGTTGCGGGCGGCGGCGCCAGAGGCTATGTCGGTGACGCACCGGCAGGGCGGTGCCGCTCCCGGGGGGCGGGAGGTGGCGGCCGGCCGTGCGTGCTCCGCTTGTCCGGCGACCGGGGCGATGGCAGGGTGGCTCGCCTGTTGCATTTCACCGGGGACGCCTTGGCGGGGAAAGCGTGCCGAGGCCGCTCCGCGGGCGGGGATTGAGACGTTTCAATTTTGGTTTCAACCACATAGGTCTTTGAGATGAACGATGGATCGCGTCGGAAAGATCGTGGGGATCTCATGATCGGTCAGGCCGGGGCTCTGGACGATCGGAGGACGTCGATCGACGCCTTCGCGCCGAGTGCGGTGAAATCCCTGTTCTGGAATGCGAAATTCCTCCGCGAGTCGCCGTTCCTGCATCATCTGCCGTTCCTGTTCTGGATCGTCGAGACCTGCCAGCCGCGGACCATCGTCCAGCTCGGCCTCGGCGACGGCGTCGCCTATTTCGGCACCTGCCAGACCGTCGAGCGCCTCGGCATGGAGGCGGTCTGCTATGGCGTCGAGGAAGCCGGTGCCGGCGACCACGCCGCGCTCGCCTCCTACAACGACGAGCAATACGCCGACTTTTCGGTGCTGCTGAGCGAGGACGGCGCCAGCGCGAGCGAACGTTTCCCCGACGGTGTCGTCGATCTTCTGCACGTCCACGCTCCGCGCGAGGCCGCCGCGGTCGAAGCGCTTCTCGAGACATGGCGACCGAAGCTCGCCGAGGGCTGCGTTCTCATTCTCAACGCCCCTCGCCACTACCAGGGCGATCCGGCCGGCAAGGCGCTGCTCGCCCGCCTCGCCACCGACCACCGCACCATCGTCCGCGACACCGGCGACGGCGTCATGGTGATGCTGAGCCCCGAGCGGCTGCCCGAGCGGGTCAAGGCGCTGCTCGATCTCGAGTTCGGCATGCCCGGACATGCCGAGATCCACCGCATCTTCACCCGCCTCGGCGTCGCGGTCCACAACGACTGGGTCAGCCGGTCCAAGAGCGCCGCCGTCACCCGCCTCGAGACTGCGATCGCCGAGGCCACCGCCGCCCGCGGCAAGGCGGAGGACGAGCGGGACACTGCTCTCGCAAAGCTCGCGAAGGTCGAGGCCGCCTACGCCGAGCGCACCCGGATCGTCGCCGAACTCCAGGCCAGGCTGTTCGACCTGCAGTCGCCCGCGGCCGCCGCGCAGCCCGCTCCCGAGGTCGCCGCCTCGCTGCGCGAGCAACTGGCAGGCGCCCAGGTCGCCGCCGCCGAGGCGAGGGCCGATCTGGAACGCCAGAAAACCGCCCTCGCCGAGCATCAGCTGGCGCTCGCCGAGCGCCACGCCGAATCCGCCGCCCGTCTCCTCACCCTCGAAGGGGAACTCGCCGCGACCCGCAAGGAACTGCGCGTGGTGGCGGAAGAGAAGATCCGCCTCGAAAGCGAACTCCGGCGCACCGAGCAGCAGGTCCGCGAGCAGGAGGCGTCCGTCGCCGATTTCGCCGCGACCCGTCAGTCTTTCGAACAGGCCCTCGCCAAGTCGGAGCAGGCGGCCGCCAGGCGGGCCGACGAACTCGGAGAGGAGATGGCGGCGGCGAAGGCCGATCTCGCCCGCCTCGCCGAGGAGAAGGCCGCGGTCGAGGCCGCGCTCGCGCAGACGCGGCAGCAGGCCGAGGACCGGGAGAAGGCCACCGCCGAACAGACCGCCGCCCTGGAGGCCGAACTCGCGAAGGCCTCGCGGCGGGCGCGGCAGACCGCGGAGGACAAGACCGGCCTCGAGGAGGCGCTCGCCGCCGCGCGGCGTCACGGCAAGGATGCGGAGGTTCGTCTCGGCGCCCAGATCGCCGAACTCGAAGCGCGTCTCAAGGCGCGCGGCGAAGAACTCCGGGCTGCCGGCGAGGCGAAAGCCAAGCTCGAAAGCGCCGTTGCCGAAACGATCGAGCAGGGGAAGGCGGCGGCTGACCGTCACGCCCAGCAGATCGCGGAATTCGAAAGCCGTTTGAAGCAGCGCGCCGAGGAGATCCGCACCCTCGGCGAGGAGAAATCCAGGCTGGACAGCCTGCTCGAGGAATCGAGGCGCAAGGCCAGGGAAGCCGAGGCCAACGCGGACGGGCTTCGGGCCGACCTCGAATCCAAGCTCAAGAAGCGGGCCGACGACCTGCGGATCGCCGGCGAGGAAAAGGGGAAGCTCGACGCGGCCCTCGAGGAGGCGCGGCGCAGATCCAAGGAGGCGGAAGCCCGTGCGGCCACGCAACTCGCCGATCTCGAAGGCCGTCTGAAGAAGCGCGTCGAGGAACTGCGGAAAGCCGGGGAGGAGAAGGCCGCGGTCGATGCCGCCCTCGAGGAGACGCGGCGCAAGGCCAAGGAAGCGGAAGCCGCCGCGGCCGCGCAGATCGCCGATCTCGAAGGGCGGTTGACGAAACGCGTCGAGGAACTTCGGATTGCCGGTGAAGAGAAGGCCGCGGTCGACGCCGCTCTCGAGGAGACGCGGCGCAAGGCCAAGGAAGCGGAAGCCGCCGCGGCCGCGCAACTCGCCGATCTCGAAGGCCGGTTGACCAAACGCGGCGAGGAACTTCGGATTGCCGGTGAAGAGAAGGCCGCGGTCGATGCCGCTCTCGAGGAGACGCGGCGCAAGGCCAAGGAAGCGGAAGCCGCCGCGGCCGCGCAACTCGCCGATCTCGAAAGCCGGTTGACCAAACGCGGCGAGGAACTGCGGAAGGCCGGCGAGGAGAAGGCCGCGATCGACGCCGCCCTCGAGGAGACGCGGCGCAAGGCCAGGGATGCCGAGGAACGCGCGGCCGGACAGATCGCCGATCTCGAAGGCCGTCTGAAGAAGAGCCTCGACGACGCCCGCCTCGCCGGCGAGGAGACGACCCGCCTGCAGGCGACGATCGACGACCTGCAGCGGCGGTTCAAGGACGCCGACGCCCTCGCCGCCACCCGGATCGCGGAACTCGAAGGCGCGCTGCGGTCGCGCGAGGACGACCTTCGCGGTGCAGAAGAGGCGGCGACCGCCCTCGTCGCCCGCCACGGCGCCGCCACGGCCCGCATCGCCGCGCTCGAGGCGGAACTCGCCGAGAACCGCGATGTCATCGTCGCTTCCGAACAGGCTCGGGCCGCGCTCGCAGCCGATCTCGACCGGAGCCGCGACGATCTTCGTGCGGCGCAGCAGACCGGTGCGGAACTTGAAGTGGCGCTGCGCGAGGGCGAAGCGCGCGCGGCCGAGGCGGCTGCGGCCGGCGGGCAGCGGCTGGCGGACCTCGAAGCCGAGCTCGCCGCGGAGCGGGAGACGGCCGGGGCGCTCGCCGCCGAGAAGGATCGTCTGGGCGCCGCGCTCGCCGACGCCGAAGCCCGCGTCGCCGACGTCGATTTCGAGACGCTGCGCCGGGCCGAAGTCCTCGCCGGCGAGGTCGAGGGTCTCAAGGCCGAACTCGCCGGTGCGGCCGAGAAGGCCGCGGCGGCCGACGCCGCCAGGCGCGATCTCGAAGCCGCGCTCGCCGAGCGTTTCCGCGAGATCGCCGCCCTGATCCGCCGGATCGAGGCGATGAAGAGCGCCGCCCCGAACGTCGACAATGCCGCGGCCGCCAGCCTCGAGCGGGACCTCGCCCAGGCGCGCGGCCGGGTGCTCGATCTCGAAGCGGTCCTCGCCCGCTCCGACGCGGACGGCAAGGCGGCCGCCGCGCGCTTCGCCGAGCTCGAAGCCGAACTCGTGGCGTTGCGCCAGAGCAAAGCGGCCCTCGGGGACGAGGTGGCGCGGGTCAAGACGGAAAAGGCCCGGGTCTCCGAACGGCTGGCGGAAATCGAAGCCTCCGCAAGGCTGTCGGCCAACGAATACGGCGCCGGCATCGACCATCTGTCCAAGGAACTGGCGCGGGTGCAGAAGCTCGCCGAGGAGGCCGGCGGCGAGATCCGCTTCCTGCAGGAACGCGTCGCCGAGCAGTCCGAGCAACTCGCGAAGAGCAAGGCGAAGAACTCGAAGGCCGTCGACAAGGTCAAGGCCGAGATGGCGGGGCTGGCAGGCGAACTGGCGTCGCGCTCCGCTGCGATCGCCGACCTCGAGAAGCAGAAGACCCATCTCGCCCAGCGCCAGCAGGTGCTCGCCCGTCTGTTCCGCGCGAGGACCCGGATCTACTCCGACCAGAAGTTCAGCCTGAAGGCGGCGCTGTTCGGCAACAGCGAGAAGGATCAGGTCCAGCTCGTCGAAAGCTCCGGCCTGTTCGATCCCGACTGGTACCTCGCGACCTACGACGACCTCAAGTCGATCACGGTGCCGCCGGCGGTGCATTTCGTGCGCTGGGGGTCGTTCGAGGGCCGCGATCCCGGCCCGAACTTCAGCACGGTCTCCTATTACCTGAAACACCCGGAGGCGATGGAGGCCTGCGACGTCGCCCTCGTCCATTTCCTGCGCGAGCAGAAGAAGGCGGGCTGAGGGCGGCCGGCCGTTGCTCGCGGTTCCGGCGAGCCGGACGCCGGCCGCTCAGAACAGGCTGCCCTGATCCCCGCCGCCGGCCGGTGTGCGGCGGTCCCGGCGCGGCCGGCCGGCCTTGCGCGGCGTCTCCGCCGGCTCGGGCGG
>CALCDT010000396.1 GCA_937900425.1 uncultured Alphaproteobacteria bacterium | reverse complement strand
GCACGACGGCTATCTCCGGCACTATCTCGAGACCGGCGAGCGGCGGATCATCGGCATCGGCCGGGAGGTCCGCGGCCAGCACGCCGACGGCACCGTGTTCCCGATCGAACTCTCCGTCGGCGAGGCGGCGACGCCCGACGGCCGCCAGTTCATCGGCATCATTCGCGATCTGCGGCCGCGCAAGCAGGTCGAGGAGCGGCTGAACCAGCTCCAGGCGCAGCTCCTGCACATGGCCCGCGTCAACGCCATCGACGAGATGGGCGCGGCCATCGCGCACGAACTGAACCAGCCGCTCACCGCGGTGATGCTCTACCTGCAGGCGGCGGCGCGGCGGCTGAAGTCGGGCGCGACGTCGGCCGACTCGACGGCGCTCGACGTGCTCGACCGCGCCGTGAAGGAGGCCGAGCGGGCCGGCAGCATCATCCAGCGGATGCGGCAATTCGTCGAGAAGCGGGAGCCGGACCGCCGGCCCGTCGCGATCAACGCCCTCGTCGAGGAGGCGCTGGAGCTGGCGTTGCTCGGCCGCGTCAACGCCCCGAGCGAGGTTCGCCGGGCCCTCGCCCCCGACCTGCCGATGGTTGACGTCGACCCCGTGCAGATCCATCAGGTGCTCGCCAACTTGGTCCGCAACGCACTCGACGCGGTCGCGGGCAGCGGTGACGGCTGGATCCGCGTGGCGACCCGTCGGGACGGCGACACGGTCGCCGTCGACGTCTCCGATTCCGGCAGCGGCATTCCCGAGGCTTCCGTCGCCGGCCTGTTCAAGGCGTTCTCGTCGAGCAAGCGCTCGGGCCTCGGGCTTGGCCTGGCGATCTCCCGGACGATCGCCCAGAATCACGGCGGCGACCTCTCGGTCGACCCCGGCGGTGGCGGTCGCGGCGCCACCTTCACGTTGACGCTGCCGGCCGGGAAGGCGGCGCATCCGGAAGCTGGCGAAGGAGAAGGCGAAGATGTCCGAGGCGCCTGAGGGCATCGTCTACGTGGTCGACGACGATGCAGCGGTTCGCGACGCCCTCGCCGTGGTCTTCGAGCTGGAAGGCTTCACCGTCCGCACCTTCGAGAGCGGCGACCGCTTCCTCGGCGGCTGCGACGCGACGTCGGGATGCGTGCTCCTCGACGTCCACATGCCCGGACGCTCCGGCATCGAGACCCTGAAGTCGCTGACCGGGCGCGGCTTCCGCGGGCCCGTCTTCATGATTTCCGGCCAGGGCGACATACCGGTCGCCGTCCAGGCGATCAAGGAAGGCGCCGCCGACTTCATCGAGAAGCCGTTCGACATGGAGACCGTCGTCACCCGCGTCCGCGAGGCGATGACGGCCGATCCCGACGGCGGCGAGCCGTCCGACTTCCCCGGCGCCGAGCTGCTCACCCCGCGCGAGCGGCAGGTGCTGCGCGAGATCGTCCGCGGCCTGTCGAACAAGGAGGCGGGCCGCACGCTCAGCATCTCGCCGCGGACGATCGAGGTCCACCGCGCCCGCATCATGCAGAAGCTCGGCGCGCGCAACGCGGCCGACCTCGTCCGCATCGTGCTGTCGGGCGGCGAGGGCCGCTGACGATCCGTACTGACCCGGATGGCGCGGCGCGCCCGACGAGGCGACATTGCCGTTCCGAGTGTCGCCGGGGCGTTTCGTCGCGGCTGCCGCTCGTGGCGGGAGAGCGGCGTGGGGATTGTCCACATTCTCGAAGACGACCGTGCGGTCTGCGATGCGCTGGCGCTGCTGATCGAGCAGTACGGCCACCGCGTCGAGGCGCACCACGACGCGGAGAGTTTCTTCAGCGTCGGGCCGCCGGCGCCGGACGCGACGGTGTTCGTCGATCTCGGTCTGCCGGGGTTGCGCGGCGCCGACGTGATCCGCTGGCTCAACGGCCTCGAGGCGCCGCCGCGGATCATCGTCATCACCGGTGAATCGCAGGCGTCCCTCGACAGCCACCTGCGCGGCCTCGGCGTCTCCTCGGTGCTGCGCAAGCCGCTCAGCGAGGCCGCCATCGCTGCTGCACTCTGACGCGCGGCATGACGCCTCGTCCGTAGCTGTCCGTACGCGCTTCGACCTACGGAATGCGCCGGATTTCCTCGTTTCTGCGAAGCTCTCACTCTGCTTCCGGCCGCTGCGGCCAACGGACGAGGTTGTGCAGCGGATCTGGAGGGAACGATGGCCTATATCGATCGCCACGACGTCGCGCATGCGCCGCCGCCCCCGCCGCCGACGGGTGCGCGCCTGCGGGAATGGGAGGCCATCCGCACGTCGCCGCGCACCCGTCTGCAACGACTGCCCGAGCACGAGATCGTCTTCCGCGAGGGCGAACCGGCGGACCGCCTCTACGAGATCACCGACGGCGCGGTGATGCTCTACAAGCTCCTCGCCGACGGCCGCCGCCAGGTGGTCGAGGTTCTCGGCCGGGGCGATCTCTTCGGGCTGTCGGCGGGTGACGAGCACGACTGCCACGCCGAGACGCTGGTCTCCTCCGGCCTTCGGATCATCGACCGGCGCGAGGCGGAAGGCTGCATCGGCGGCCAGCAGTACATCGCCCGCTGCCTGCGCGACCGGCTCGCCGAGCTGCGCGACCACGCGGTGCTGCTCGGCCGCAAGTCCGCCTTCGAGCGGGTCGCCACCTTCCTCGTGCGGATGGTGCCGCGGCGCGGTCGCGCCGGCTGTACCGGTCCGGCCCAGGTCGATACCGCGACGGTGCGGATCGCCATGACCCGCCAGGAGATCGCCGACTATCTCGGCCTCACCATCGAGACGGTGAGCCGGATCATCTCCGACATGCGCCGCCGCGGCGTCGTCGTCGCCGAGCGCCAGGACCGGCTGACGATCCCGGACGTCTGCGGTCTCTGCCGGCTGAGCGGTCGCCACTGAGCGCCGAAGCGGTCGCCGCGCGGCCGCGCCGCCACCGCTTCGGCCTCGACAGGGCGGCCGCGACCCACTAGGTCAGACGCGCGCCAGTCGGCCGGACGGCCGCTCCGGCAGGGACCGAAAGGTCGCCGGGGAGGAAAGTCCGGGCTCCATGGAAGCGCGGTGCCGGGTAACGCCCGGCGGGGGCGACCCCAGGGAAAGTGCCACAGAAAGCA
>CALCDT010000395.1 GCA_937900425.1 uncultured Alphaproteobacteria bacterium | reverse complement strand
CGGCCTCGTCTATCCGATGCCGGCGCCGTCGCCGACGCCGCCCGCCGGCGAGACGGAGGCAGACGCGCCGATGCTGACCGCCGCCGAGGTGCGCGCCTACGCCGACGCCTATCTCGGCGGCCGCCCCCCCGGCCCCTACGACTTCCCGCTCCTCGCCGACCGCTTCGACGGGCTGCCGCCGACGCTGCTGCTGCCGGTCGAGCACGACCCGCTGCGCGACGACGCGACGGCCTTCGCCGAGCGCATCCGCGCCGCCGGCGGCGCCGTCGAGCTCTCCCCCGGCCCCGGCCTCGTGCACGGCTGCCTCCGGGCGATCGGCACCGTCCCGACGGCGACGGCGCTCTACCGCCGCCTCGTCGGCTTCCTCGCCGCGGCGCTGGCACCCCAGACGGCGCCCTGAGCGCCGGCGGCACCGCCGCGACGGAGGTGCGATGTCGGAACGCACGCGGTTCGATGTCGCATTGCGTGATGTTCCCGTCGCCCGTGCCGCCTAAGCTCGGTCCCCTCGGGCCTCCGTCCGGCGCCCGCCCGGCAGCGGAGGCGACCCGCCGCAGAGCGCAACGGAGAGGGGAACCATGTCCGCATTCGACGCTTCCCGCCCCGGCGGACCGCCCGGTCCCGACCGCCGCGAATTCCTCACCGGCACCGCCCTTTTCGGCACCCTCGCCGCCGCCGCACCGGGCCTGCTCGCGAGCCTGCCCGCCTTCGCCCAGGACGCCCCGAAGAGCGGCGGCACCCTGCGTCAGGGCATGTCCGGCGGCGCCACCACCGACAGCCTCGACCCGCAGACCTTCACCGACTGGGTGCCGACCAACATCGGCTACCAAATCATGAACGGCCTCGTGGAGATCGACGTCGACAACCAGGCGGTGCCCGAGCTGTTCGAGAGCTGGGAGGCGAAGCCCGGCGCCGTCGAGTGGGTGTTCAACGTCCGCAAGGGCGTCACCTTCCACAACGGCAAGACGCTCGACGCCGACGACGTCGTCTACTCGCTCAACCTGCACCGCGGCGAGAACACCAAGTCGGCCGCGAAGGCGGTGCTGGCCGACATCGTCGAGATCAAGAAGCTCGACACCAATCAGGTCGGCATCACCCTGTCGAGCGGCAACGCCGACCTGCCCTACATCCTCTCCGACTATCACCTGATGGTCGTCCCGGACGGCTTCACCGACTGGTCGAAGCCGATCGGCACCGGCGGCTACGCCCTCGAGGTGTTCGAGCCGGGCGTGCGCGCCATCACGAAGAAGCAGGGCAGCTACTGGAAGGAAGGCTGCGCCTGGGTCGACTCGATCGAGACGATCGTCATCAACGACACGACGGCGCGCACCAACGCGCTGATCTCCGGCCAGGTCGACGTCATCAACCGCCTCGACGGCCGCACCGTCGGCCTCCTGTCGCAGAGCAACGTGCTGCACACGGTGCGCTCGCAGGCCGGCCAGCACGCCGTGCTGGTGATGAACACCACGATGGCGCCGTTCGACGACAACGACGTCCGCCTGGCGCTGAAATACGCCATCGACCGGCAGAAGATCATCGACACGGTCTTGAAGGGCAACGGCACCATCGGCAACGACCAGCCGATCCCGAAGACCAACCCCTACTACAACGCCGACCTGCCGCAGCACACGCTCGATCCGGACAAGGCGAAGTTCCACCTGAAGAAGGCGGGCATGGAAGGGCTGAAGGTGTCGCTCGCCGTCTCCGAGGCGGCCTTCACCGGCGCCACCGACACCGGCGTCCTCTACCAGGCCTCGGCGAAGGAGTGCGGCGTCGACCTCGAGGTGAAGCGCGAGCCCTCCGACGGCTACTGGGACAATGTCTGGATGAAGGCGCCGTTCTGCGCCTCCTACTGGGGCGGCCGTCCCACCGCCGACCAGATGCTCTCCATCGCCTACAAGTCGGACGCCAAGTGGAACGACTCGTTCTGGCGCAGCGGTCCCTTCGATAAGCTCCTCATCGAGGCCCGCGCCGAGCTCGACCAGGCGAAGCGCAAGGAGATGTACGGCGAGATGCAGCGGATGATCTGGGAGGACGGCGGCGTCGTCATCCCGATGTTCATCGACTACATCGACGCGGCGTCGAACAAGGTAAAGGGCATGAAGCCCCACCCGATGTTCGACTTCATGGGCCAGCGCCTCGGCGAGAAGGTCTGGCTCGAGTCGTGAGGCGCGGATAGCCTCGTCCCGGACCACGGTGCGTCCCTCCCCTGCCAGGGGGAGGGGCCGGCCGGCGTGCAGCCGGTCGGGGGGCTCGCGCCCCGCCGCATCGGGCCGCCCGGGCCGTCGACCTTCTGCCGTCCTCCCTCCTGGCAGGGGCAGGACGGGTGGTGGCCGAATTCATGCTCCGTCTCGTCCTCGCCCGTCTCGGTCTCGGTCTGCTGACGCTCCTCGCCGTCGCCGCGCTCCTGTTCTTCGCCACCAACCTGCTGCCCGGCGACGTCGCCTCGGCGCTGCTCGGCCAGCAGGCGACGCCGGAGGCGCTCGCCGCCCTCCGCACGTCGCTCGGCCTC
>CALCDT010000394.1 GCA_937900425.1 uncultured Alphaproteobacteria bacterium | reverse complement strand
CGCGAGGCAAGAGGCGCGCCGCCCGTCGCGCCGCGTCCGCGGCCGCCGCCGTTCCGCGCCGTGCCGGCGAAGCTGTGTGGCGCCGGCGGCGGGAGACCCGGCCGCCTTTCGACTTGATCCCGTCGGTTTTCTGCCGCTACCTTGCCGCACTCTCGCGGCGGTGCGTCGTCACACGACTTCTCCCGCGTCGTCGGCGCGCTCGCCGCCCTGGCCCGACCGTCGGCCTCCGGCTCGCCCGACCCGGCGCCGGAGCCTCCACCCCGGCCGGGACCCCGGCCCGGGCGCCGCCCCGGACCTTCGTCGTCGCCCTGAGGGCGATCCCGCGGCCGCGGGATGGTTCCGGCACCCCTTTCCGGCGTCGCGGGGGCGACCGCCCGGAATCCGCTTGATCGAGGAGGGACCGTATGGACGAGGTCGAACAGCTGTTCGCCGCCGCCGCCGCGGCGCGGGACAGGGCCCACGCCCCCTATTCGCGGTTCGCCGTCGGCGCCGCCCTGCTCGACGAGGAGGGCCGCATCCACGCCGGCTGCAACATCGAGAACGCCGCCTATCCCGAGGGCTGGTGCGCGGAGACCTCGGCCATCGCCCATCTCGTCATGGCCGGCGGCCGACGCATCGCGGCGGCCGTGGTCGTCGCGCCCCGCATCGACGGCGGCCGCTTCTGCACCCCCTGCGGCGGCTGCCGCCAGCGGCTCGCCGAATTCGCCGGCCCCGAGGTGCCGGTCACCGTCTGCGATCCGGACGGCGAGCGCGCCACCTATCGGCTGGCCGACCTCCTCCCCCACGGTTTCTCATTGGAGACGACGCAATGACCCAACATCTCGGCACCGTCGCCGCCAACTCGATCCTCGAGATGCGCCCGGCCCGCTACCGGGTCGGCCTGGTGCTCGGCTCGGGCCTCGGCGACTTCGCCGCCTCGATCGAGGACGCCGTCCGCGTCCCCTTCGCCCGGCTCCCCGGCTTTCCGATGTCGACGGTCTCCGGCCACGCCGGCGAGATGATCGTCGGCCGGCTCGCCGGGGTCGACGTCGCGGTGATGTCGGGGCGGCTGCATTATTACGAGGAGGGCGACGCCGCCGCGATGCGGGCGCCGATCGAGACCATCGCCGCGCTCGGCTGCGAGGCGCTGATCCTCACCAATTCCGCCGGCAGCCTGCACGAGGAGATCGGACCGGGCGAATTGATGATGCTCACCGACCACATCAACTTCGCCGGCGCCAACCCGCTGGTCCGCGAGCGCTCCGACCGCCGCTTCGTCGGCCTCACCAACGCCTACGACGCCGAACTCGCCGACCTGTTCCGCACGGCGGCGGCCGAGGAGGCGGTGGCGCTGCACGAGGGCGTCTACATGTGGTTCTCCGGCCCGTCCTTCGAGACGCCGGCCGAGATCCGGGCGGCCCGGGTGCTCGGCGCCGACGCCGTGGGCATGTCGACCGTGCCGGAGGTGATCCTCGGCCGCTTCTTCGGCCTGCGGATGGCGGCGGTCTCGACCATCACCAATCTCGCCGCCGGCCTCACCGGCACGGAGCTCTCGCACGCGGAGACCAAGGCCGTCGCCCCGCACGGGGCCGAGAAGCTCGCCCGCATCCTGCCCCGCGTCGTCGCGGCCTTCGCGCGCGAGCGGCCGCAGCAGGCCGCTTGACCCCGGCCCTCGCCGCCCCGATCCTCGCCGGCGCGGCCGTCGCGCCGCGCCGGCGGGTCGCCCGGGAACCATGGCGAGGGAGAGGGCGATGCTGCCGCAGGAGATCATCCGCAGAAAACGCGACGGCGCGGTGCTGGAGCGCGGCGACATCGCCGCCCTCGTCGGCGGCCTCGTCGCCGGCACCGTCGCGCGCGAGCAGATCGCCGCCTTCTGCATGGCGGTGTTCTTCCGCGGCCTTGCCCGCGACGAGCGGGTGGCGCTGACGCTGGCTATGCGCGACAGCGGCACCGTGCTCGACTGGTCGGGCCTGCCCGGACCCGCCCTCGACAAGCATTCGAGCGGCGGCATCGGCGACACCGTCTCGCTGATGCTCGCCCCCGCCGTCGCCGCCTGCGGCGGCTTCGTGCCGATGATCTCCGGCCGCGGCCTCGGCCACACCGGCGGCACCCTCGACAAGCTGGACGCCATCCCCGGCTACGCCAGCCAGCCGGATCTGGCGCTGCTGCGCAAGGTGGTGCGCGAGGTCGGCTGCGCCATCGTCGGCCAGACCGAGGATCTCGCCCCGGCCGACAAGCGGATCTACGCCATCCGCGACGTCACCGCGACGGTGGAGTCCCTCGACCTCATCACCGCCTCGATCCTGTCGAAGAAGCTCGCCGCCGGGCTCGGCGCGCTGGTGCTCGACGTCAAATGCGGCTCCGGCGCCTTCATGGCCGACCTGCCCGCCGCGAAGGCGCTGGCCGAAAGCCTCGTCTCGGTGGCGAACGGCGCCGGCCTTGCGACGATCGCCCTCGTCACCGACATGAACGAGCCGCTCGGCAGCGTCGCCGGCAACGCCCTGGAGGTGAGGGCGGCGATCGACTTCCTCACCGGCCGGCGCGTCGACGAGCGGCTCTCCGACGTCACCGTCGCCCTCGGCGGCGAGATGCTGGTGGCGGGCGGCCTCGCCGCCGACCTCGACGCCGGCCGCGCCGCGATCGCCGCCGCCTTCGCCTCGGGCCGGGCCGCGGAGGTCTTTGCCCGCATGGTCGCGGCCCTCGGCGGGCCGTCCGATCTGCTGGAGCAGCCGGAGACCCATCTCGAAGAGGCCCCGCTGGTGCGGCCGGTCTTCGCGGCGGACGAAGGCGACGTCGCCGCGATCGACACCCGGGCGATCGGCCTCGCCGTCGTCGCCCTGAAGGGCGGACGCACCGATCCCGACCAGGCGATCGACCCCGCCGTCGGCTTCACAGCCCTCGCCGGCGTCGGCGATCCCGTCGGCCCCTACCGCCCGCTCGGCTTCGTCCACGCCCGCGACGAAGACCAGGCGGCGATGGCGGCCGCGGCCCTGCGCGCCGCCTACCGCCTCGGCGAGCCGCCGTCGGAGCGGCCGCTGCTGCTGGCGCGGATCGGGGAGAGGTAAGGTGCGATCTCGCCCGGACGAGGTCGACCCCTTCTCCCCTCGGTTGAGAAGGTGCCCGATGGGCGGATGAGGGGCGGCCTCTCCCGCGGAAGATGACAACCCCCGGACGGCGGCGTAGGATTCGCCGATGATCCACGGTTCCGGCCCATGCCCCGCGTTTTCCTGATGGTGCTCGACAGCGTCGGCATCGGCGGCGCGCCCGATGCGGCGGCCTACGGCGACGCCGGGGCCGACACGGTCGGCCACGTCGCGGAGGCCTGCGCCGCCGGCGCGGCCGACGTTGCGGGTCTGCGCTCCGGGCCGCTGACCCTGCCCAATCTCGCCGCTCTCGGCCTCGGGGTGGTCGCCGAGGCGGCGACCGGCCGGCGGCCGCCCGGCATCGCCACCGGGCCGCTCACCGGGTGCTGCGCGCTCGCCGCCGAGCGGTCGAAGGGCAAGGACACGCCGTCGGGTCACTGGGAGATCGCCGGCGTACCGGTGCCCTTCGACTGGACGTATTTTCCGCTGGCCGTGCCGACCTTCCCGCCCGCCTTCACCCGGGCGCTGATCGCCGAGGCCGGCCTTCCCGGCGTCCTCGGCGACTGCCACGCCTCGGGCACCGAGATCATCGCCCGCCTCGGCGGGGAGCACGTCGCGACCGGCAGGCCGATCGTCTACACCAGCGCCGATTCGGTGATCCAGATCGCCGCGCACGACCAGTCTTTCGGGCTCGACCGGCTGATCGGCGTCTGCCGGATCGCCCGCCGCCTCGCCGACCCGCTCGGCGTCGGCCGCGTCATCGCCCGGCCCTTCGTCGGCGATGGCGCCACCGGCTTCACCCGCACCGCCAACCGCCGCGACTTCGCCGTGCCGCCGCCCGAGCCGACCCTGCTCGACCGGGTCGTCGCCGCCGGCGGCCGGGTCGTCGGCGTCGGCAAGATCGGCGACATCTTCGCCCACGTCGGCGTCTCCGAGGTCGTCAAGGCCGCCGGCAACGACGCGCTGATGGACGCGACCCTCGCCGCGATCGACCGCGCCGGCGCGGGCGACCTCGTCGTCACCAATTTCGTGGACTTCGACACCGACTTCGGCCACCGCCGCGACGTCGCCGGCTACGCCGCCGCCCTCGAGGCCTTCGACCGCCGGCTACCGGACCTGCTCGCCCGGCTGACCCCCGGCGACCTGCTGATCCTCACGGCCGACCACGGCTGCGACCCGACCTGGACCGGCACTGACCACACCCGCGAGATGGTCCCGGTGCTGATGACCGCCCCCGGCCTTGCCCCCGGCTTCGCCGGCCGGCGCGACAGCTTCGCCGATATCGGCGAGACGGCGGCGAAATGGCTCGGCCTCTCGCCGGGGCGCCACGGGACGAGCATTTTCGGCTAGGATCGGCGTCGGATCGGGGTCCGGCCCGCGGGGGGGCGCCCGTTCGGCGAGCGGCTCCGCATTGCGAGGGTCCGGGTGAAGGTCCGGTCGGGGGAGGGGCGGATGACGGATGTGAAGGAGGGTCTGCTGGCGGACCTCGAGGCGGAGGAGAAGCGGATGGTCGCGTCCGCCCGCAAACATTACGGGCTCGGCGTCACCGCGGTGATCCTCTCGATCCTGTCGAGCGCCGTCGCCGGGGCGCTCGGCTTCATCGAGGCGGTCCCGCGGGAGATCGCCGCGGCGATCGCTCTGCTCCCGGGCGTCTGCCTGACGCTCTACCAGAGCTTCCGTCTCGGCGCGAAGGCGGACTGGTTCTATCGCAAGCAGATGCGGCTTCGCGGATTGAAGCGGCAATTGCGCTACGAGGGGGCCGACCCGGTCGAGGTGTCGAAACGCTTCTCGGTCATCGACGAATCGATGGAACTGGAGTTCCCGCTCACCGACGAATCGATCTGGAAGGAGGCGATCACGAAGAAGGGCGAGGGCAAATGACGGCAGCCCCATGACGGTGGCACGCGACGGACGAGCCGGCGACCGAACCGCGGGCAGTTCCGATTTTTCCCCGGGTCTTCCTCTCGGCCTTCCCAAGGCCGAGCTCCACTGCCACGTCGAGGGCGCCGCGCCGCCCGATCTCGTGCGCCGCCTCGCCGCGCGCCATCACGTCGACGTCTCGCGGCTGTTCGACGCCTCCGGCGGCTACGCCTGGCACGACTTTTCGACGTTTCTGCTCGCCTACGACGGTGCGGCGTCGGTGTTTCGAACCGCCGAAGACTTCTGCGAGCTGACCGAGACCTACCTCGCGGCGTCCGCGGCGGACGGGGTGATCTACACCGAGGTCTTCATCTCGCCCGACCACGCCCGGCGCGCCGGCATCCCCTATGCCGACTATCTCGGCGGCATCGCCGAGGGCATGGCGCGGGCGGAGGCCGCCCATGGCATCGTCGGCCGCATCATCCCCCTGATCGAGCGCCACTTCGGCGCCGAGGCGGCGCTCGCCGCGGCGAGGACCGCCGTCGCCCACCCCCATCCGCGCGTCACCGGCTTCGGCATGGCCGGCGACGAGCGGCTCCACCGCGTCGCCGACTTCGCCCCGGCGTTCGCGATCGCCGCCGAGTCCGGCCTCGCGCTGACCTGCCACGCCGGCGAGATCCGCGGTGCGCAGAGCGTCGCCGAGGCGCTCGACGCCCTGCCGCTCGCCCGCGTCGGCCACGGCGTGCGCGCGATCGAGGACGACGGCCTCGTCCACCGGCTCGCGGCGGAGGGCGTCGTGCTGGAGGTCTGCCCCGGCTCCAACGTCGCGCTTTCCGTCTACCCCACCCTCGCCGTCCACCCGCTGATACGCTTGCGCGACGCCGGGGTGCGGGTGACGCTCTCCTCCGACGATCCCCCCTTCTTCCGCACCTCGATGGCCCGGGAATACGCGGCGGTCGCCGCCGTCTTCGGGCTCGGCGCGGAGGCGATGCTCGCCTTGACCGCCACCGCGATCGACGCGGCCTTCTGCGACGAGGCGACGAAGACGGCCCTTCGGGAGAGGGTGGCCGCCTGGCCGGGCGCTGCGGCGTGAACCGCTTCGTCCTGCTCTCCGGCTGCTCGGGCGGCGGCAAGTCGACGCTGCTCGCAGCCCTCGGCCGCGCCGGCCATGCCGTCGTCGAGGAACCCGGCCGCCGGATCGTCGCCGAGGAGCGCGCCGGCGCCGGCCGCGCTCTGCCCTGGGTCGATCTCGCCGCCTTCGCCCGCCGCGCCTTCGACCTCGCCCTCGCCGATCGCCGCCGGGCGGCACGCCTGCCGGGCCGGGTGTTTTTCGATCGCGGCCTCGTCGACGCCGCGGCGGCGTTCGAGGCGGCGACCGGCGACCCGTCGCTGCTCGAGGCCCTGAAGGACGACCACCGCTATCATCCGCTGGTCTTCCTGACGCCGCCCTGGCCCGGGATCTTCCGCACGGACGGCGGCCGTCGGCACGGCTTCGACGCCGCCGTCGCCGAATACCAGCGCCTCGCCGCCGTCTTTCCGGCGCTCGGCTACGAAACGGTGGTCCTTGCGCGAACGACCGTGGCCGGGCGCGTCCGCCTCGTCCTCGACGCGCTCGCGGCCCGCCCGTGACCGCGGCGACGGGCGATCGCCGCGCCATCTTCCCATCGTCCTGAAAAGACGCCATATCTTGTCTTCGATCCCGCTAAAGGGCGCCGAAGCGGCGTGAAGTGACATGAGCGACAGCGGCAACCGGCCCGGCCACATCCGCCTGACCTCCCATCCCGGCGCCGGCGCGCCGGTGCGCTTTCCCGTGACCTGGGGGGCGGTGGACCCGGCGATCCGCGGGCCGGTGGTCGGCACCGTGACGCGGCCGGGCGACCGCAACACCATCGGCAGCCATGGCGGTTCCTATTCGCTCTACCGGGCGCTCGCCGTCTCCTCCGGCGCCCTCAACCCGATCCAGCGACCGGATCTCACCAACACCGCCCCGGTGGTCGACTTCGGCCCGCATCCGCAATGGGCCGACGCGAAGGCGATCGTCTCGCTCGATCCCTTCGGCCACCGCGTCGCCGCCGATTTCGCCGATCTCCTCGCCGAGGGCGTCGACATCCGGCCGACCATCGCCGTCACCAGGGCCCGGCTCACCGTGGTCGAACTGCAGCAGGCGATCCGCGACCAGCGCCTCAAGGTCGACGGCGACATCGTCCGCGAGCACGGCGACATTTCCGTCATCAAGGCCGCGGTCGATCCGGTGTGGTATCTGCCGGGCATCGCCGAGCGTTTCGGCGTCTCCGAGGAGAGGCTGCGCCGCACGCTGTTCGAGCAGACCGGCGGCATGTATCCCGAACTCGTCACCCGGCCGGATCTTTCGCTGTTCCTGCCGCCGATCGGCGGGCAGACGCTCTACATCTTCGGCGACCCGGCCGCGATCGCCGATCCGAGGCGCCGCCTCACCTGCCGCGTCCACGACGAGTGCAACGGTTCCGACGTCTTCGGCTCGGACATCTGCACCTGCCGGCCCTATCTCGTCCACGGTATCGAGGAATGCGTGAAGGAGGCCCAGGCCGGCGGCGCCGGGCTCGTCGTCTACAACCGCAAGGAGGGCCGGGCGCTCGGCGAGGTGACGAAATTCCTCGTCTACAACGCCCGCAAGCGCCAGGAGGGCGGCGACACCGCGGCGAAGTATTTCGAGCGCACCGAATGCGTCGCCGGCGTCCAGGACGCCCGCTTCCAGCAACTGATGCCCGACGTGCTGCACTGGCTCGGCATCACCCGCATCGACCGCTTCGTCTCGATGTCCGACATGAAATACGACGCCATCACCGGCTCCGGCATCGAGATCGGAGAGCGCGTCCCGATCCCCGCCGATCTCATCCCGATCGACGCCATGGTCGAGATGGAGGCGAAGAAGGCCGCCGGCTACTTCACCCCCGAGGCGCCGCCGCGGGCGGAGGATCTGCGCGCGACGCGGGGGCGGCCGATCGAGGAGTATTGAGACGAGGACTCTCGCAGGTCAGGCGTCTGCATCTTGGCGGAGCGAGTGTTTCCCGCGCGGCCTCCCCCTCTCCCTGTCCCTCCCCCTCCACGGGGGGAGGGGACGACAAAGGGAACGACCGCGCCAGCATGGACACCTGTCGCCTCGGCGAAAGGCCGCGAGACGAACATCCTTCCGCCGAGCGTCCCCTCCCCCCTGGAGGGGGAGGGACAGGGAGAGGGGGGAGCGTTCTCCTCCGCCCGGCCCCGTCATCATCCCACCCGGACCCACGCCATGCCCCCCGAGACCACCCCTGCCGACCTCCTCTCCGCCGCTGCCGTCCGGACGCGGGCGCACGCCATGCTCGATCTCGCGCTGGCGGGAAAGCTCGACCATTTCACCGTCGACCTCGAGCGCCTGCCGGCCGCCGCCGACACCGTGCTCGCCGTGATGCGCGAGAATTACCCCGACCTCGACGTGCCCTTCCACGCCCGCTGGCGCCATTTCGAGGCCGGCGGCGTCGACCGCTGGGACATGATCTGCGCGGCCCGGGGCTTCGAGACGCTGGAGGAGGGCGCCCGGGCCGCCTTCGATCTCGCGATCGTCTCGGTGCTGCTCGACGCCGGCGCCGGTCCGGACTGGTCCTACGAGGAGAGCGCGACGGGGATGACCTTCGCCCGCTCCGAGGGCCTCGCGGTGGCGAGCGTCGCGATGTTCGTCTCCGGCGTCTTCTCCTCGGTGCCGGCCGATCCCTTCCGGGCCGACGCCGCCGCCCTCGCCGCCCTGTCGGTGGCCGAGGTCGCCGCCGGCTTCCAGGTTTCGTCCGAAAATCCGATGGTCGGCCTCGAAGGCCGCGCCGGGCTGCTCAACCGCCTCGGCCAGGTGGTGGGCGCCGACCCGGACGTCTTCGCCCGCGAGGACGACCCGCGCCCCGGCGGCCTGTTCGATCACCTGAAGGCGCAGGCGGTCGACGGGGTCCTGCCGGCGCCGGATATCCTGAAAGCCGTGCTGACCAGCCTCGGCCCGATCTGGCCGGGCCGCATCGCCGTGGACGGCGTCGATCTCGGCGACTGCTGGCGCCATCCCGCCCTCGTCACCGGCGACGCCACCACCGGCCTCGTGCCCTTCCACAAGCTGTCGCAGTGGCTGAGCTATTCGCTGATCGAGCCGCTGGAATGGGCCGGGATCACGGTCACCGATGTCGACGGCCTCACCGGCCTCGCCGAATATCGCAACGGCGGCCTGTTCCTCGACACCGGCGTGCTGCGCCTGAAAGATCCCGCCGAGGCGGCGGTCCCGCAATCGGTGGAGTCCGCCCTCGTCGTCGAATGGCGCGCCCTGACCGTCGCCCTGCTCGACCGCACCGCGGAGCTCATCCGCGACAAGCTCGGCGAAACACCCGAAAGCCTGCCGCTCGCCAAGGTGCTCGAAGGCGGCACCTGGGCGGCCGGGCGCAAGATCGCCAAGGAGACGCGCGAGGGCGGCGGCCCGCCGATCACCGTGATCAGCGACGGAACGGTATTCTAATCGGCGGCACGGTCGATTATGGTCGTTCCGTCAAGGATATGGGACGGGGGACGGCGATGGACGGCGTGACGGTGATCGGGCATCCGCTGGTGCAGCACAAGCTGACGCTGATGCGGGAGAAGGACACCTCCACGGCGAGTTTCCGCCAGCTCTTGCGCGAGATCGCCACCCTGCTCTGCTACGAGGTGACCCGCGATCTCGACCTGTCGCTGGTCGAGATCGAGACGCCTCTGGAAAAGATGCAGGCGCCGATGCTCACCGGCAAGAAGCTTGTCTTCGCCTCGGTGCTGCGCGCCGGCAACGGCCTGCTCGAGGGGATGCTCGATCTCGTGCCGGCGGCCCGCGTCGCCCACGTCGGCCTCTACCGCGACCCGAAGACCCTCGTCGCCGTCGAATATTACTTCAAGGCCCCCGAGGACATCGCCGACCGCGTCACCATCGTCGTCGACCCGATGCTGGCGACCGCCAATTCCGCCGTCGCCGCGGTGGAGCGGCTCAAGGAACGCGGGGCGAAGGACATCCGCTTCGTCTGCCTGCTCGCCGCCCCCGAAGGCATCGAACGCTTCCGCGGCGCCCATCCGGACGTGCCGATCTTCACCGCCGCCGTCGACCGCCAGCTCAACGAAAAGGGCTACATCGTCCCCGGCCTCGGCGACGCCGGCGACCGCATGTACGGGACGAAGTGAGAAGGACACTTCCTGACACGGGTTTGCGTCTTTTGCTCGATTGCCGCCAGGTCTCGTCAGGATCCGTCAACCCTCGCGGGCGAAAGCCGCCGGCCCAGGGCCGGACGAGGGCGTCCGTTCATCCGCTGTTGACCCGCCGCCGGCATCCTCGGCCGATCGAAATCGGTGCGGAAGGACCATCCCGATGGGACGCCTCGTGTTCATGGCGATGCTGATGCTGGCCTGCGTCGGCGTGATCGTGCCGATGCTCGACCAGGCGAGCGCGCCCGACGTCACCCTCGCGGAAGTCCGCGCCGAGCCGGACGCCGTCCCCGGAACGCGGCGCACCGAGATCCGCGCCGACGGCGCCGGCCACTTCTACGTCCGCACCAACGTCAACGGCCGTACCGCCGAGATGCTGGCCGACACCGGCGCCACCGTGGTGGCGCTGCGGGCGAGCGAAGCGCGCCGGCTCGGCGTTCCGGTCGACCCTTCCGCCTTCACAGCCCGCGTCGCCACCGCCAACGGCGAGATCGCCGCCGCCCGCGTCCGCCTCGCCTCGCTCGAGGTCGAGAACATCCGCGTCGCCAACGTCGACGCCGTGGTGCTGCCCGACGAGGCGCTCGGCACCAACCTCCTCGGCATGAGTTTCCTGAAGCGCCTCAGCCGCTTCGAGGTCGGCGACAACCGGCTGCTGATGGTCGAGTGACGCCGGCGGCGTGAGGTCTCCACCGGTCGGTGCCGCGCGTGCGCGGGCCGGACTGGGCGGGCGTCGTTCGACCCGCGCCATCATCCTCGCAACGTCATTCTCGCAACATCCGGCCCGCTCGCCTTCTCCGGGCGTATGGGCACGAGCCCGGCGGCCGGCCGGACGATCGTCCTCCGGTCGCCGCGCCCGGTCAGCGATAGACGGTGCGGCACTGTTCGACCTTGGTCTTCACCACCTTGACGACGCGGCCGTAGCGGTCGTGGACGACCTTGTTGCGCCACGCCGGCTGGCAGATCGTCACCGGGCGCGGCGCCGGGCGCCAGTGCTGGTGCGGCGGGCGGTGCTGGGCGACCGGCCGCCAGCCGGGATGGCCGCCGATGGTGCCGGTGACATGAGTGCCGCCCGCGCCGAACTGGATGACGAGCCGGTCGGAAGCGGCGGCGGGCGTGGCGCCGACGGCACCGAGGCCGAGGGCGAGGGCGAGGGCGGCGAGGGTGACGGTCTTCATGGCGGGGATCCTTCGGGTCGACGTTTCGGAGCGGGTGCTGGTGGCCGGGAGCTTCGTGAAGGGCGGTCCGTGGTGCCCTTCGATGGATCCTGTTCTACGCCGCCCGCCCTGAACGCTCCCTGAGAGGGCCGTTCACCACGGGTTCAGCATTTTCGCCGAGGCTGAGGGCGAGGGGCCCCGGCGCGTGCACCGTCCGCGCCGGGCCGGCCGCACGGCGCCGCAGCCGCTTCCGGGCCTTCCCGGCCGGCGCAGGCGGCGTCACGATGGCCGGCGAAGACCCGATTCGAACCAGCCGTCCGGTCGAGGCCGGCCCATCCGCCGCGATCCCGAACCTCAGTCCCCGAGTGCCATGACCGAAACCGCCGCCCTCGTCATCATGACCCCCGCCCTCGCCGACGCGGTCGCGCGCTGGCAGGAGAGCCTCGGCGCCCGGCGGCGGCTGTCGGACAACACGCTCGAAGCCTACGGCCGCGACGTCCGCCAGTTCCTCGCCTTCCTCACCGCCCACCACGGCGAGCCGGCGAGCCCGGCGATCCTCGCCGGCCTGACACCGGCCGACTTCCGCGCCTTCCTCGCCCGCCGCAAGCGCGAGGGCGTAGGGGCGGCGACGCTGGCGCGGTCGATGGCCGGGGTGCGCTCGCTGATCCGCCATCTGGAGAAGGAGGGCGGCGCCTCGTCGGCTCCGGCCTCGGCGGTGCGTACGCCCAAGCGTCCGAAGCGCCTGCCGCGCCCGCTCGACGCCCACGACGCCGTCGCCGTGACGAAGTCCGACAGCCAGCTCGCCGAGGAGCCCTGGGTCGCCGCCCGCGACGCCGCGGTGCTCGCCCTGCTCTACGGCGCCGGTCTGCGCGTCGGCGAGGCGCTCGCGCTCGACCGCGGCGACGCCCCGCCCCCAGGCGGCGGCACGCTGCGCGTCACCGGCAAGGGCGGCAAGACCCGGCTCGTGCCGGTGCTGCCGGTGGTGGCGGAGGCCGTCGCCGACTATCTGAGGCTCTGCCCTTATGCGGCGGGTCCGCAGGATCCGCTGTTCTTCGGCGTCCGCGGCAAGCGGCTCGACGCGCGTCTGGTCCAGCTCGCCATGGAGCGGCTGCGCGGCGCCCTCGGCCTGCCGCCGAGCGCGACGCCCCACGCCCTGCGCCACAGCTTCGCAACCCATCTGCTCGGCCGCGGCGGGGATCTGCGCACCATCCAGGAGCTGCTCGGCCACGCCAGCCTGTCGACGACGCAGGTCTACACCGGCATCGACGCCGCCCGCCTGCTCGAGGTCTACGACCGCGCCCACCCCCGGGCCTGACGCCGCGCGGCGGCCGGCGGCCAGGGGCGACCCCCCCGCCCGTCCGGCCGCAGCCGGACTTGCCGACGGCCGGCGGCCGGGCCAGCCTGCCCGTACCCGGTACCCGGTACCCCGTACCCCGTACCCGGTACCCCGTACCCCGTTTCCCGTCCGTCCCGATCGGAGAGTGACCCGTGACCGCCTTCGACGCCGCCGCCGCGGCCCGCGCCATCCTCGCCGCAGCCGGCACCGCCAGCCTCGCCACCCTGCTCGAGGACGGTGCCCCCTTTGCCAGCCTCGTCACCGTCGCGGCCCACGACGACGAGGCCGGCGAAGGGGGAGGCGTCCTCATGCTGCTGTCGCGCCTCGCCGTCCACACCCGCAATCTCGAGCGCGATCCGCGGGCGTCCCTGCTCCTTGTCGCCCCGCCGCGACCCGGCGACGATGACCGGGACGGGCAGGAGGAGGACGCCCTCGCCGGCGCCCGGCTGACGCTGACCGGCACCGTCGCGGTCACCGGCGACCCGCAGGCCCGCGCGCTCTTCCTCGCCCGCCACCCCGAGGCGGACGCCTACGCCGGCTTCTCCGACTTCGCCGTCCACCGCCTCGCCGTCACCGCCGGCCACCTCGTCGCGGGCTTCGGCCGCATCGTCACCCTCGGCGCGGCCGACCTGTTCGCGGCGCCGCGACGGTGACCGGGGTGGCGGTGGACGCGAGGGGTCGCGCCCGTGGTGATCGACCCCTCGCGTCCACCACCGCTCTCGGTACGGCTTCCTTCCGCTCGCCCCGCACCTGCGACCCCTCGTGTTCGTTTCATCTGTCGGACGCAGGTTGGCCGCAGCCCTGAAGAGGGGGCGGCTTCGCACAATTGGTGATGCGACGTCCTTTGGTGCGTCTAATTCGATTTAGTCGAGTTATCGTCATCTGCACATCTTGAGGCCGGTCGACGGTAATTGCGCCGGCGTCCTTAATTCAGATTCTAAAGATTTTACATCCTTGTCTTTCAACCGATTAACCGGTCGAGAGCGCGGTTCTCGACTTTCCGGCAACTTGCGGCGGGCCCGCCGGCGAGCTAGTATCATAGATAAAGCCGATGGAATGATAGATGGCGCGGCGGGACGGTGCGGGATTCGGGCCCCGGCCGGCTTGTGACGGCGCTCATCCCGACCCCGCGCAACCGGCGCGGCGCCTGCGGATGGTGCAGGACGATCCGGCTAGGCGGCCGTGACGCCGCCCGAGCCTCTCCTCTCGACGGAATGACCGCCGTGGCCGAAAGCCGCGACCGGTCCACCGTATCCCGGCGGCGCCGAGCCGCCTCCCGCCGGCCGCGAGAAGCGCCGGCCCCCTGATGGAAAGTGACGCACGTGACGAAGAGTGACGCGATGACGGCAGGGATGTTCAACGCCGGCGAAGGACTGGAGAGCCTCGGTCTCACCGGCCTCGGCACCGTCCACTACAACTTCGAGGCGCCCGCGCTCTACGAGGAGGCGATCCGCCGCTCCGAGGGGCTGATCGCCGCCGGCGGCGCCTTCGCCGTCGAGACCGGCGTCCACACCGGCCGCTCCGCCCAGGACAAGTTCGTCGTCGAGGACGACGTCACCCGCGACACCGTGTGGTGGGACAACACCAGGAAGATGACGGCGGAGCAGTTCGAGACGCTGCTCGCCGACTTCCAGGCCCACGCGAAGGGCCGCGATCTCTTCGTCGAGGACCTTTACGGCGGCAACGACCCGGCCCACCGCCTGCCGACCCGCGTCGTCACCGAATACGCCTGGCACGCCCTCTTCATCCGCACCATGATGGTGCGCCCGGCGCCCGCGGATCTGTCCGCCTTCGTGCCGGACTTCAAGATCCTCTGCTTCCCGACCTTCCGCGCCGACCCGGCTCGCCACGGCTGCCGCTCGGAGACGGTCATCGCCTGCGACTTCACGCGCCGCATCGTGCTGATCGGCGGGTCGAGCTACGCCGGCGAGATGAAGAAGTCGGTGTTCTCCTTCCTCAACTTCCTGCTGCCCGAGAAGGGCGTCATGCCGATGCACTGCTCGGCCAACGTCAGCCACGAGGGCGAGTCCGCCCTGTTCTTCGGCCTCTCGGGCACCGGCAAGACCACGCTGTCGGCCGATCCCAAGCGCATCCTGATCGGCGACGACGAGCACGGCTGGAGCGAGAACGGCATCTTCAACTTCGAGGGCGGCTGCTACGCCAAGACCATCCGCCTCTCGGCCGAGGCCGAGCCGGAGATCTACGCCACCACCTCCCGCTTCGGCACCATCCTCGAGAACGTCATGGTCGACCGGCAGACCCGCCGGCCCGACTTCGACGACGCCAGCCTGACCGAGAACGGCCGCTGCGCCTATCCCATGGACTTCATCCCCAACGCCAGCGCCACCGGCCGCGCCGGCCACCCGAAGAACCTCGTCATGCTGACCGCCGACGCCTTCGGCGTGATGCCGCCGATCGCCCGGCTGACCCCGGCCCAGGCGATGTATCACTTCCTCTCCGGCTACACCGCCAAGGTGGCGGGCACCGAGAAGGGCGTGAAGGGCTCGCAGGCGACCTTCTCGACCTGCTTCGGCGCCCCGTTCATGCCGCGCCACCCCTCGGTCTACGGCGAACTGCTGCGCAAGCTCATCGCCGAGCACGACGTCGACTGCTGGCTGGTCAACACCGGCTGGACCGGCGGCGCCTACGGCACCGGCCACCGCATGCCGATCAAGGTGACGCGGGCCCTGCTGTCGGCCGCCCTCGACGGCTCGCTGAAGACGGTTCCCTTCTACACCGACCCGAACTTCGGCTTCGCGGTTCCGGCCGAAGTGCCCGGCATCGACCCGGCGATCCTGCGCCCGCGCGACACCTGGGCCGACAAGGCGGCCTACGACGCTCAGGCGGCGAAGCTCGTGGCGATGTTCGTGGCCAACTTCGAGAAGTTCGAGGCCCACGTCGGCGCCGACGTCCAGGCCGCCGCCCCGGAACTGCGCGCCGCCGCGGAATGACGGTCGCCGCGGCGGGATGATCGCCGCCGCCCGGCCCGTAACGAAAAATCCCCGGAAGCGTCGCTTCCGGGGGTTTTTGATATGAGCCTCGAAGGGATCGGGCCGAGGGGCCTCGCGGCCGTCAGCGCGGGGCGCGCTTCGCCAGGATGCGCTGCAGGGTGCGGCGGTGCATGTTGAGCCGGCGCGCGGTCTCCGAGACGTTGCGGTCGCAGAGTTCGTAGATGCGCTGGATGTGCTCCCAGCGCACCCGGTCGGCCGACATCGGGTTCTCCGGCGGCTCGGCCTTGTCGCCGGTGCCGGTCAGCGCCTGGAACACCTCGTCGGCGTCGGCGGGCTTGGCGAGATAGTCGAGCGCGCCGAGCTTCACCGCGGTGACGGCGGTGGCGATGTTGCCGTAGCCGGTCAGCATGATGACGCGGCTGTCGGAGCGCTTGTCGCGCAGCTTCTCGACGACGTCGAGGCCGTTGCCGTCGCCGAGCCGCATGTCGACCACCGCATAGGCCGGCGGGCGGGCCGCGACCCGGGCGAGGCCCTCGGCCACGGTGTCGGCGGTCTCGACCGAAAAGCCGCGGCTCTCCATGGCGCGGCCGAGCCGCTGCAGGAAGGGCTTGTCGTCGTCGACGATCAGCAGCGTGTTGTCCTCGCCGATCGCCTCGGCGGTGTCGATGTCGGTGTCGTCGTTGGTCATCGCGTCTTTCCCCGCTGCTCGCCCGGCGCATCGGCGGCAGGTTGTTAGCATCAAGTCTATCACCCTGCGAGGCGCGTGCAATCGCGCTACCCTGCGCCGGATCGGCGCGCCGCCGGCGGATCTGCGCGGGCCGGTCGCAGCGCCCCTTCCTCCGGAACGCCCGTGCGTGGCAGCGCCGCCCGGGCCGGGTCGCCGCCCGTGGCCGGTCGCCGTTCAGGCCCCGCCGCCGCTCAGGCCGGGTCGGCGCCGTAGCTCTCGCGGGGCCAGCGCACCTCGACCATGGCCCCGGTCTGCGGCGCCTTGCGGTTGACGATGTGCAGCCGGGCGCCGGAGCGCTCCAGCAGGGTCTTCGCCACGAAGAAGCCGAGGCCGGCGCCGGTGTCGTCGGCGGCGGCTTCCGCCCGGCCGGCGGCGGCGCCGTCGCGCCGGCGGGTGGTGGTGTAGGGCTCGCCGATCCGCTCCAGCACCTCGCGCGAGAAGCCCGGTCCGTCGTCCTCGACCACGACCGCGACCCGCTCGCCGGTCCAGCGCACGGTGACGTCGACCCTCGTGCGGGCGAAGTCGGCGGCGTTCTCGAGGATGTTGGCGAGGCCGTGGACGATGCCGGGATCGCGCTCGGAGGTCGGCTCGTCGTCGCGCTCGCCCTCGACGTGGACGGTGATGTCGATGCCGCTGTCGCGGTGGGGGGCGACGAGATCCTCGACCAGATGGCTGACCGGCACCGCGTGGAGGTGGCCGTGGAACTCGCCCGACAGCGAGGTCAGCTTGCGCAGGATCTCGCGGCAGCGCTGGGCCTGGTCGCGCAGCAGCGTCAGGTCCTCGCGCATCGGCGAGGCCTTGTCGAGGCCGTTGTAGAGCTCCTTGGCGACGAGGGCGATGGTGGCGAGCGGGGTGCCGAGCTCGTGGGCCGCCGCCGCCGCGAGGCCGTCGAGCTGGTTCATGTGCTGCTCGCGCGACAGCACCAGCTCCGTCGCCGCCAGCGCCGCCTGCAGCTGGCGCGCTTCCTCTGCGACCCGCCAGGAATAGGTCACCATGAAGGCGAGCGCCGAGACGAGCGCGATCCAGACCCCGGCGAGGTAGACCGGCGACAGCGCGACGCCGCCGGGCTCGCGCCAGGGCAGCGGCAGGTGGACCACCGCGAGCAGGGTGGCGGCGAGGATGACGAGGGCGCTCAGCAGCACGGTGTTGCGCACGCCGAGCGCCGTCGACGACACCACCACCGGGGCGATCAGAAGCACCGAGAACGGGTTGCCGAGGCCGCCGGTGAGGAACAGCAGCGCCGAGAGCTGGCAGACGTCGAAGGCCAGCATCCCGGTGGCCCAGCCGTCGCCGAGCCGCCGGCTCGCCGGAAAGCGGATCTTGACGAGGAGGTTGAGGAAGGCCGACAGGGCGACGAGGCCGAGCCCCGCTTCGAGCGGGAGGTGGTAGCCGAGGCCGAAGGCGACGACGAGGAGCGCCGTGAACTGGCCGGCGATCGCCAGCCAGCGCAGGCGCACCAGCGTGTCCAGCTTGATGCGCTGGTCGACCTGTCCGAGCCTCAGTCTCATCCCCGATCCGGCTTTCCCGTCGGAACCGTCCGCGGTCGGCGTTCCCCGTCGTCTTCCATAATGCGGCGGCGCGGCGCTGTCGCGGGTGCGCGATGTCGCACTGCACAATGGCCACCTTGCGCATCCCCCCGGAAATTCCCTATCCTGTCCTGTGGTCGCGAGGGTGGCGAAAGTTGCGAAGACCCGGATGCGCGCCGCGGACAGCAAGACGAGAAGCCGGAGGAGACGTGCGCCAGCGTCGATCCGGCCGGTCGACGCGGAAGGAAGACATGGTGACCTACTATCACCTCTACGAATTCAACCACGCGGCCATCGGCCCCGCCCGCGCCGCCGCCGACATCACCCGCCTCTACTTCCAGAACCCGTTCAATCCGCTCGCCCACACCGATTACGGCAAGTCGGTCGCCGCCGCCTGCGAACTGTTCGAGCGCGGCACCCGCCGCTACGGCAAGCCCGAGTTCGGCCTCGCCTCCACCCTCGTCGGCGGCGAGCGGGTCGCCGTCACCGAGAAGGTGGTCTGGGAGAAGCCCTTCTGCCGGCTGATCCATTTCGAACGCGGCTTCACCCGCCCGCACCGCGCCGATCCGAAGGTGCTGGTGGTGGCGCCGATGTCGGGCCACTACGCGACCCTGCTGCGCGGCACCGTCGAGGCGCTGCTGCCGCGCCACGAGGTCTACGTCACCGACTGGACCGACGCCCGCATGGTGCCCCTCGTCGAGGGCCGCTTCGACCTCGACGACTACATCGACTACGTCGTCGAGATGAACCGCGCCCTCGGCGGCGACTGCCACGTCCTCGGCGTCTGCCAGCCCTCGGTGCCGGTGCTCGCCGCCGTCGCGGTGATGAACGCGGCCGGCGACCCGGCGACGCCCTTGTCGATGACGCTGATGGGCGGGCCGATCGACACCCGCCGCAATCCGACCGCGGTCAACGTCCTCGCCGAGAAGAAGGGCACCGACTGGTTCGCCCGCAACGTCATCATGAAGGTGCCCTTCCCCAATCCGGGGGTGATGCGCGACGTCTATCCGGGCTTCCTGCAGCTCACCGGCTTCATGAGCATGAACCTCGACCGCCACCTCGGCGCCCACAAAGAGTTCTTCAACCACCTCGTCACCGGCGACGGCGATTCGGCGACCAAGCACCGCGAATTCTACGACGAGTATCTGGCGGTGATGGACCTGACGGCGGAGTTCTATCTCCAGACCGTCGAGGAGGTCTTCGTGCGCCATTCGCTGCCGAAGCGGACTTTCCGCCACCGCGGCGCGCTGGTCGACTGCTCGGCGATCACCGCGACGGCGCTGCTGACCGTGGAGGGCGAGAAGGACGACATCACCGGCCGCGGCCAGACCCGCGCCGCCCACGACCTCTGCGACCGACTGCCGGAGGACATGAAGGTCCACTACGAGCAGCCGGCGGTCGGCCACTACGGCGTCTTCAACGGCTCGCGCTGGCGGGCCGAGATCTGCCCGCGCATCGCCGACTTCATCCTGACCCACAACGCCCGCTCCGCCGCCGCCCGCGACCACGCCCGGCGGCTCGCCGCGGCCAATGGGCCGGCCGCCGAAAAGCGCGCCGCGTCCCGGACGATGG
>CALCDT010000393.1 GCA_937900425.1 uncultured Alphaproteobacteria bacterium | reverse complement strand
ATCCCGACAATGTGGTGAAGTATTTCGTCCGCCAGGCGGCGAAGGGCGGCATCGACCTCTTCCGCGTCTTCGACTGCCTCAACTGGGTCGAGAACATGCGCGTCGCGATCGACGCGGTGCGCGAGGCGGGCAAGCTCTGCGAGGGGGCGATCTGCTATACCGGCGACATCCTCGACCCGAACCGCGCCAAGTACGACCTGAAGTACTATGTCGGCTTGGCGAAGGAGCTCGAGGCGGCCGGCGCCCACATCATCGGCCTGAAGGACATGGCCGGCCTCCTGAAGCCCGGCGCCGCCCGCGTCCTCATCACCGCGCTGCGCGAGGCGACGTCGCTGCCGGTTCACTTCCACACCCACGACACCAGCGGCATGGCGGCGGCCACCGTCCTCGCCGCGGTCGACGCCGGCGTCGACGCCGTCGATGCGGCGATGGACGCGCTGTCGGGCCTCACCTCGCAGCCCTGCCTCGGCTCCATCGTCGAGGCGCTGAAGGGTGCCTCGCGCGACACCGGCCTCGACCCGGCGACGATCCGCGCCATCTCGTTCTACTGGGAGGCCGTGCGCGGCCAGTATGCCGCCTTCGAGGCGAACCTGACGGCGCCGGCCTCCGAGGTGTTCCTGCACGAGATGCCGGGCGGCCAGTTCACCAATCTCAAGGAACAGGCGCGCTCGCTCGGCCTCGAGGCCCGCTGGCACGAGGTCGCCGAGATGTACGCCGCCGTCAACCGCATGTTCGGCGACATCGTCAAGGTGACGCCGTCGTCGAAGGTGGTCGGCGACATGGCGCTGATGATGGTCTCCTCCGGCCTCACCGTCGCCGACGTCGAGGACCCCGACCGCGAGGTCGCCTTCCCGGAATCCGTCGTGCAGATGCTGCGCGGCGAGCTCGGCCAGCCGCCCGGAGGCTTCCCGCCGGCCCTCGTCCGCAAAGCCCTCAAGGGCGCCGCGCCGATCACCGTGCGGCCCGGCTCGCTGCTGCCGCCGGCCGACCTCGAGGCCGAGCGCGCCGCCTCCGCCGAGAAGATCGGCCGCGGCCTCTCTGACCGCGATCTCGCCTCGGCGCTGATGTACCCGAAGGTGTTCGCCGACTTCGCCCGCGCCGAGGCCACCTACGGCCCGACGGACGTGCTGCCGACGCCGGTCTACTTCTACGGCCTGACGCCCGGCGACGAGGTGCTCGTCGATCTCGAGCCCGGCAAGACCATGGTGGTGCGCTGCCAGGCCATCGGCGAGCCCGACGAGGAAGGCCAGGTGCGCGTCTTCTTCGAGCTGAATGGCCAGCCGCGGATGATCCGCGTTCCCGACCGCTCGCACGGCGCCGCGGCGAAGGCCGCCCGCCGCAAGGCCGAGGACGGCAACCCCGCCCACGTCGGCGCACCGATGCCGGGCATCGTCGCCACCGTCGCCATCCGTGCCGGCCAGAAGGTCGAGGCCGGCGACGTGCTCCTGTCGATCGAGGCGATGAAGATGGAGACGGTGATCCACGCCGAGCGCGACGGCACCATCGCCGAGGTGCTCGTCACCACCGGCAGCCCGATCGACGCCAAGGACCTGCTGCTGACGTTCGCGGAGGGGTAGGGGAGGCGGCCCTCGCCGTCACCCACTCGCGCCAGCGGCGGGCGGCCTCGCCGGCCCGTCCGCCGTCGTGGTCCGGTCGTGCTCCAGGGGGCGGTCCGCCGCTTCACCTCCACTTCGAGACGCCTCCATCACGCAGGCGGTGTCGATGTTGACGATGAGGAGCCACGTGCCGCCGACGAGATAGGTGTCGCAGGCCGCCTCGACGGCGCCGCCGAGAGCGAGAAGAGCGGCCGCGGTCGTCGTCTTCTTCCCCGGCGTCTCCTTTCGGTGTCGTCGCCCGAACTTGGCCGTGATGGCGGCGTTCTGTCGATTCCGCCCGGCAATCGTCTCGCGCGTCGAAGATGGCCGGGCGAATTGACCAATAAGGGGCTTGGCATCGCCGCGCTCGCGTGGCATCGGATACTCGCCTCGCGACGGAACCTTTCGCGGTTCCGCCCTCCGATCAACGGGACCAGTAGCCGTTTGACAGCAAGCCCGCGTCATCGCTTCCTCATCGTCGACGATCATCCGCTGTTCCGTGGCGCCCTGCGCCAGGTGCTGGAAGGCCTGTTTCCGTCGGTCGCGATCGAGGAGGCGGGCTCGCTCGACCAGGTGACGGACCTGCTCGGCCGCGGCGACGACGTCGATCTCGTCCTGCTCGACCTCGCCATGCCGGGTGTGCGCGGCTTCTCCGGGCTGCTCTATCTCAGGGCGCAGTTCCCGGCGGTGCCCGTCGTCGTCGTCTCGGCGACGGAGGAGGGCGGCGCCATCCGCCGCTCGATCGAGTTCGGCGCCTCCGGCTTCATCCCCAAGTCGCTCGGCACCGAGGAGATCCGCGAGGCGGTCACCGCCGTCCTCAACGGCTCGGTGTGGACGCCGCCCGGCGTCGAGGCGGCCGACACCCCCGACGCGGCTGTGGTGCAGCGCCTCTCGACGCTGACGCCGCAGCAGGTGCGGGTTCTGATGATGCTGAGCGAGGGGCTGCTCAACAAGCAGATCGCCTACGAGCTCGGCGTCTCCGAGGCGACCGTGAAGGCGCATGTCTCGGCGATCCTGCAGAAGCTCGGCGTCGAGAGTCGCACCCAGGCGGTGATCACCGCCGGCCGCCTCACCGCCGGCCAGTGGCCGGCGACGGTCTCCGAATAGTCTCCGACAGCTCCTCCGGCCGACGGTTCCCGCGACGCCTCATTCGGCGGCGACCCGCTGCGCCCGCCACTGGGTCAGCAGGGCGCGCAGCGCCGCCGGCTTCAGCGGCTTCGTCAGGATGGTGATGTCGTGCTCGTCGGCGGCGGCGCGCACCGCCGGGGACCGGTCGGCGGTGATCAGCACCGCCGGCAGCTCGGCGCCGAAGCGGGCGCGCAGCGCCACGGTGGCGGCGACGCCGTTGTCGTGGTCGAGGTGATAGTCGACGAGGAGCACGTCGGGGGTGATCGCGGCGGCGGCGAGCGAGGCCTCGAGCTCGGCGCGGCGGCCGCCGGCGACGACCCGGCATCCCCAGCCCGACA
>CALCDT010000392.1 GCA_937900425.1 uncultured Alphaproteobacteria bacterium | reverse complement strand
ACCGCCGCGAAGTCGCGGACCCGGCGCAGCAGCCGGCCGGCGATGCGCGGGGTGCCGCGCGAGCGCCGGGCGATCTCGCGGGCGCCGTCGGGCGTCATGCCGATGCCGAAGATCCGCGCCCCGCGCGAGACGATCAGTTCCAGTTCCTCGGTCGTGTAGAAATCGAGCCGTACCGGGATGCCGAAGCGGTCGCGCAGCGGCGTCGTCAAGAGGCCGAGCCGCGTCGTCGCCCCGACGAGGGTGAACTTGGCGAGGTCGATCCGCACCGAGCGCGCCGCCGGCCCCTCGCCGATGATCAGGTCGAGCTGGAAGTCCTCCATCGCCGGATAGAGGATCTCCTCCACCGCCGGGCTCATGCGGTGGATCTCGTCGATGAAGAGCACGTCGCGCTCTTCGAGGTTGGTCAGCAAGGCTGCGAGGTCGCCGGCCTTGGCGATCACCGGGCCGGAGGTGGCACGGAAATTGACCCCGAGTTCGCGGGCGACGATCTGGGCGAGCGTGGTCTTGCCGAGCCCGGGCGGCCCGACGAACAGCACGTGGTCGAGCGCGTCGCCGCGGGCTTTCGCCGCCTTGATGAAGACCTCGAGGTTGGCCCGAGCCGCGGCCTGCCCGACGAAGTCGCCGAGGCTGACCGGGCGGATCGAGCCGTCGCCGTCCTCGGGCCGCGCCTCGGCGGTGACGAGGCGTTTGGGGGGCGTCGCCATCAGCCCGCCACCCCGGTCCGGTGGTCCGCGCCAGGGATGGTGGCCCCGATCGTCGACCGGGACGTGGCGAGGGACGCCGTCGCGATCACGACTTGCTCTCCGAAGGAGCGACGATCGGGCCATGGGGACCGGCAGGCGCGGCCGTCCGAGAGGGGGCGGCTTCGGCGGGCTCCGGCGGCACGGCATCCCGAGCCGGCGAGGCGGCCGGTTCGACGACGGGTTCGCCCGCCGGCGCGGGTCCGGCCGGCGTCGTCGACACCGCGACGGCCTCCGCGGCGCCCACCGGTGACGCGGAGGGCTCCTGTGTGGACACGGCGGCGGACGTCGGAGCGGACCCTGCCGTGGCCGTCTGCTCGGGCGCCGCCGTCGGCGCCGCATCCGTCGTCGCCGGCCCGCTGCGCTCGGCGGCGGTGAACACCGCCTCGCTCCCGGGTGCCGGCGGGGCGGCGAGGCTGCGGCGGTCGTGCCGGCGCGGCCGTTCGCTGACCCAGGCGAGGAAGGGCCAGGCCAGCACGAAGGCGGTGACGAGGGTGGCGCCGAGCATGGCGAGGGCGAAGACGACCAGCGGCGGCAGCTTCTCCGCGTCGGGCAACTCGCCCATGAACAGGTAGGCGCCGAAGGGGATGCCGAGCATCAGCATCAGGATGAAGGCCGCCTTCAGACAGGCGGCGACGAAGCGGCCGACCGAGAAGACGTGCTCGGCGATCAGCATCGCCGTCATGGCGAGAAGGAGGTTGCCGAGGGCGGTGAGCCCCGCGGCGATGACGAAGGGCGACGGCGTCCCCTGTCCGGTCGGCATCAGCGACGGCAGGTCGGCGAGCGCCATCCCGGTCGCGAGCGGCCCGGCCGCGAGCACGGCGAGCGCCGTCGCCTGCCAGAGGGCCATCCAGACGAGGAAGAAGACGATCACCATCAGCGAGCGGAACAGCAGGTACATTCTCGCGATCTCTCTCTCGGGCGTCGTCGGGCGGGAGGAACCCTTTCGACGCGTCGACCATATCCCAGGGACGGCGCTCCGGAAATTCCGCGATTGCACGCGGACCGGCGTCCCGCTCCGCCGTCCGTTTAGCCGCCTATTTCGACAATTCCTTGAGGCCGGCGCGGATCAGCCGCTCGGTGGTCGCCCCCTCGCCGAGTTCCTTGACCGCCGCGGCCACTGCCGCGGCCGCCGGAAGCTGGCCGTAGCCGAGGTTGACGAGCGCCGAGACCGCGTCGCCCGCCGGCCCGCGCCCGCGCGCCTCCACCACCTCGCCGGCGAGGCGCAGGGCGGCGGGATCGGCGTCGGAAAAGGCGGGGGCCTTGTCCTTGAGTTCGCCGGCGATCCGCTCGGCGACCCGCTTGCCGACCCCCGGCGCCCGCGCGATCGCGGTGAGGTCGCGCACCGCGATCGCGGTGGCGAGTTCGGCCGGCGACAGCACGCCGAGCACGGCGAGCGCGACCTTGGCACCGACGCCCTGCACGGTCATCAGCAGGCGGAACCACTCGCGCTCGGCTTCGGCGGAAAAGCCGTAAAGCCGGATCATGTCCTCGCGCACGTAGGTCTCGATGAACAGCACCAGCGCCTCGCCGGCGCGCGGGGCGCGCTGTAGCGTGCGGGCCGAGCAATGCACGAGATAGCCGACGCCGTGGACGTCGAGGATCATGTGATCCTCGCCGATCCCGTCGACCGTTCCCTTGAGCTTGCCGATCATCTGAGACCGCCGGTCATCGGAGGCTGTCCGGTCATGGGGCGGCCCTCCGTCGAGGCCGGGGCCGTCCCTTCGGCCAGCACCAAGGGGGCAATGGAGTACGTCAGGAACATGCGAGTGCCCTCGCGATGCGCCCCGTGGCGGAGCCGCGATGGTGGGCGTGGGTGATGGCGATGGCGAGGGCGTCGGCGGCGTCGTCGGAGCCAAAGGTCGCCTTCGGCATCAGCACCTTGATCATCATCCGGATCTGCGCCTTCTCGGCGTGGCCGGCGCCGACCACCGCCTTCTTGACCGCGTTCGGGGCGTATTCGGCGACGGGAAGTCCGCGCCGGGCCGGAACGAGCAGGGCGATGCCGCGGGCCTGGCCGAGCTTCAGCGTCGCTCCGGCGTCCTTGTTGACGAAGGTCTGCTCCACCGCCGCCTCGTCGGGCCGCTGTGCGGCGAGGACGGCGTCGAGACCGTCGTGGAGCTGGACGAGGCGTGAGGCGAGGTCGTCGTCGCCATCGGAGGTGACGAGGCCGGATGCGACGAAGCGCAGGGAATTGCCGAGAACGTCGATGACGCCCCAGCCGGTGCGCCTGAGGCCCGGATCGATCCCGATGATTCGCGTGACGTCGGTCATGGCCAAAGGCGTAGCGCGGCCCCGCCCGCCCCGCCACCGAATTCGCGGCTGTGAAGCGGTCCGCCCCGCCGGGCGGAGGTCGCCGACCCGGCAGGGCGCCGCGACGCCGGTCAGGCCCGGCCGGCCTCCTTGCGGACGACGCCGAGGAATGCGGCCGGCAGCGAGCCGCTGGCGGC
>CALCDT010000391.1 GCA_937900425.1 uncultured Alphaproteobacteria bacterium | reverse complement strand
GGCGGGCGCCTCCGCGGCGGCCGGGGCGGCGGCCTGCGCGCGGGCTTCGACGCCGGCGAGCACGAGGAAGGCGGCGAAGGCGAGGAACAGCGGGAATCGGGTCGAGGGCTCGGTCATCGGCCTACTTTTCAAAAGGCGCCGCGGCGCGCGAGGAGGTCTCGATCCGGTCGAGGCAGGCGATCGCCTCGCCGTCCGCGTCCGCGCAGGCGACGATGTCGTTGAGGAGGATGCGGCCGATGTCGGCGCATCCGGTCTGCGGCACGTCGAAGGCCTTGACGAAGGTCTTGCGGGCGGCGAGCGGCCCGAGTTCCACGGCGACGCGGCGGGCGACGACGCCGTCGGGGGCGAACATCACGAGGTCGGCCTTGAGCGAGGTGATCGCCTCGTCGCCGCCGTTGCGGGCGACGATGGTCGCCTGACAGGCGGCGCCGTTGGCGGCGAGCTTGTTGAGTTCGATCGTGATCGGCGCCGTCCCGGCCGCCGGCTCCTGGGCGATGGCGGCGCCCGTCCCGGTCACGAGACCGGCGAGCAGCGCGGCGACGGCGAGGACGCTCGCGATCGTCGATCGGCCACCTCGCCCCTTGCGCGCCCGGGTGCTGCGGATATCCTGCGTCGCGATGGAGGTCGTCACGGCTCTGGCTGGCTCCGTCGTGGGTGTGATGAAGGCGCGCCGCGCGGACAGCCTCGTCCGCCCGGCGCTTCCTGCTTCTACATATATTGAGTTTTCCATTCAAGTTATCGCCGGCAAGAAACGACACCGGCCGCTATCGGTGCCGGCGTCGTCCCCGGGAATGCGGTTTTCCGCGGTCCATGCGCCTGCCCGGTGTACAAGCCGGGGGGCTTTGCCCTAAATACCGCGCGATGCGCCGGCGGTCCGGCGCCGGGAACGAGGCAAGCCATGAGCGGACTGACGCGGACGTCGGCCGATCTGTCGCCGCGGCGGCGACGGATTCTCTATCATGCCTGGCACCGCGGGACCCGGGAGATGGATCTCGTCCTCGGCCGCTTCGTCGACGCCGCGATCGGCGATCTCGACGAGGCCGAACTCGGCACGCTCGAGGACGTTCTCGAAATCGACGACCGCGCGCTCTTCGCCTGGATCGTGGGCAAGGAGACGCCGCCCGAAGGGCCCGCCTCGCCGATGATCCGGCGAATCTGCGCCTTCCACGCCGCCCATCCCGTCGCCGGGGATTGACCGGCGCCGCTTTCCGGAACTTCGCCTTGTCCGACCTTCGCGCTCTTTTCGACGAATTCCGCGACGTCACGCTCGCGGCCGTGCCCGACGGCGCCGAGGCGCTGGCGCTGGCCGAACTGCTGGGCGATGGCGGCGGCCTGCGCGCCGTCTTCGTCGCCCGCGACGGCCAGCATCTCGCCCAGGTCGAGCGGGTGCTCGCTTTCGCGCGCCCCGATCTGGAAACCCTCGAATTCCCGGGCTGGGACTGCCTGCCCTACGACCGCGTGTCGCCGACCCCGGCGGTCGTCGCCCGCCGGATGACGACGCTCGCCCGCCTCGCCGAGGGCGGCAAGGGCGGCGCCTTCGTGCTGCTGACCACCACCAACGCCCTCGTCCAGCGCGTCGTGCCGCGCGCCGTCGTCGAGGGGGCGGTCTGGGGCGCGGCCCAAAGCAACCGGGTCGACATGGCGCGCCTCGCCGGATGGCTCGAGGACAACGGCTTCGTCCGCGTCTCGACCGTTCGCGACACCGGCGAATACGCCGTCCGCGGCGGTATCGTCGATCTCTTCGCGCCGGGCACCGACCTGCCGGTCCGCCTCGACTTCTTCGGCGACACGCTGGAATCGATCCGCAGCTTCGATCCCGAAACCCAGCGCACCGTCGCCCAGTTGAAGCGCCTCGATCTGGTGCCGATGAGCGAGGTGACGCTGACCCCGGCCTCGATCAAGAGCTTCCGCCAGGGCTACCTCTCGCGATTCGGCGGCGCCACCCGCGACGATCCGCTCTACGAGGCGATTTCCGAGGGGCGGCGCTACGCCGGTGTCGAGCACTGGCTGCCGCTGTTCCACGACGGCCTCGAAACCCTGTTCCACTACACGGGCGACGCGCCGCTGGTGCTCGATCCGCTGGTCGAGGACGCCGTCGCCGAACGGCTGAAGACCGTCGCCGACCACTACGAGGCCCGGCGCGAGGCGCTGTCCCACGGCCAGAGCGGTGTCGCTCCCTACAAGCCGGTCGCGCCCGCAGAACTCTACCTCGGCTCCGACGAGATCCAGGCCGGCCTCGCTTCGCGCGACACCGTCCGCCTCACGCCCTTCTCGGTGCCGGAGGCCGGGACGCGCAAGGTCGTCGATTTCGGCGGCAAGGTCGGCCGCAGCTTCGCCGCCGAGCGCGCCACCGGCGACGTCAACGTCTTCGACGCCCTCGTCGCCCATTTCCGGGCCGTGCGCGAAAGCGGCCGGCGCAGCCTGCTCGCCTGCTGGTCGGAGGGCTCGCGCGAGCGCCTGACCCAGGTGCTCGGCGACCACGGCGTCCAGAAGACCGAGATCGTCGAAACGCTGGCGGCGGCCAAGGCGCTGCCGACCCACGTCCTCGGACTCGCCGTTCTCGGCATCGAGACCGGCTTCGAGACGAAGGACCTCGTCGTCATCGGCGAGCAGGACGTACTCGGCGACCGCATGGTGCGCGGCGCCCGGCGCAAGAAGGCGAAGAACGCGCTGACCGAGGTGGCGAGCCTGTCGGAAGGCGATCTCGTCGTCCACGTCGACCACGGCATCGGCCGCTTCACCGGCCTTCGCACCATCGAGGCGGCCGGCGCGCCGCACGACTGCCTCGAGATCGCCTACGCCGGCGGCGACAAGCTGTTCCTTCCGGTCGAGAACATCGAACTGCTGACGCGCTTCGGCTCCGAGGAGCAGGAGGTGCCGCTCGACAAGCTCGGCGGCGGCGCCTGGCAGGCCCGCAAGGCGAAGATGAAGAAGCGCATCCGCGAAATCGCGGGTGAGCTGATCAAGACCGCCGCCGCCCGTCTGCTGAAGACCGCCCCGGTGCTGACGCCGGCCGACGGCGTCTGGGGCGAATTCGCCGCCCGCTTCCCCTACGACGAGACCGAGGACCAGCTCTCCGCCATCGAGGCGATCACCGAGGACTTGCAGTCCGGCCGGCCGATGGACCGGCTCGTCTGCGGCGACGTCGGCTTCGGCAAGACCGAGGTGGCGTTGCGCGCCGCCTTCGTCGCGGCGCTTTCGGGCAAGCAGGTCGCGGTCGTGGTGCCGACGACGCTGCTCGCCCGCCAGCACTTCAAGACCTTCTCCGACCGCTTCCGCGGCCTGCCGGTGCGCGTCGAGCAGGCCTCCCGCCTCGTCTCGGCCAAGGACCTCGCCCGCACCCGCGAGGGGCTCAAGGACGGCACCGTCGACATCGTCGTCGGCACCCATGCGCTGCTGGCGAAGACGATCCAGTTCCGCGACCTCGGCCTGCTGATCATCGACGAGGAGCAGCATTTCGGCGTCAAGCACAAGGA
>CALCDT010000390.1 GCA_937900425.1 uncultured Alphaproteobacteria bacterium | reverse complement strand
ATCGCGTCGCCGGGATGGATCTTGTTCTTGATGCCGTCGAGGCCGGCCATCAGCAGGGCGACGAAGCACAGATAGGGGTTGGCCGCCGGATCCGGGAAGCGGGTCTCGACGCGCTTGGCCTTGGGATTGGTGGTGTAGGGGATGCGGCAGGAGGCCGAGCGGTTGCGCGCCGAATAGGCCAGCAGCACCGGTGCCTCGTAGCCCGGCACCAGACGCTTGTAGGAGTTGGTCGACGGGTTCGAGAAAGCGTTGATCGCCTTGGCGTGCTTGAGGATGCCGCCGATGTAGAACAGGCAGCTCTCGGAGAGGTCGGCGTACTGGTTGCCGGCGAACACCGGCTTGCCGTCCTTCCAGATCGACTGGTGGACGTGCATGCCCGAGCCGTTGTCGCCGAAGACGGGCTTGGGCATGAAGGTCGCGGTCTTGCCGTAGGCGGCGGCGACCTGATGGATCACGTATTTGTAGATCTGCATCTGGTCGGCCATGCGGGTCAGCGTGTTGAACTTCATACCGAGTTCGTGCTGAGCCGAGGCGACTTCGTGGTGATGCTTCTCGACGGTGACGCCCATCTCGGCCATCACCGAGAGCATCTCGGAGCGCATGTCCTGCAGGCTGTCGATCGGCGGCACCGGAAAGTAGCCGCCCTTGGTGCGGACGCGGTGGCCGAGATTGCCCATCTCGTAGTCGGTGTCGGAATTGGTCGGCAGTTCGGTGCTGTCGAGCTTGAAGCCGGTGTTGTAGGGCGTCGTCGCGAACTTGACGTCGTCGAACACGAAGAACTCGGCCTCGGGGCCGAAGAACACGGTGTCGCCGATGCCGAGGCCGGTCATGTAGGCTTCGGCCTTCTTGGCGATCGAGCGCGGATCGCGGTTGTAGGGCTCGCCGGAAATCGGATCGATCACGTCGCAGGTGATGACCATGGTCGACTGCGCGAAGAACGGGTCCATGTGCGCCGTTTCGGGATCGAGGATCAGCGTCATGTCCGACTCGTTGATCGCCTTCCAGCCGGCGATGGACGAGCCGTCGAAGGCCGTGCCCTCGGCGAACATGTCCTCATCCACCAGACCGACGTCGAAGGTGACGTGCTGCATCTTGCCGCGCGGATCGGTGAAGCGGAGGTCGACGAACTTGACGTCGTTGTCCTTGATCATTTTCAGGACGTCGGCCGCGGTGGTCATGTGCCATCCCTTGCGTTTTCTTGAACGATTGGAGCATCCCGCCCAAAAGGACGGGACATTCGATATCTATAGCGCGCCGCGCGCGCCCGCCATAGGCCCGAAGGATCAGATGGCGTCGTTTCCGGTCTCGCCGGTGCGGATGCGGACAGCCTCCTCGATCGGCGAGACGAAAATCTTGCCGTCGCCGATGCGCCCGGTCTGGGCGGCGTTGCGGATCGCGTCGACGGCCTTCTCGACCATCTCGTCGGTGAGCACGATCTCGACCTTCACCTTCGGCAGGAAGTCGACGACGTATTCGGCGCCGCGGTAGAGTTCGGTGTGGCCCTTCTGGCGCCCGAAGCCCTTGGCCTCGGTCACGGTGATGCCCTGCAGGCCGACCTCCTGGAGGGCCTCCTTCACTTCATCCAGCTTGAACGGCTTGATGATCGCCTCGATTTTCTTCATCGCCTCCTGCTCTCCGCCTAGAGTGAGGGCCTTCGTGAGCCCTTCTGGAACCGGGCCGAGTGAAGCACGGCCCGTGCCACATGGCCAGTGTCGTCGCCCCGCCCGGTTTCGCGCGGCCGCGTGGCGATCCGCGTGCGGCCAATGCCGCCGTGCCCGTGAAACGCCCAAGAGACTTGAATATAAAATAGGCAAATGCCTTACTTTTAGGACGATCACGAAAGAATCTTGAATGGGTGATGCGCGTCGGCGGTTCAATCCATCCCGATCAGCCTCAATTTTGCGCAGCCTCTGCCCAAGGCACTGCATGCGTCGTCGTCCCGGCTTTTCGCCCTCTCCGTGCTCCTGTAGGTGTTCCCTACAGGCGCGGACCTGACGTCCAACGCCGTTCCGGGGGACGACGCCTTGCCCGCCGACCGTGTCTTCGCCACCTCACCGCACGTCCTGCTCGATCCCGCGCAGATGGCCGAGGCCGACCGCCTGACCATCGCCGCCGGCACGCCGGGCATCCGGCTGATGGAGAAGGCCGGCCTCGCGATCGCCGACGACATCGCCACCCGCAAGCGCCACGGCACCCGCGTCGTCGTCGCCTGCGGCCCCGGCAACAACGGCGGCGACGGCTTCGTCGCCGCCCGCCTGCTCGCCCGGCGCGGGCTCGCCGTCACCGTCGTCCTCCTCGGCGAGCGCGAGCGGCTGACGGGGGATGCGGCGCTCGCTGCGGCGGGCTGGACCGGGCCCGTGCGCGCGCCGGACGCCGAAGCCTTCGCGTCGGCCGACGTCGTCGTCGACGCGCTGTTCGGGGCCGGCCTTTCACGCGATCTCGACGGTCTCGCCGCCGAGACGGTCGGATGGATCAACGCCGCGCGAGACCGGGGCGCCTCGGTCGTCGCCGTCGACCTGCCGAGCGGCATCGACGGCCGCACCGGGGCGGTGCGCGGCGCCGCGGTTGTCGCCGACCGCTCCGTCACCTTCTTCCGGCGCAAGCCCGGCCACCTGCTGCTTCCGGGCCGCCACCACGCCGGCCGCATCGTCGTCGCCGACATCGGCATCCGGGACTCCGTCCTCGACGCGATCGCGCCGAAGGCGGCGGCCAATGCCGCCGATCTCTGGGTGGCGGACTTTCCGCGGCGACTGCCGGACGACCACAAGTATTCGCGCGGCGCCGCGCTGGTCGCCTGCGGAGGCATCGAGGCGACGGGGGCGGCGCGCCTCGCCGCGGCGGCGACGCTGCGCGCCGGCGCCGGCC
>CALCDT010000389.1 GCA_937900425.1 uncultured Alphaproteobacteria bacterium | reverse complement strand
TCCGGGGGCGCGGCGGTCGGGAGCGATCTCCCGGCGCCCGGTGTCCCTCCGGACGGAAGACGCTCTAGTCGGCGAGACGGCCTTTCGTCGAGGGCACGGCGTCGGCACGCTTCGGGTCGATCGCGACCGCCGCGCGCAGCACCCGGGCGAGGCTCTTGAAGCAGCTCTCGGCGATGTGGTGGGCGTTCTGCCCGTACATCGTCTCGACGTGCAGCGTCAGCCCGGCGTTCATCGCCACCGCCCGGAAGAACTCCTCGACGAGCTCGGTGTCGAAGGTGCCGATCTTCGGCCGCGGGAAGGCGACCTTGAAGACCAGGAACGGTCGGCCGGAAACGTCGACGGCGGCGCGGGTCAGCGTCTCGTCCATCGGCAGGAAGCAGTCGGCGTAGCGGACGATGCCGCGCCGGTCGCCGAGAGCCCGGCCGATCGCCTGGCCGAGGGCGATGCCGACGTCCTCCACCGTGTGGTGGTCGTCGATGTGCAGGTCGCCCTTGGCGCGGATCTCCATGTCGATCAACGAATGGCGGCAGAGCTGGTCGAGCATGTGGTCGAAGAAGCCGACGCCGGTGGCGATGTCGCCCTTGCCGGTGCCGTCGAGATCGACCGCGACGGCGATCTCGGTCTCGTTCGTCTTGCGCTCGACCCGCGCCGTCCGCATTGCAGCTTCCACTCGCTCGACTCCGGCGCCGTCTTCCGTCGCCGGATCCCTCCTGGCGGAACGCGCTCGGGCCGGCGGGCCGCCGGCTGCGCCGTTCTAACAGAGGGGGCAGAGGTGCGGAAGGCCGTCCGGCGCGGCCACGGGCCGCCGCCGCGGCTCAGTCGGGTACGCCCTCGACGATGACGAGTTCGGCCTCGGCAGCGCCGAGCCGGTGCTTGCGTGCCTCCTGGTACTCGGGCGAGTTCCAGCAGTCGCGGGCCGTCTGCGCCGACGGGAATTCGATGACGACGTTGCGGGCGCGGGCCGGCCCCTCCATCGGGAAGTGGGCGCCGCCGCGGGCGAGGAAGCGAGCGCCGAAGCGCGCGAAGGCGGCGGCGGTGCCGGCGACGTAGCGCTTGTAGGCCTCCGGGTCGGTCACGTCGACGCGGGCGATCCAGTATCCCTTGGGCATCGGCTTCCTCCGTTGTTCCGTTTAGAGCGCTTTCCGACCGGATGGAATCATCTGGTCGATCAGAAGTCGCTCCAGCTTCAAAAGCTTGAGCATATTCTTGTCGCTCGGATCGTTTCGATCTGAGCGGAACATGCTCGAGCGATCCACGCCGTCGCCGGACGGATGCGGCGTTCCCGCCGTTTCCGTCATCGTCGGTCGCGGAAATCCGTTCGTCTACCTGTGCTTGCACCATCTCGGGGCGGCGGCCGGCCCCTTTTCTTTGGTAAGCTGGGACGCTGTCGTTCCTGCTCGACGGGAAGCCCGAGCGCTCCCGGATCGCCCGCCGGCGGCCCCTCTTCGGAAAACGTCAGTCGTCCGTGCGGGCGCGGGCCGCCTTGAGCCGGTAGAGCGCGTCGAGGGCTGCGCGGGGGCTGATCTCGTCGGGATCGAGCTCGTCGAGGAGGACGAGGGCAGGGTCCGGCGCCGCCTGGACGGGCGCCGCCGGGCGGGCGGCGGCGGAGAACAGGGGCAGGCCGTCGAGGCCGCCGCGGCGGTCGCCGCCGCCGGCCTCGAGCTTCGCCAGCACCGCCTTCGCCCGCGCCACCACCGGCGCCGGCAGGCCGGCGAGGCGGGCGACCTGGATGCCGTAGGAGCGGTCGGCGGCGCCGGGCACGATCTCGTGCAGGAACACGACGTCGCCCTTCCACTCCTTCACCTTCACCGTCGCGTTGACGACGCGCGGCAGCTTGTCGGCGAGCGCCGTCAGCTCGTGGTAGTGGGTCGCGAACAGGGTGCGGCAGCCGTTGGTTTCGTGCAGGTGCTCGACCGTGCCCCAGGCGATCGACAGGCCGTCGTAGGTGGCGGTGCCGCGGCCGATCTCGTCGAGCACGACGAGGGCGCGCTCGCCGGCCTGGTTCAGGATCGCCGCCGTCTCGACCATCTCGACCATGAAGGTAGAGCGGCCGCGGGCGAGGTCGTCGGAGGCGCCGACGCGGCTGAACAGGCGGTCGACGACGCCGATGACGGCGCTGTCGGCGGGGACGAAGGCGCCGGCCTGGGCGAGCACCGCGATCAGCGCGTTCTGGCGCATGTAGGTCGACTTGCCGCCCATGTTGGGGCCGGTGACGATGGTGACGAGGCCGCGCCGCTCGCGGCCGCGCGGCCCGAGGTCGCAGTCGTTGGCGACGAACGGGCCCTCGCCGGCTTTCGCCAGCGCCTCCTCGACCACCGGATGGCGGCCGCCCACGACGCGGAAGGCGAGGCTCGCCTCGACGACGGGGCGGACGTGGCGGCAGCGCACCGCGGTCTCGGCGAGACCCGCGGCGACGTCGACGACGGCGAGTGCGTCGGCGGCCGCCTTCAGCGGCCCCGAGGCGGCGACGACGGCGCGGCACAGCGTATCGAAGGTCTCGAGTTCGAGCGCCAGCGCCCGGTCGCCGGCCGAGGCGATCTTCGCCGCGAGCTCGGCGAGTTCGACGGTGGTGAAGCGGAAGGCGCCGGCCATGGTCTGCCGGTGGACGAAGCGCCCGGGCTGGCTTCCCGGCGCCATCAGCTTCTCGCCCTGTGCCTGCGGCACCTCGACGAACCAGCCGAGCACCGCGTTGTGGCGGATCTTCAGGGCACGGATGCCGGTCTCCTCGACATAGGCGCCCTGCAGCCGGGCGATCACCTGGCGGCTCTCGTCGCGCAGGCCGCGCGCCTCGTCGAGGTCGGGCAGGAAGCCCGGCCGGATGAAGCCGCCGTCGCGCTTCAGGTGCGGCGGCTCGTCGACGAGGGCACGGCCGAGGAGGTCGGCGAGGTCGGCCGGCAGCGCGGCGAGGGCGGCGGCCGCGGCGGCGAGTTCGGCCGGCGGGTCGCCGGCGGCGAGGAGATCGGC
>CALCDT010000388.1 GCA_937900425.1 uncultured Alphaproteobacteria bacterium | reverse complement strand
CCTCGACTACAAGGCACCCGCGGAACTCCTCGCCAATCTCACGGGACACAACACGAAAGCGGGGATCCAGCCCTCCGCGGGGGAAACCCTCGCGGACCGACCCTCGAGCCCGCCGCCCGTCGTGCCCATCCTCGAAGCTCGCCCCTGCCGCTCGCTGGATTCCCGCTTTCGCGGGAACGAGGACGGAGAGGCATCAGGAATACGAAAGTCACGTCAATGCTGAAGACCATAGAACGGGGAAACGGTCCGATGATCGTCGCAGGTGAAACCCGGTCCGCCTATTTCCTTCAGGAAGAGGAGACCAAGATCGAGACCCACACGCTGTCGGTGCTGGTCGACAACGAGCCGGGCGTGCTCGCCCGCATCGTCGGCCTGTTCTCCGGGCGCGGCTACAACATCGAGAGCCTGACGGTCTCCGAGGTCGAGCACGAGAAGCACGTCTCGCGCATCACCCTCGTCACCGCCGCGACGCCGCAGGTGCTGGAGCAGATCAAGAACCAGATCGCCCGGCTCGTGCCGGTGCACCGGGTCATCGACCTCACCCGCATGGGCGACGCCATCGAGCGCGAGCTCGCCCTCATCAAGGTCGCCGGCACCGGCGAGCACCGGGTCGAGGCCCTGCGCCTCGCCCAGGCCTTCGACGCCAAGACCGTCGACGCCACGCTGGAGAGCTTCGTCTTCGAGCTGTCGGGCGTGCCCGCCGAGATCGACCGCTTCGTCAAGCTGATGACCTCCTGCGGCCTCGTCGAGGTGGCCCGCACCGGCCTTGCGGCTCTGTCGCGGGGCAAGGACGGGCTCTGAAGGCGAGGGCGCCGCGGCGCCCGCAGCACGGGAAGCGCAGGAAATGACCACACCGCCACTCCCCGACGCCGCGCGCCGCGTCGCCGCCGCCGCCGAGGCGCTCGGCCTCGACGTCGCCGTCGTCGAGATGCCGGCCTCGACCCGCACCGCCGAGGACGCCGCGGCGGCCTGCGGCTGCACGGTGGGGCAGATCGTCAAGTCGCTGGTCTTCACCGGGCGCGACAGCGGGCGGCCCTACCTGCTGCTCGTCTCCGGCCCGAACCGGGTCGATCAGGAGGCGGTGGCCGCCCTGATCGGCGAGCCGCTCGACCGGCCGAACGGCAAGGCGGTGCGCGAGATCACCGGCTACGCCATCGGCGGTATCCCCCCGCTCGGCCACGCGGCCCCGATCGCCACTTACATCGACCCGGACCTCCTCGCTCACGACGTGGTCTGGGCTGCGGCGGGGACGCCGGCCTGCGTCTTTTCCGTGGCGCCGCGCCGGCTCGCCGAGGCGGTCGGGGCGGTGGAGATGGCGATGGGTGGATAGGCGAACCCGGGGCGGGCGTTTCGGCCTGCGGGGAAGGGGGGCCGCCCGGCCGTCCGCCCGCCGGACCGCCGATCCATCGACCGGCCGGATGCGGCCGTCGCCGCCGCCCGCGACCCCTGGATGCGCCGGGCGTTCCCGTCCCGCCCGCCACGAAATCGGCCGCAGTTCCATGCGATCCTGCCGAAGGCTCCGGTGGAGCCGGACAGGGAGGATGCACCAGCCATGACCAGCCCGAAGAACACCATCTGCCTCTGGTTCGACCGGGAGGCGGAAAGCGCGGCGCGGTTCTACGCCGAGGTTTTTCCGGACAGCGCGGTGACGGCCGTCCACCACGCACCGGCGGACTATCCCTCCGGCAAGGCCGGCGACGTGCTGACCGTCGAGTTCACCGTTTTCGGGATCGCCTGCCTCGGCCTCAACGGTGGCCCCGTCTTCCGGCAGACGGAGGCCTTTTCCTTCCAGATCGCCACGGACGACCAGGAGGAGACCGACCGCTACTGGAACGCCATCGTCGGCAACGGCGGGCAGGAGAGCGCCTGCGGCTGGTGCAAGGACCGGTGGGGCGTGTCGTGGCAGATCACGCCCCGCGTCCTCACCGAGGCGCTGGCCGCTGGCGGCGCCGAGGCCCGCCGGGCCTTCGAAGCGATGATGACGATGGGGAAGATCGACGTGGCGAGGATCGAGGCGGCCCGGCGAGGCGACGAGGAACTCTGACGGGTCGGTCGCCGGCCGCTTCCCCGTCAGGTCCCGCCGCCGCCGGCGACGAGAGCCTCGGCATCGGCCCCGGCGGGGCGGCGCAGCGGTCCGGCGGGATCGACGGCCGCCTGCCAGACGGCCTGCGCCACGTCGCTCTCCTTGGTCGTCAGCGCGGGGCTGGCGTAGCCTGCGAAGATCGGCCGCGCGAAATCCGCATAGGGCGCCGGAATGAGATCCGCGACGTCGACGACCGTGTTTCGCGCGAAGCGCGTCGTCGGCGCGTATCCCGGCTCGACGACGCGGACCCGGACACCGAAGGCCGCGAGTTCGTGGGCGAGCGACCCGGAAAACCCTTCGATCGCCTGCTTGCTCCCGGTATAGGCCGCCGCCAGCGGCATCGGAGCGAGCGTCGCGCTGGAGGTGATGTTGACGACGACGCCGGCCCGGCGCTCGCGCATTTGCGGAATCACGGCCTGCGTCATCGCCATCGTGCCGAAGGTGTTGGCCTCGAAGACTTTCCGCACGACCGCCATCGGCGTCGCCTCGAAGGCGCCGACGACGCCGATGCCGGCATTGTTGACAAGGACGTCGATCGGACCGGCGTCCTCGATCGCCCGGGCGATGCTGCCCGGCTCGGTGACGTCCAGCGGCAGGATGCGAAGGCGTTCGGACGCCGGAAGGATCGCCGCGACCGGATCGCGCATGGTGGCGATCACGGTCCAGCCCCTTTCGTGAAAATGGCGTGCGATGGCGAGGCCGTAGCCCGATGACGAGCCGGTGACGAGTACGGTGGTCATGACGATGTCCCGAAAGGTGTTGACGACCGGACCATAACCGGCATCATCAGGACTATCGCCGGGCAAAAGTCCGGAATTCATCAGCGATCGTCCGGAATGCCTGAACCCCTCGCCGACATCATCCGCCTGCTGCGGCCGCGGGCGATCTTCTCCAAGGAGATCAGCGGCGCCGGCCGCTGGGCGGTGCGCTATGCGGCGTTCGGCCAGCCGGCGTTCTGCGCGATCATCGAGGGCCGCTGCCGGCTCGCGGTCGACGGCGAGCCGGCGGTCGTCCTCGAAGAGGGCGACTTCGTGCTGCTGCCGGCAACGCCCGCCTTCTCGATGTCCGGCCTCGAGCCCGCGACGCCGGTGCTGGTCGACCCCGCCCCCGATCCCGCCCCCGGCCACCTGCCGCCGGCAGCCGGATCGATCCGTTACGGGCGGCGCGACGGGCCGGCGGACCTCAGGCAGTTCGGCGGATATTTCACCTTCGCGGCGCCCGATGCGGCGATCCTCGTCGCATTGCTGCCGCGCATGATCCACGTCCGCGGCGTTCCGCGGCTCGCCCAGTTCGTCCGCATCCTCGGCGAGGAGGCGGCGGACGAGGCGGTCGGCCGCGACCTGATCCTCGCCCGGCTGGTCGAGGTGCTGCTGATCGAGGCCCTGCGCCGCAGCGGCGGCCCGGATGCGGCGCCGGGTCTGTTGCGCGGTCTCGCCGATCCGCGGATCGCCGCCGCGTTGCGCAGCATCCACCGCGATCCGGCCCATCCGTGGACGGTCGAGACGCTCGCGCGCGAAGCGGGTCTGTCGCGCTCGGCCTTTTTCGACAGGTTCGCCCGCACGGTCGGGTTCCGGCCGATGGAATATCTGCTGACGTGGCGGATCGCGGTGGCGAAGGATCTGATGCGGAGCGGGGCGATCGCGCTCGACGACGTCGCCCGCCGGGTCGGCTACGGCTCGGCGAGCAGCTTCAGCGCCGCCTTCAGTCGAACCGCCGGCGAGCCGCCCGGACGCTTCATGCGCCGGCGCGGCGAGACGATAGCGAGCGCGTGACGTCGCGACCGCCGCAGCAGGACAGCGGGCCGAAACGAGAAAGGCCCCGCTCGCGCGGGGCCTTCCATCTCGTCTCGAAACCGCCGGGAGACCGATCAGTTGCGGGCCTTGTCAACCAGCTTGTTCTTGCCGATCCACGGCATCATGGCGCGCAGCTTCTCGCCGACCTGCTCGATCTGGTGGGCGTCGTTGACGCGGCGGATGCCCTTGAAGCGGGCGGCGCCGGCGCGATACTCCTGCATCCATTCCGACGTGAACTTGCCGGTCTGGATGTCGGTGAGCACGCGCTTCATCTCGGCCTTGGTGTCGGCAGTGATGATGCGCGGGCCGGAGACGTATTCGCCCCACTCGGCGGTGTTGGAGATCGAGTAGTTCATGTTGGCGATGCCGCCCTCGTAGATGAGGTCGACGATCAGCTTCACCTCGTGCAGGCACTCGAAATAGGCCATCTCCGGGGCGTAGCCGGCTTCCACCAGCGTCTCGAAGCCGGCGCGGATCAGCTCGACCAGGCCGCCGCAGAGCACCACCTGCTCGCCGAACAGGTCGGTCTCGCACTCTTCCTTGAAGGTGGTCTCGATGATGCCCGAGCGGCCGCCGCCGACGCCCGAGGCGTAGGCGAGCGCGACGTCGAGGGCGTTGCCCGAGGCGTCCTGGTGGATGGCGACGAGGCAGGGCACGCCGCCGCCCTTCTGGTATTCGCCGCGCACGGTGTGGCCGGGGCCCTTCGGGGCGATCATCAGCACGTCGACCGAGGTCTTCGGCTCGATCAGGCCGAAGTGGACGTTGAGGCCGTGGGCGAAGGCGATGGCGGCGCCGTCGCGGATGTTCGGGGCGATCTCGGCCTTGTAGATGTCGGCCTGGAGCTCGTCCGGGGTGGCCATCATCATCAGGTCGGCCCAGCCGGCGGCCTCGGCGACGGTCATGACCTTGAAGCCGTCGGCCTCGGCCTTGAGCGCGGTGGTCGAGCCGGCGCGCAGGGCGATGGCGACGTCGGGAACGCCGCTGTCCTTGAGGTTCAGCGCATGGGCGCGGCCCTGGCTGCCGTAGCCGATGATGGCGACCTTCTTCGACTTGATCAGATTGAGGTCCGCATCGCGGTCGTAGTAAACGCGCATCGTCCTGTCCTTTCCTCGTTGTGGCCCCGCCGTTCTGCGGACGGGGCGTTCGTGTTCGGCCGGTGGCCGGTCTCATAGCGGTTTCGCGCGGTTCCGGCGAGGGTCTCCTTCCGCGATGAAGGAGCGATCCCCGGCGTGCCGCGGGCGTTTCTGCGCTTCCCCGCCACGGCGGGAACACCGGGACCGGCGGGGAGGGCGGATCTCAATCCCTTCCGGCTCCGAATAGCCGGAAGAAGGCGTCGATGGCCGTCGCGGCCTGGGCGGCCACCTCGCCGTCTCCCTCCGGTGCGGCGCCGAGCAGCAGGCGGACGTGGGTGTCGCGCACGACGAGGCCGTAGAGCGCGCCCCAGGCCGCGCCGGTCTCGGAAAAGGCGAGGTGGCCCTGGGCGCGGCCGAGTTCCAGCAGCGCGCGGGCGCGGGTCTCGATGGTGCGGCGGCCGCGTTCCATCAGCAGCGGCCCGAGCCGGGCGCCGGCGCGGCCGGCCTCGCCGATGGCGAGACGGTTGAGCGCCAGCGATTCGCGGCTCGACAGCACGGTGAGCAGGTCCTCGGCGAAGACGGTGAGGCGGCGGCGGAACTCCTCGGCCGACAGCCGTTCGGCGCCGGGGGCGAGCGTGCGCACCTTCGAAGCCTGGAAGGCGACGATGGCGGCGAGCAGGCCGTCGCGGTCGCCGAACCACTTGTAGAGGCTCTCCTTCGAGCACCCCGCCGCCCGCGCCAGCCCAGCCGTCGTCAAGGCCTTGTCGCCGCCCTCGACCAGCAGATCGAGCGCGACCGCCAGCACCGCGCGCTGGCGCGGCGACAAGGTGGCGGGCTCGACGGGGGAAGGGGCGGTCATGGCGGGCTCGAAGGGACGAAGGACGACGGCGACGGAACGGGGACGGGCGCGGTGACGCCCCGCGCGAGGCAGAACGATCGCTCTTGCGTCGCGAGCGTACCGTACCGTACGGTTCGGCTCGATCTATGCCGGAAACGGACTTGCGGCGCAAGGGTGCGAGGAGGGGAAAATCGCCGGGGTCGCCGTTGCAGGCAGCCACGACGCCGGTCGCCATCGAGGCCGGGAGTTCTCGGCCGGTGGGCGCGTTAGCGAGCGCCGTCGGGACGTCGGTCGCGGCGCAGCTGCGGCTTCGACGATCGCGGCGAGCGGGATCGCCGGCTCGTCCCGCGGTCGGCCGCACGGCGAGCCGAAACTCGGGCCGCCCGGCGCCGCGGCCCGTTTGGCCGGATCGCGGCGGGTGCCCGCTCGCAGGGCGGCGGCCGAACCCCCGTTCCCGCCGCAAGGCGCCCTCACAGCCGAGTCAGCCACTCCGAGAAAACCAGCCGGTCGGGATCGGGCGGGCCGCCGGCGAGGGCGGGGACGTTGCGGCATTCGACGACGGCGGCGCGCGCCTCGCTCGGGGTGAAGCCGAAATGGGCCTTGAAGGCGCGGCTGAACTGGGCCTCGCTGGAAAAGCACAACGAGTGGCCGATGTCGCCGAGCCGCGCGGCGGCGCCGGCGGCGACGATGTCGTGCAGCGCCCGCTTCAGCCGGGCCTCGCGGATCGCGCGGGCGACGCCACCGACCGGCTCGAACAGGCGGTAGAGTCCGGCCCGCGAAACGCCGGCGGCGCGGGCGACGGTCTCGGGCGAGAGCTTCGGGTCGCGCAGGTTGGCGTCGATGTGGGCGCGGGCGCGGGCGACGACGACGACGTCGAGATCGGAGCGGGCGCGTGCGGCGGTCTCCGCTCCCGGCTGCAGGCAGGCGGCGAGCAGGGCCGGCGTCATCGCGCCGATCGCCGCGGCCTCGGCGGCACCGGCCCCCCCGGCGTGGCGCATGATCGACACGAGATGGTCGGCGAGGATCATCGCCATCGGCGTCGCCAGCCGCTCGCCGTGCAACCGGGCGAGGACGTCGTCCGGCACGGCGAGCAGGCGGCGGGGCACCACGAGCGAGATGTTGTGGGCCGGCGTCACCCCGGTCTCGCTGATGCGGCCGAGGTCGATGACAAGAAGGCCCTGCGGCCGCCCGCCGTCCTCCGCCGGACCGTCGAGGTCGACCCGCAGCAGCACGTGGTCGATGAAGTCGGTGAGAAGGCGCTGGCGTGAACGGGCGAAGGCGAAGGTCTTCGTCGCCATGGCGCTGACGATCAGGGCACCGAGGTTGACGCTGCGGATCGAGCCGGAGAAGTCGCTCTCGTCCGCCCGGTCGAGCGGTTCCATGTCGAACATCGAGTTGATGCGGGCGCGAAAGGCTTCGAACCGGATGTCCTTGGCGAGGCGGTCGGTGGTGAAGACTTGCGTGACGGGCCTGACGCGGGGCAACGGCTCGAACCTCCCGGCTTTGCGACGTGGGGATCCTCATCCTTACGCGCTTCGCCGGCTTGCGGATGCGTTTTGAGACGCGGTGACAAACCCGGCGCGGCGATTTGAGACGTCCTCGATAACATCGGCAGCCCGAACCGGGCTATGGCCTTTGCAGGAAAGGGTGATCGGGGGAAAGTGACATGACCGTGCGTCGGCTTTGGGCGGGAGCGGCGATCATCGGCCTGCTGGCGGCTCCGGTGGTGATGGCCGGCGATCCGGGCGCGGACTGCGACCGGCTGGCGGCGAGCCCGAACGATCCGGCCTTCGCCCGCAGCGGCGTCGCCCATCTCGACATCGACCCCGCCGCGGCGCGCGAGGCCTGCACCCGCGCCCGCGACGCCTCGCCGAACACGGCCCGTTTCGCCTTCCAGCTCGGCCGGGCCGAGGACCGCCTCGGGAATTACGACGCCGCACGCAGGCTCTACGAGGAGGCCGCCGCGAAAGGCTACCGCCTCGCCGACGTCGCGCTCGCGATCCTTCACGAGGATGGCCTCGGCGTCGACGTCGACACCGAGCGCGCCCGTGCCCTCTACGAAAGCGCCGCCGCCGCCGGCATCGGCGTCGCCCTCAACAACATCGGCTCGATGTACGAGGACGGGCGCGGCTATCCGGCCGACCGCGAGCAGGCGCTGGACCACTATCGCCGTGCCGCCGCCGCCGGCTACGCCCGGGCGGCCGGCAACCTCGCCTGGATGCTCGAGCACGATCCGGCCGGCGTGCGCGATCCGGGCGCGGTCGTCGAAGCCTATGCCGAGGCTGCGCGCCGCGACGTCGCCTTCGCCCAGATCCGGCTCGGCGTGTTCTACCGCGACGGCGTTCACGTCGCCGCGGCCGATCCCCACGCCGCCCTCGCCCATTTCGAGCGGGCGGCGGCGGCCGGCGACCGCTGGGGCGCGCTCTACGCCGCGCAGACCCTGATCGCGGACGTGCGCTCGATCGAGGCCGATCCGGCCCGCGGGCTCGCGATGCTCGGCGACCTCGCGGCGAGCGCCGACGGCGACCTGCTCGGCGCGGCGCTCGCCACCCGGGCCGAGTACGTCCTCACCCACGGCGGGCAGCCGGATGAAGCCGTTCCGCTGATCCGCCGGGCGGTCGAGGTCGCCCCGGAGGAGGCCGCGGTCTGGGCGGCGCGGGCGATGCTGCTCGAACGGCAGGGCGATCTCGACGGGGCCGACGAAGCGATCGCGCGGGCGATCGAGGCCGAGGACGACTTCGCGCCGTGGTACGCCCGCCGCGCCGCGCTTCTCGACAGGCGCGGCGACACCGCCGGGGCCGAGGCGATGCGGCGCAAGGCGGAGGAGGCGCCCTGGGGTGGCTTCTTCCTGAGGACGACATCCTGACGTCGCTCGAAGAGCCGCGGGGCGGCGGAGAGCCGTCGATCCGTCGGCGACGACCGGGGCATCGAGAGGATGTCGGCCGCCGGTGTGCCGGAGTGGTGCCGGGGTCGACTTCGCCGTCGCGGCGCGACGCGCCCTTCGGATCGGGTCGCGACGCAAGTGACGTCGTGAGATGGGGGAACTGGAGACGATGAGACAATTCGGGATGGTCGCGGCCGGGCTCGTGGCCGCCGCACTCGCCGGCTGCGTGACGACCGAGCAGGCGGGCCAGGCGATCGCCGCGCGCTGGATCGGCGAGCCGAGCGACGCCTTCTTCGTGCAATACGGACCGCCGCGCGGCAGCTACGCCCTCGCCAACGGCGACGTGATCCACAGCTGGCGCGGCGGCGAGACGACGAAGCATGTTCCGGCCCAGTATGCGCCGGTCGCCGCGCCCGCCCCGACGTTCCAGCAACCGGCCTTCCCGTCGACGACCTTCGGTGCGGCACCCGCCCCGGCGCCGACCTTCGGCGGCTCGACTTTCGGGGCGTCGAGCTTCGGCACGCCCGCCGCTCCGCCGGCTCCGGCGCCGATCTACGAGAAGCAGGTGACGAAGTCCGAAACCCGTGTCGAGACCCCGAGCCCCGGGGTGACGCGGACGACCACGACGACCACGACGAGCGGCGGCAGCATCAAGTTCAATCCCAACGGACTGTTCGGTGCTGCGCCGTCCTCGCCCCCGCCCCCGCCCGGCCAGCGCCTCGTCTCGCCGGCCCGCACCGAGCAGCTGTTCTGCGAACTGCAGATCACCACCTCGCCGGCGCCGGAAAGCATCATCAAGGCGATCCGCATCTCGCGCGACACAGGGGCGGCGGGCATCGGCCTGTCGCGCTGCGCGGAGGTGATGGGGGTGAAATAGCCCCGCCCGCGAGCGTCCGGCACGCGAGGGTCCGCGATCGAAGGCGGGCGGCCCGGCAGCGGGCTGCCGTGCGGGCCTCGCCGGCGGGCGTTTCCAGCCGCTCAGCGCAGCAGATGCACCGTCTCGCGCCGCGTCTCCCAGCCGGCGCGTTCGAGTTCGGGCGTGTCGTGCTCGCCGGCCGGGCGGCCGATGCAGAAATAGCCGACGAGGCGCCACTCGGCGGGCACGTCGAGCAGGGCTCGGACGGCCTCCGGGTCGATGATCGACACCCAGCCCATGCCGAGGCCTTCCGCGCGTGCGGCCAGCCACAGGGTGTGGACGGCCATCACCGCCGAATAGGCGACGGTCTCCGGCATGGTGGCGCGGCCGAGACCGTGGCCGGCCTCGGGGTCGGGATCGACGAAGACGGCGAGGTGCCAGGGCGCCTCGTCGAGGCCGGAGAGCTTGAGGCGGGCGTAGCGGGCGGCGCGGTCGTGGGACGGCTGGCGGGCCAGAGCCGCGGCGTTGGCGGTCTCGAACAGCCGGCGTACCGCCGCGCGCCGGCGCGGATCGGCGACGGTGACGAAGCGCCAGGGCTGGCTGTAGCCGACCGAGGGTGCCAGCGCCGCGGCGGCGATCAGCCGTTCGGCGACCGGAGGGTCGACCGGATCGCGGCGGAAGCGGCGGACGTCGCGCCGCCAGCGCAGCAGCGCGTCGAAGCGCGCGCGGAAATCGTCGTCGAAGACCGGGGCGGCGGGGCGGCCGGACGGGTCGCTCACGGGGCGTCGCCGCAGGCGGCTCGGTAGCGCCGCACCGTCTCCGCCATGCCGAAGAGGAGGGCGTCGGCGGTGAGGGCGTGACCGATCGAGACTTCGGCGAGGAAGGGCACGGCGGTCTTGAGGGGCGGCAGGTTGTCGAGTGTGAGGTCGTGGCCGGCGTTGACGGCGAGGCCGGCGTCGCGGGCGGCCTCGGCGGCGATGCGGACCTTTTCCAGTTCCGCGGCCTTGGCGGCGGCCTCGAAGGTGTGGCCGTAGGGGCCGGTGTAGAATTCGACGCGGTCGGCACCGGGCGCCGCCGCGCCGGCGGCCGTCGCCGGATCGGCGTCGACGAAGATCGAGACCCTCGCGCCGAAGCCGTGGATGCGGGCGGTCACCTCGCGCAGGATCGCCTCGTTCGCCAGCGTGTCCCAGCCGTGGTCGGAGGTCGCCTGCGCCGGATCGTCGGGCACCAGCGTCACCTGGTCGGGCCGGGCCTTCTCGCACAGCGCGAGAAAATCCTCGCTCGGATAGCCCTCGATGTTGAACTCCTTGCCCGTCCACTCGCCGCGCAGCATGGCCACCAGATCGAACACGTCCGTGCGGCGGATGTGGCGCTCGTCTGGCCGCGGGTGGACGGTGATGCCGTGGGCGCCGGCCTCCAGCGCCAGGGCGGACAGGCCGGTGACGCTCGGCCAGGGCAGGTCGCGGCGGTTGCGCAGCTGGGCGATGGCGTTGACGTTGACGGAGAGCTTGGTGAGCGACATCGGCGGCCTCGCGGGGAACCGGCGCCGGGGGCAAGGGCGGCGTCGGCGGGCCTGCCGGAATAGGCCAGATCGCCCGCCGAGACAATGCGCGCCCCCGCCGCAGCAGCTTTGCGGGATCGGCGGGAGATCCCGGGTCGGCGGCAAGGGGCGGCTCTGCGTTTGCGACGGCGGCCGTCAGATCCCGAACAGGCCGAGGATCAGCGGCACGATCATCGCCGTCAGCACCGCGTTGAGGGCCATCGCGATGCCGGCGAAGGTGCCGGCGGTGCCGTCGACGGCGAAGGCGCGGGCGGTGCCGATGCCGTGGGCGGCGAGGCCGACCGCGAAGCCGCGGGCGGCATAGTCGCGGATGCCCATGGCGTTCATCAGCGGCGTGACGGTGACGGCGCCGAGGATGCCGGTGAGGATGACGAGGACGGCGGTGAGCGCCGGCTCGCCGCCGAGTTCGCGCGAGATGCCCATGGCGATCGCCGCCGTCACCGATTTAGGCGCGATCGCGATCACCTCCGGCTCGGCGAGGCCGAGGAGGAGGGCGATGCCGACGGCACTGGCGACGGCGGTGAGCGAGCCGGCGACGAGGGCGGCCGCGATCGGGAGCAGGCGTCGGCGGACGAGGCCGCGGTTGCGGTAGAGCGGGACGGCGAGGGCTACGGTGGCCGGGCCGAGCAGGAAGTGGATGAACTGGGCGCCCTCGAAATAGGTCGGATAGGGCGTGCCGCTCGCCGCCAGCACCGCGGCGACGGCGAGAATCGACAGCAGCACCGGATTGGCGAGCGGGTGCCGGCGCAGCGTCGCCGAGGCCGCGTCGGCCGCGACCCAGACCGCGAGCGTCAGCGTCAGCCACAGCAGCGGCGAGGTCGAGAGATAGGCCCAGAGGCTGAAATCGGCGTCAGTCATTCGCCATCCTCCCGGACGCGTGCCGCCTCGCCGCGCTCGACGAGCCGGGTGACGGCGAGGAAGACGAGGACGGTGACGACGAGGGTGACGAGCAGCGAGAGCACCAGCGTCGCGGCGAGGGCGAGGCCGTCGTCGAGGAAGACGCCGATGTTCTGCACGATGCCGGCGCCTGCGGGCACGAACAGCAGGCCGAGGGCGGCGAGCAGCCGGTCGGAGGCGCCGCCGACGTCGTCCATCGCCGCGGCGATCCTCGGCCGCTGCCAGGAGAGCCGGCCGGCGACGAGCAGCAGCGCGAAGAGCAGCAGGAAGCCGAGCGCGGGGCCCGGCACCGGCAGGGCGAGGAGCCGCACGCTGGCCTCGCCGGCGAGCTGGCAGAGCAGGAGAAGGCAGAGGCCTCGGATCATCGGCGTCTCCCGGACGGGTCACGGCGGCGCGGGCGCCGGCCGGTCGGACGTCATGCCCGGCTCAGGAGTTCCCGCCGGCCGGAAAGAGGTCACGGCCCGGACGGCCGCCGCCAGTACGCTCTCACCGTCGCACGAAATGCTGCGGCGGGTCGAAGCCTTCCGTGCCTGCCGTCACCGGTTCGTGGGCGGGCCGCGCCGGGCGCCATGCGGGCCGGGCGTCACGCCTCCAGCCACTGGAACGAGGCGACGTCGAGCCGGCGGGGCGGCGCGCCGTCCCGGCGCGAGATGGTCAGCACCATGCGGTGGGCCAGCGGATCGGGGGTGCCCTCGTGGAGGGTGACGATGCCGGCCTCGCGCAGGGCGAGGAGGGCCTCGCCCGGGGCGACGCCGGCGGGCAGCGTCAGGTCGATGGCGACGATTTCGGCGAGGCCGGCGGCCGACTGCCGGGCGCCGGCGGCCGCGCCGTCCCACTGGTCGGGACGCTTGTTGCGCAGCGAGCGGAAGACGAAGGGCTGGGCGAGGTCGTCGGAGGCGACGGCGACCGGCAGGTGCAGGTCGTCGGGCAACCCCTCGAAGCGGTAGGGCCAGGTCTCGAAGGGAAGCTCGTCGTCGCTGCGGACCGCGATGCCGTAGGGCGAGCCGCCGTGGAAGCGCCAGTCGGCGCGGCGGTTGATGCCGGCGCGGTCGAGATCCGGGGCGCGGGCCTCCTGGACGTCGACGACCCAGAGCAGTTCGAGGAAGGCGTTGTCGAAGCAGAAGGTGACGTTGGCCGTGCCCTGGCCTTCGTGGCGGCGGCGATAGGTCTCGACGAGGCCGCCGGCGACGAGGTCGTCGTAGACGCGGCCCCCCGGCCGGCCGTGATCGGGTTCCACGAAGACGAAGACGTGGTCGAGGTCCAGCTTGCTCATCCGCATCCTTCTCCCATCGTCCCGCCGCACGCCGGGAGCGCGGCCGGTTGGCCGATCTTCCGCGCCAAGGCCCGGGAGGAGCAGGTAAACCGCCCGGCACGGCGATGGCAAGTCGGGGATCGCCGCAGGCCGCGGCCGCGGCGGTGCCCCCTCGCCGGTCGGCGACCGGTGGTGCGTCGCAACATTTTCGCGCCGGATCGCGTCGTGACGGGATGACCCCTCCGGAATCTTCTGTTACCGTCGGCCTCGTCGACCGATCGGTCCGGGGCCGCGGGGCCCGCGTTTCCGGATTGCCGCATGGGGCGAGATCATCGACGGGGAGGGCGTCCGTCCGGCCGGAAGGCTGGAGCGGGCGCGAGATAAAAGAAAAGAAATTCTTCTGCGCTTCCGGGCGGTTCGGAGGCGCGTTCCTTGCAGGCCGCGTTTCTGGCGGCCCGGCCGCGCCCGCCACGGGCGTCGTCGTCGTGACGGGGATTGATCGCCGATCGGGCCGGTTTCGATGCCGGGCCGGGGCCAGCCATCGGAAAGCGAGACGATCATGAACATGATCCATTCGCGCGCGCCGTCCGCGCAGACCCTCCGGGTCGAGCCGCTGACGGGGATCGACATGCGCCTCGACGCGGGGGCGTGGCAGGTCGACGCGGCGCTGAAAGCCCGGATCGACGCGCACTGGCGGGACCTCGTGCGCGAGAAGCCGGCGGTCTGGAACGGCACCGTGCTCGCCACTCGCGCCGCGGGCGCGCCGGGCGGCATCCGCGTCGAGGACGGCGTCTTCCGGGCCTCGGCGGTACCGATGGACTATTCCTGTTTCAGCGCCTGGAAATCCTGGGGCTTTCCCGAACTCGGCTTTCGCAACGTCTTCGGCTCCGCGGTGATCGAGAGCGCCGAGGGCGATCTGGTCTACGGGCTGATGGGCGGCTGGACCGTCAACGCCGGCCACGTCTATCCGCCGGGCGGCTCGCTGGAGATGCGCGACGTCGATGCCGCCGGCCGGGTCGATCTCGTCGGCTCGATCGAGATCGAGCTCGAGGAAGAGACCGGGCTCGACGCCCGGCAGGCCGAGGTGCGCGGCATGTTCGTCGTCTTCGACGGCGGCCGCATCGCCATCGCCCGGCGCTACCGCTTCGACGAGGGCACCGCCGACCTCGTCTCCCGCATCCGCCGCACCCTCGCCAGCCAGGAACGACCCGAACTCGACGACGTCGTCGTCATCTCGGGCCGCGCCGACATCGCCCGCCACGCCATGCCCGGCTACGCCCGCGAGATCGCCCGCCGCCTCGTCGGCTGACGGCCGGCGAGCAGGTGGGGCGAGCGGGCCGGGCGAGAGTGACCGGGTTCCCCATCCTCCTTTTCATGCTGTAGTCTCGGCGCCTTCGCCGCGGCGGCCCCCCGGTCGCCGCCACGAACGCGTAACGGAGGCCTGCGATGGAACGGCGCTACATGGTTCTCGACGTCTTCACCGACAGCCCGCTGGCCGGCAACCCGCTGGCGGTGGTCTTCGACGGCGAGGAACTGAGTGACGCCGCGATGCAGGCGGTGGCCCGCGAGTTCAACCTGTCCGAGACCGTCTTCGTCACCCCGGCGCGCGGGCCGGCGCACACGGCGGCGATGCGGATCTTCACGCCGGCCCGCGAACTGCCCTTCGCCGGCCATCCGACCGTCGGCACCGCCGTCGCCCTGACGATCCGCCGCTTCGGCACGGTCGAGGGTCGACAGGACGCGGTGATCGTGCTCGAGGAGCAGATCGGCGCGGTGCGCTGCGCCGTCGAACTCCACTCCGGCAGCCGCGGCCGGGCTCTGTTCGACCTGCCGAAGCTGCCGGAGGCGCTGGCCTTCGACGTGCCGAAGGACGTGGTGGCCGAGACGGTCGGGCTCGAGCCCCACGAACTCGGCTTCGAGAACCACGTGCCCTCGGCCTATTCGGCCGGCGTGCCCTTCGTCTTCGTTCCGGTGCGCGACCTCGAGGTGATCGGCCGGGTCCGGATCGACGCCGACAAGGTCCGCCGCGCCTATTCCCCCCTCGGTTCCTCCTCGGTCTACGCCTACACCCGCGACACGGTCCACCTCGCCAACGCCTTCCACGCCCGGATGATGTCGGCCGGTTTCGGCATGGCCGAGGATCCGGCGACGGGCAGCGCCGTGGCGGCCCTCGCCGGCGTGGTGATGCGCTTCGACGGGGCGACCGACGGCGAGCATCCGATGGTGATCGAACAGGGCTACGAGATGGGCCGGCCGAGCCATATCGAGCTCGAACTGCTGGTCGCCGGCGGCCGGCTGTCGGGCGCCCGCATCGCCGGCGACGCGGTGGTGGTGGCGGAAGGGGTGCTGCGGATCTGAGGGCGGGACGACCGTCGCGGCCGCGCCGTCCGGTCGGCGGCGCACGGAATCCGGCGATTTTCTCCTTGAAGCCGGCCGGTGCCGGGGGTATTCACTCAAGCTCGTGAAAGGCAAGACGAGACCTCTCGTTCCATGATCACCCGCCAGACCCCTTGGCTGACGTTGATCGACGCGCCCGCCCTGCCGGCGCGCAGCCTTCCGCTCGCCCTGTCCCTTCTCCTTACCGGCCCCTGAGCGCCGGCTGGCCCGTACACGGGCGGGCACTCAGGGGATGAGCCGACGATCGCCCCGGTGACGGGACCGCAATCCGGCGCATCGCATCCGCATCCCCCGCGACGACGGGGCCGCGAGGGCGCCGACAGGAAGATGAAGGACCAGGCCCGATGACCCACTCCGCCGACACCGCCGTATCCGCTTCGGATCGCGTCGTCATCTTCGACACCACGCTGCGCGACGGCGAGCAGTCGCCCGGCGCCTCGATGACGCTGGACGAGAAGCTCCAGGTCGCCGAACTGCTCGATACCATGGGCGTCGACATCATCGAGGCGGGCTTCCCGATCGCCTCCAACGGCGACTTCGAGGCGGTCTCGGAGATCGCCAAGGTCACGAAGAATGCTGTGGTCGCCGGCCTCGCCCGGGCGATCAACGCCGACATCGACCGCGCCGGCGACGCCGTGCGCCATGCCCGCCGCGGCCGCATCCACACCTTCGTGTCGACGTCGCCGATCCATCTGCAGTTCCAGATGAACAAGTCGCAGGAGCAGGTGCTGGAGATCATCACCGCGACCGTGACCCGCGCCCGCAACCTGATCGACGACGTCGAATGGTCGGCGATGGACGCGACCCGCACGCCGATCGACTATCTCTGCCGCTGCGTCGAGGCGGCGATCGCCGCCGGCGCGACGACGATCAACCTGCCCGACACCGTCGGCTACGCGGTGCCGGACGAGTATCGCCGGATGTTCGAGGAGATCCGCGCCCGGGTTCCGAACGCCGACAAGGCGATCTTCTCGGTCCACTGCCACGACGACCTCGGCCTCGCCGTCGCGAACTCGCTGGCCGGCGTCGCCGGCGGCGCCCGGCAGGTGGAGTGCACCATCAACGGCCTCGGCGAGCGTGCCGGCAACGCGGCGCTGGAAGAGGTGGTGATGGCGTTGCGCACCCGCCACGACGTGCTGCCCTATGCCTGCGGCGTCAATCCGCTGCATCTCACCCGCGCCTCCAAGCTGGTCGCGGCGGTCTCCTCCTTCGACGTCCAGTACAACAAGGCGATCGTCGGCAAGAACGCCTTCGCCCACGAGAGCGGCATCCATCAGGACGGCATGCTCAAGAACGCCTCGACCTACGAGATCATGCGGCCCGAGGACGTCGGCGTGAAGGCGACCTCGCTGGTGATGGGGAAGCATTCTGGCCGCCACGCCTTCAAGGACAAGCTGGCCGAACTCGGCTTCCAGCTGGGCGACAACGCCTTCGAGGAGGCGTTCCGCCGCTTCAAGGACCTCGCCGACCGCAAGAAGCACGTCTACGACGAGGACATCGAGGCGCTGGTGAGCGACGAGATGGCCACCGGCGGCGAGGCGATCAAGGTTCTGTCGCTGACGGTCATCGCCGGCACCGGCGGCCCGGCCAAGGCGATCGTGACGCTGGACGTGCGCGGCCAGCACGTCACCCGCGAGGAGACCGGCGACGGCCCGGTCGACGCCACCTTCAAGGCGATCCGGGCGATCGTGCCGCACGAGGCGGTGCTGCGGCTCTATCAGGTCAGCGCCGTCACCGAGGGCACCGACGCGCAGGCCGAGGTCTCGGTCCGGCTCGAGGAGGGCGGCCGGATGGTGACGGCCAAGGCGGCCGACACCGACACGATCGCGGCCTCGGCCAGGGCCTACGTCTCGGCGATCAACAAGCTCGTGACTCGCAACGCCCTAGGCCGGACGGAGACGATGGCGGCGGTGTGAACGGCCACGGGTCGACGCGTGTGACAGAGACGCCGCCGGAGGTTGTCCTCCGGCGGCGTTTTCATACCTGGCGCATGAATTTCCGACTCGGCGGAAATTCATGCGGTTGCGGCCTGACCGGCCGACGCCCGGTCGGGCTTGCCTGCGTTCCTGAAGTCCCGACAGGTCGAGACTTGAGGAACTTGGTATCATTCGTGTGCGATCCTGCGGTCGCCCGGGCGACTTTCCCGGGCGCTCAGATGATCAGGATGTCGTCCGCGGTGAGCGTGGTGCCGGCGGAGAAGCCCATGATGAAATAGACGCCGCCGGCCGGATCGTCGCCGTTCGGATCCCAGACGAGGCGGACGTCGCCGCTCGGATCCCCCGGCGTCGAATAGAGCACGAACTGGGCCTGCGACCCCACGGCTCCGCCGACGTTGAACCGCGCGGGATCGAGCGGGCCGGCGCCGGGGCCGAACTGCAGCAGGTTGGCGTTGAGTTCCAGCCTGTCCTCACCGGACACGAAATCGGTGATGAGGTTGAAGTCCATCTGGTTGTTGTCGCAGACGAAGCGGTCGGCGCCGTCGCCGCCGGTCATCCGGTTGAAGCCGCGGTCGATGTAGATGATGTCGTCGCCCCTGCCGCCGATCAGGACGTCGTCACCGCCGCCGCCGCCGAGGGTGTCGTCACCGTCACCGCCGTAGAGCGTGTCGTTGCCCTTCTCGCCGCGCAGGATGTCGCGGTTGTCGCCGCCGCGCAGGACGTCGTCGCCGTCGCCGCCATAGAGCCGGTCACGGCCGTCGCCGCCGCGGATCTCGTCGTTGCCGTCGCCGCCGAAGGCGAAGTCCTTGCCGTCGCCGAGCAGGATGACGTCGTTGCCGCTGCCGCCGGTGACGCGGTAGTGCTCGAAACCGGTGATGGTGGAGCCGAAGCCGTCGTCGGCGGTGGCGCCGGTGACGGTGAAGAGGAAGGGCAGGCCGGGCGCCGCGGCGGCTTCCAGCGTGTCGCCCGTACCGGCGCCGCCGTCGAGGACGTTGACCGATCCGGCGACGTAGCTGACCGTGTCGTCGCCGCCGCCGGCGTTCACGGTGTTGGCGCCGGCGCCGACGCCGATGGCGTCGCTGACGTCGCCGGTGGTGATGACGTCGTCACCGCCGAGAGTCGTGATCTCGAAGCGTTCGATCCCCGAGATCGCGAGGCTCATGCCGGTGCGTGTGGCGAGGGATGTCGTCACCGTCACGGCGTCGCTCGCCCACCAGGTCAGGCGCAAGGTGTCGTAACCGCCGTCGTCGCCGCCGTCGACGCTGCCGTCGGAGAGATCGCCGAAGAAGAAGAAATCGTCGCCCTTGCCGCCGAAGGCGTCGAAAGTGGTGCGATGGCTCTGCGAGGCGGCGCTGAAATAGTCGGCGCCGTTGCCGCCGTAGAGGCGGTCGCGGCCCTCGAGGGCGAGGAGCTGGTCGTCGCCGGAGCCGCCGTAGAGGTCGTCGGTGCCGGCGCCGCCGAAGAGCAGGTCGTTGCCGCCGTCGCCGTAGAGCACGTCGTCGCCGCCGGCGCCGGAGATCTCGTCGTCGCCGCCGCGTCCGTGGATGATGTCGTCGTCGTCGGTGCCCGGCAGATCGTCCGGTCCCGGCCCGCCTTCGATATTGGCCATGATTTTCCTCCCCGTCGTCGCGGAAGAATAGCCTTCCGCCTTATTTTGAGGCAGATGATAATCCGAAATGCAGCGACTGTAACCGGAAGTTTGCAACCGGTCGTGGAGGGGGCGCCGGATGACTGCATTTTGTGCGCCTCCAACTCTTGACGCCGCCGTCCCGGCCGCGCCGGTCCTCTCCCGCGTCGTGGCACCGACGAGGGGACGGCCGGTCGGCCGGAGGCCCGCGCCGGCGGCGAACCGGTGCGGCTCGACTCCTGCAACCCGTTGCCCGAACGAGCGGATCTGCCGCCGTCGCAGAAAGTCGACAAAAGGACTTGCAGGGTGAGGCCCTGCCGACTATAAGCCCGGCACGCGAGACGGAACGCCCCGGCGTTCTGCTGCAGCGGGCACTTAGCTCAGTCGGTAGAGCAGCTGACTCTTAATCAGCGGGTCGTAGGTTCGATCCCTACAGTGCCCACCATTCTTCCCCGCAATGGGCGCCGCATCCGGCGCGAGGCGCGTTTCCGGTGGCCGTCGGGCCACGGTGCGCGGTTTTCGCGTTTTTCCGGCCCCGCCCTTCGCGATTGCCGATTTCCATGGCTCCGGGAGTGGCCTAACGTCCGCCAGGTCATCTGGCGGTTTTCCGCGGCCGGTTGATTCTCGTCCTCAGTTCTCCGGCCTCACGGAGCGTCGGTCTCCGGCCCGTCCGGCGGGGTTCGCCGCCGGTGCGATACCAGAGGGGATCGTCCGGCAGGGGAGGGCCTTGTCGATCGACAAGGCCTGAGACGGGAAGAGGATGGTTGCGGGGACTCGGCGGGATTGATTTTTCGATGGAATTGCAGGGGAGTATGGCATGGAAACGATGAATGCCGGTCGTATCTACAGGGCGTCGATCGCACCGGACGGTTCCTTCGGCAAGATTCGCACCTCGGTGGGCGACCGCTACATCTTTCTCGGCAGCGACTACTCGGGCGGCAACCGGCAGGCGGTCCGTCTCGACAGCAAGGACGGGACCGTCCGCTTCGCGTCCTTCCTGATCGGCCCGACCAAGGAGGTCTTCGTCTACGGGCGGGCCCGCCTCGTGATCGAGCCCGGCGCCGCGACCTTCAAGGCCAAGGGCGCCTTCTCCAACGACGGCGTGCTCTGCCTCGGCGACACCATGTTCTGCTTCTGCAAGGGATCGGATTCCACCCCCGACGTCTTCTTCAAGCTGTCGGACGGCTCGACCTTCGAACCCGATACCTCGGCCGAGATCGTCATGTTCCCGAAGTGGCGGATCGTCCTCGACGACGGCACCGGCACCTTCGGCCAGATCCTGAAGTCCGAGCCGAAGAAGCCCGCGGCCCCGGCCGGCAAGGCGCCGGCTTCGCCGGCGAAGCCGGCGACGTCTCCTGCGAAGGCCCCGACGAAGTGACACCCGGGCCTGCGGCGTCGTTCGCCGGGTTCGGGCGAATGCGCCGCAGGCGCGCCGTGAAAGCGGCGCGGCGGACCGGGCCTGCGAGTGACGCGATCGCGGGAGGGGCTGTTCGCCCTTCCCGGATCGCCGCTCGCGAGCCCGATCCGTCGCAGGGGCGGTGTCGCGGTCCGATCCGGTCGTCGTTGCAATTTTATGAAAAGTCGCGGGAGACCCTTCATCCGCCGGTATCGGTCCTGCGATATGACGGGAGCCACCGCGGGTGATCAACTCCGCGGTCGGCGGACAGCCGTCCGCCGCCAGCCGCGGACACCTTTCGATGAAGCGCGTGATTTTCGTTTCCGCTCATGCCTTTCTACGCGACAGCGTCTTCCATTCCGCCCGGCGCTACTTCGAGGATTCGCTGGTCGTGGTTACCGATTTCTGTCGCTGGGTGCTGGAGCGGCTGCTGGAGATGGGGGCCGCGCTGGTGGTGCTCGACCGGCCGAGCGCCGAAGAGCGGGAGATGGTCGAGGCGGCGGTGGCCGAAGGGCGCGTCGAAGCCGTCTCGATCATCGAGAACGAGGAGGACTTGCCGGATTTCGTGACGGCGCCGGCGCCGCAACCCGCGATCCGTTCGGCGAGCCTCACCGAGCGGCAGAACGAGATCGCGGTGAAGGTGGCGGCGAAGCGGCCGCGCAAGGTGATCGCCCGCGATCTCGGCCTTTCCGATGCCACGGTGAAGAGCGTGCGCGAGCGTCCCGACGTCGCCGAGACGGTGATCCACGTCCGCCCGCTGATCGAGGCGATGCGCTCGCGCTGACCGGCCCGCGCCGCGATACCCGGCGCCTGTGTTTCCCACTCGTCGGATTTTCACGAGGTCACGGTCTGACCGGCCGGCGCCCCTTTCGGCTTGCCTGCGCTCGTCACGTCCCGACAGGTCGAGACTTGACGAGGCTGGTGTTGTCCGCACCCCGCATCCTTCCGCCACGGCATGGCTCGCCGTCGCCGGCGCGATCTGGTAGCCAACCGGCGGAGGTGCCTCATGCCGCGTTCCATCCATAGCGCCGTCCTCGCCGCCGTCCTCGGCCTGTCCGCCGCGCTCCCCGCCGGTGCGAGCGACCTGCCGGGGCTGATCGCCGATCCCGCCAACTGGGCGATCCAGACCGGCGACTTCGCCAACCGGCGCTGGTCGGATCTCGACGAGATCACCCGCGACAACGTCGGCGGGCTCACGGTCGCCTGGAGCTTCTCGACCGGCGTGTTGCGCGGCCACGAGGGCGGCCCGCTGGTGATCGGCGACGTCATGTACGTCCACACCCCGTTCCCCAACGTCGTCTACGCGCTCGATCTCGACGACGAAGGCTCGATCCTGTGGAAATTCGAACCGAAGCAGGATCCCTCGGTCATCGAGGTGATGTGCTGCGACACGGTCAACCGCGGCCTCGCCTACGACGACGGCACGATCTTCCTGCATCAGGCCGACACCACGCTGGTCGCGCTCGACGCGCTCACCGGCGCAGTGAAGTGGAGCGTCCGCGACGGCGACCCGGCGCGGGGCGAGGTCAACACCGCCGCCGTGCTGCCGGTGAAGGGCAGGGTGATCGTCGGCCATGCCGGCGGCGAATTCGGGGTGCGCTGCCACCTCACCGCCTATGACCAGAAGACCGGCGCGCGCCTGTGGCGGGCCTACGCCACCGGTCCCGACGCCGACATGCTGGTCGACCCGGAAAAGACGACCGTGCTCGGCCGGCCGGTCGGCGCCGACAGCAGCCTCGACAGCTGGGAGGGCGACCAGTGGACGATCGGCGGGGCCTGCCCGTGGGGCTGGTTCTCCTACGATCCCGACCTCGACCTCGTCTACTACGGCACCGGCAATCCCTCGACCTGGAACCCGGTGCAGCGGCCGGGCGACAACAGGTGGTCGAACAGCATCGTCGCCCGCGACGTCGAGACCGGCGTCGCCCGCTGGATCTACCAGATGACGCCCCATGACGAATGGGACTACGACGGCGTCAACGAGATGATCCTGACCGAGGCGGAGATCGGCGGACGGCCGCGCCGTCTGCTGACCCATTTCGACCGCAACGGCTTCGGCTACACGCTCGACCGTGAGACCGGCGTTCCGCTGGTGGCGGAGAAGTTCGATCCGTCGGTCAACTGGGCGAGCCGGATCGACCTCGACCCGGCGAGCGAGACCTACGGCCGTCCCGCCACCGATCCGGACTATTCGACCGATCAGGACGGCATGGGCGAGGACGTGACGGTTGAGGGCATCTGCCCCGGCGCGCTCGGCGCCAAGAACCAGCAGCCGGCGGCCTATTCGCCGCGGACGCGGCTGTTCTACGTGCCGACCAACCACGTCTGCATGGACTACGAGCCGTTCCGCGTCGGCTACACCGCCGGCCAGCCCTATGTCGGGGCGACGCTGAAGCTCTATCCGGCGCCGGCCGGGCAGGGCTTCGAGGAGCCGGGCGTGATGGGATCGCTCACGGCCTGGGACGGGATCACCGGCAAGGTGGTCTGGGCGCTGCCCGAACGCTTCTCGGTGTGGTCCGGGGTGCTGGCGACGGCGGGCGGCGTCGTGTTCTACGGCACGCTGGAGGGCTACCTGAAGGCGGTGGATGCGACGACGGGGGAGGAACTCTACCGCTTCAAGACGCCGTCCGGCATCGTCGGCAACGTCACGACCTACCGGCACGGCGGCCGGCAATACGTGGCGGTGCTCTCGGGCATCGGCGGCTGGGCCGGCATCGGCCTCGCCGCCGGCCTCACCGATCCCTACGACGGCTCCGGTGCGGTCGGGGCCTACGAGGGCCTCGCCCGCTACTCGGCGCCCGGCGGCACGCTGACGGTGTTCCGCCTGCCGTGACGATGGCGAACCGCGTCAGCGGCCCTGGATCACGCGGATCAGGCGCGGGGAAAGGGGCTTGCGCGGCGGTCCGTCGACGAGATCCTCGGCTGTGATCCGGCCGTCACGGATCGCGGTCACGACGCGGTCGCAGAACACCTTGCGGGCTTCGCTGCGCTTGACTTGCATGTACTCGGCGAAAGCCTTCAGGCGGTAGGGGTTCCAGCCCCGCGCATAGCCCTGGCATTCCTTCATGAGCACAGTGACGGCCGTCGGGCTTTCGTTGACGATCTTCTGGGCGGCGTCGAGTTCCTCGAACCGTTCCTCCCTCGTCTTGCAACCGGCGAGAAGGGTTGCCGCGAGGCTGGTAGCGAGGACGATGTTCAGAAATTTCATGGACCAAATGCCCCCGAAGGCCCGGCGCCCGGAGCCGGTCGTGCCCCCGCACGCCGGCTGTGCCGTCGCTCGTCCTTAGGACGAGCGGAGGCCAGGCGCCATCCCCGGAATTCCGGGGGAGGAGGCGGGCATGGCGCACGGGGCCGCGGCCCGGAGGGCGCCTGCGTGGTTCCGATCCCGGAGCCTGCCCCGGCCTCAGCCGTTGGCGCGAAGGTCCCGGTTGCGGAAGCGCCAGACCTCGGTGCGGATGCGGGCCTGCCGATAGGCGTCGAGGATCGCCATCGCGTAGACGAAGAGGCCGCCGGCGAGCTTGCCGACCAGCGAGACGTCGGCTCCGGCGGTCTTCAGCGTGAAGCCGCCGAGGAGAACCATGAAGAACAGGAAGCCGAGGCCGCGCAGCGGCTGGGCGTTGAGCACCTGTCCCGAACCCGGCAGCAGGATCGCCGCGGCGAGGACGAGACGGGGATGGACGGGGCGAGGATGGAGGGGGCGGGCGGAGCGGATCATGCGGGCTGCCTCGGGTGTCGTCGGTCGAGGGCGGCGTCGGCGGGTGGGACGTTCGCCTCGCGCAGGCTGTCGGCGAGGGCGATCAGGCGGTCGAGCAGCGGGACGAGGCGATCGGGCGACAGCGGCACCGCGCCGAGCTCGGCGTCGCGGAACAGCAGGTAGCGGGTGCGGTCGGCCTCCTCGGCGAGCAGGGTGACCCGCAGGCCGCGGGGCGTGATCAGCAGTTCCTTGACCGCCGGATCGTCGAAGACGGCGAGATGAGGCGCAAGGTCCGCGGCGGCGACGGGCGGCACCGGCCGGTCGGACTTGATCGCGGCGTGTTCGGGGCATCCCGCCGGCGGTGCGAGGCCGCAGGGCAGGGCGGCGAAGCCGGTGAAGGGCTCGAGGCCGCTCGGGCGCATCAGGATGTCGAGGGTGCCGGCGACCGGCTGCGGCTCGGCGAGGGTGATCGAGACCCAGAGCGCCGGCAGCTTGCGGTAGCCGAGGGCGTCCGGCAGGGCCGAGAGGGTGAAGGCCCTGTCCCGCCAGCGGCCGGCGAGACGGGGGAAGCCGTGGGAGAGGACGCTCGTCCGGGCGTCGGCGAACAGGACCGCGACGGCGTCGAAGTAGCCGAGCCGCGAGACCGTGCGCCGGGCCGACGCCGCCCGGGCGCGCCGGAGGAGGTGGACGAGGAGGGCGGCGAGGACGACGGCGAGCAGGCCGAGTTCGAACTCTCTCACGGGGCGCCTTTCCGGCATGCGGCCGAAGGAGGAACGCGCCGGCGGCGGAGCGGCACGAGGGCCGCCCGCCGCCGGTCGCGGATGCCGTCGGACCCGGCGGCCGAAGGGGCCGGAGGGTCCGGGAGGCGGTATCGGCGAACGGCGGGGCCGGAGGTCGCGCCGGCCTCGCCGTTCACCGTCAGTAGCCGCGCGGACGCGGCCAGGGCATCGTGAACTGGTCGGCCCGGCGCACGTAGCGGTAGCGGCGGAAGTGGAACCAGAGCGAGACCAGGATGTAGAAGGAGATCATCGCCACGAGCTGGGTTCCGTAGCCGAGGAACACCGCGAAATAGGTGACGCTGCAGAGCAGGAGCAGCGTGATCGCGGGGATCGGGTGGAACGGATGCTCGTAGCCGCGCTTGATGGTGTCGAGCGGCCACTTCCTGCGGAACAGGATGACGTTGATCGGCATGAAGGTGTATTCGAGCAGGCCCGACAGGATCGAGAAGGTGATCACCTGGTCGAGCGGCGCGCCGAGGGCGAAGATCAGCGCGATCGGGACGAGGAAGATGATCGCGCGGTAGGGCGTGCGGTACTTCGGGTGGACCGCGCCGAACCAGGTCGGCAGGTAGTTGTCGCGGGCCATGGCGAACCAGGCGCGCGAGGCGTCGTTGATGCAGCCGTTGGCCGAGGCGAGGGTCGCGAACAGCGTGCCGATGCCGAGCAGGACCATGAGTTCGGTCGAGCCGGACAGGCGGGCGGCGTCGAACAGCGGCACGCCGGCCTGGCCGAGATATTCCCAAGGCATCAGGCCGACGCAGACGTACCAGGTCAGCGAGGCGGCGATCAGCAGCGTCATGATGCCGGCGAGGGTGCCGAAGGGCAGGGCGCGGGCCGGAGAGCGCACCTCTTCGGCGGCCTGGGTCGTGCCCTCGATGCCGAGATAGAACCAGAGGCCGAAGTGCATGGCGGCGAGCACGCCGAGCCAGCCGTAGGGCAGGTCGGTCATCAGGTCGGCGTGGCGCAGCGGACCCTCGCCGAAGATCGGCGCGGTGGCGAGGAACAGCACGATGATCGCCGTGAAGGCGACCGCCGTGATGACGAGGCTGAAGTTGAGGGTCGCCAGCACGCCGCGGTAGTTCAGCCAAGCGAGGAACATGATGGCGAGGACGATGAAGGGCCGCTGGTCGAGGCCGACATGGCCGGTCATGCCGGCGACGGTGTCGATCAGGAAGCCGACGGTGATGGCGTTGGCGGCCTCCAGCATGGTGTAGGCGAAGACGAGGTAGAGGCCGACGTTGAAGGCCATCAGCGGGCCGACGATGTGCTTGGCCTGGGTGTACTGGCCGCCGGCGGCGGCGACCGTGGAAGTGACCTCGCTGTCGATCATGGCGACGCAGCTGTAGAGCACGCCGGCGAACCAGCAGGCGATCAGCGCCGCATAGGCGCCGCCTTTCCCGACCGCGAAGTTCCAGCCCATGTACTCGCCGACGAGCACGATGCCGACACCGAGTGCCCAGACGTGGGCCGGGCCGAGCACCCGCAGCAGGCCGACCTTGGCGCCGTGGGGCCCCATGCCGTCCATGGTTTTGGAAGTGATGTCGACGTCAGCCATGGTGCCCTCCCGACTGGGCGTGCTGTTCGGTCAGGGCTTCCAGTTCACCTTCGCGAGACGACATCAGGACGGCGTCGTCGTAGGTGGCGTCGGTCTTCAGCCAATCGGCGACGATGGCGACGCCGATCAGCGCCGACAGTCCCCAGGCGACGTATTCAAGCGTGGTCCAGAGTTCCATTTTCTTTTCTCCCCGGGGAACCGTCAGCGGTCGAATTTCTCGGAAACGACGTCGCGATATTCCTTCTCCGACAGGCGCAGCACGATGGCGTAGTAGCCGATGACGACGACGATCATCGCGAGCAGGCTGCCGAGGGTGAAGGAATAGTCGAAGCGGGCGGTGATCATCTCGGCCGCGTCGGCCGGCTCGGCGTAGCCGAGCTCGATCCACCGCTCGACCATCACCTCGTTCTGGCCGAGGCTCTCCCAGGTCGGGTTCTCGGGGACGGCGCCGGAGTGATCGCTGCCGGCGAGGCCGAGCCACAGCGACAGGTAGAGGGCGCCGATGGTCATGACGAGCAGGACGACGACGTCGATGATCTGTCCGGCCTTGCTCTGCACGGGGGGAACATAGCGTGCCATGATCTCACCCCTTCATCCGGCGGGCTTCGTCGAGGAAGCGGATGTCGAGGCCGTACATGAAGTCGCGGTCCTCGCGGTAGTGGCGCAGCATCGCCAGGATGGCCGCGGTGTTGAAGACGAGGACGATCGCCCCGCCTGTCAGCAGGACGGCCCGGGCGGCCGGTGACGGCGCCAGCGACCAGGTGGCCCAGGCGACGAACGTGATCGCGAACCAGAGCCCGATCACGAAGGCCCAGGCGACGGCGACGTCGCGCCGGTGCATGGACGCGATACGACTGGAAAGATCCGACACGGCTGTTCCCTTCCCTCTGCTCGCATCCGTTCCCGGAGAACCGGTCGGTGCGATTCATTTTCTGAGCGGCAAATTTTTTGCTCGAAAGGAAACATGAGGTGTGAGGGTCGGGGGAGTCAAGCGCTACGTGATGAATCCTAAGGCATTTGCCTTATTTTTGGATGTTTGAAGGAAATCGATGATGCTCAATTTCCACACAGTATGCTTTCACACCCGGCAATGCGCCCGGGGGTAGGCATTTTGCATGTGGAGGGGAGGGGCAGACCCGGGACGGACCGGAGCGTGTGTGGCCAGCAACCGGGAGAGGGGTGGGTGCGGGGAGTGCCGTCGCAATCGCACCTCTCGACGATCGCTTCATCTGGGATCGGTAGAAATCGATTCCATGCGTGCTTTCGTTATCTGATTAATCCAAGTAAAAAATCCGGGAAAAAATTCCCGGAAATCGATTTAGATCAAGGAATGACTTTCTCGGAATTACTGTAATTGTGAGGCCTCTATCCCGTCATCCGGGAAGTTTTCCCGATCTAGACGGGATAACTTCCCCTATTTTGCATGCTTGTCCATTACGGAAGCTTAACTTGAACAGGCGGGATGCCGGCCCCATTCTCCAGTCTAGCCGAGCGACACGAGCCGGTCGGCGACCAACCCTCGAGAGGAGGAAATCACGATGGCCTGGAATACCCCCAAGGTGGAAGAGCTCTGCGTCGGCATGGAAATCAACATGTACTTCCCGCCGGAAGTCTGATTTCCGGACCGATGTCATGACTGACGGGGCCGGAGCCGCGCATCCGCGGCTTCGCGCTCTCGTCCTCGGGGCGGCGGCAGGCGGCGGGTTTCCCCAGTGGAACTGCAACTGCGCCAATTGCGCCGCCGTCCGGCGGGGCGAGCCCGGGTTCGAGGCGCGCACGCAATCTTCTCTGGCCGTCAGCATCGACGGCGAGCGCTGGGCGATCCTGAACGCCTCGCCCGATCTCGGGCGGCAGTTTCTCGACCGGCGCCAGATCCAGCCGGGCGACCCCGCGGTCGTCGGCAACCGGCACACCCCGATCGAGGCGGTGCTGCTGACCAACGGCGACATCGACCACGTCGCGGGTCTGCTGACGCTGCGCGAGAAGCAGGCCTTCACGCTGTTCTCGACCGCGGGCATCGCGGCGGTCGTCGCCGACAATCCGATCTTCCAGGCCCTCGACCCGGCCCTCGTCGCCCGGCGCCACGTCGCGCTCGACGAGCCCTTCGCGCTGCTGTCCGGCGTCACGGCGACGCTGTTCGCGGTGCCGGGCAAGGTGCCGCTCTATCTCGAAGGCGACGTCGTCGAGACCGACCTCGAAGGCGAGCAGACCGTCGGCGTCGAGATCATCGGCCCGGGCGGCGAGCGGCTCTACTACATCCCCGGCTGTGCGCGGATGACCGACAAGCTCGCCGCGCGGATCTCGGGCGCCGACTGCGTCTTCTTCGACGGCACGCTGTGGTGCGACGACGAGATGGTGCGCATGGGCATCGGCACGAAGACCGGCAAGCGCATGGGTCACATGTCGATGAGCGGGCCGGACGGCTCGATGGCGGCCTTCGCGGGACTAGGCGTCGCGCGCAAGGTCTTCATCCACATCAACAACACGAACCCGGTCCTCAACGACCTGTCCGACGAACGGAAGGCGGTGGAGCGGGAGGGATGGGCCGTCGCCTTCGACGGCATGGAGGTCTCGATATGACGTCGTCCACCACCGATCAGCGGCCGATGACCCCGGACGAGCTGGAAGCGGCGCTGCGCCGGATCGGCGCCGAGCGCTATCACAGCCTTCACCCGTTCCACGACCGGCTGCACGGCGGCCTGTGCACGAAGGAGCAGGTCCAGGCCTGGGCACTCAACCGCTACTGCTACCAGTCGGCGATCCCGCGCAAGGACGCCGCCCTGATCGCCCGCTGCGACGACCGCGAGCTGCGCCGCGAGTGGCTGCACCGCATCACCGACCACGACGGCCTCGAGGGCGAGGAGGGCGGCATCGAGCGCTGGCTCAAGCTGACCGACGGGCTCGGCTTCGACCGCGACTACGTGATCTCGAAGAAGGGCGCGCTGCCGGCGACGAAGTTCGCCGTCGAGGCCTACGTGCGCTTCGTCGCCGAGAAGAGCCTGCTCGAGGCGGTGGCCTCGTCGCTCACCGAACTCTTCGCGCCCAATCTGCACAAGCAGCGGATCTCGGGCATGCTCGAGGGCTACGATTTCATCAACGAGACCGTCGTCGCCTACTTCCGCCGCCGCCTCGATCAGGCGCCGCGCGACGCCGGCTTTGCGCTCGACTACGTCAAGACCCACGCCCGCACCGTCGAACAGCAGCAGGCGGCGCTGGCGGCGCTGACCTTCAAGACCGAGGTGCTGTGGTCGCAGCTCGACGCGCTCTACTTCGCCTATGTCGACCCGGCGCTGCCGGCGCCGGGCGCCTGGCGTCCGGGCGAGGGCATGCGCGACAAGCTGGGAGCCGCGGCGTGACCGCCGATGAGGCGGGCGCGGCCCGCGCCGCCGACCGCCTGCCCGACGCCGCCGTGCCGAAACTGTCGCGCGGTGTGCGCCTGCGTTTCGACGAGGCCCGCGGCACCCACATGCTGCTGGCGCCGGAGCGGGCGCTGAAGCTCGATCCGATCGCCGCGGCGATCCTCGGCGAGATCGATGGCGTGCGCAGCTTCTCGGCGATCGTCGACGGCCTCGCCGACAAATACTCGGCGCCGCGCGAGCAGATCGCCGCGGACGCGCGCCGTCTCGTCGTCGACCTGATGGACAAGCGGATGATGGAGGTGTCGTCATGACCATCGCGACCCCGATCCCCGAAGGCACCCGCGTGCGCCGCGTGCCGGTGCCGATGGCGATGCTGGCGGAACTGACCTACCGCTGCCCGCTGAAGTGCCCCTACTGCTCCAACCCGCTGGAGATGGCGAAGCGGTCGGAGGAGCTTTCGACCGAGGATTGGGCCGAGGTGCTGCGCCAGGCGGCGAAGATGGGCGTGCTCCACGTCCATTTCTCCGGCGGCGAGCCGGCGGCGCGGCGTGACCTCGAGGAACTGGTTTCCGTCGCCGTCGAGGCCGGGCTCTACACCAACCTCATCACGTCGGGCGTCGGCCTCACAGAGGCCCGGGTCAAGGATCTCTCCGCGCGCGGCCTCGACCACGTCCAGCTCTCCGTGCAGGGCACCGACGCGGCGACCGCCGACCTCATCGGCGGCTATCGCGGAGGCTTCGAGCAGAAGATGAAGGTCGCCGGCTGGATCGCCGCCGAGGGCATCCCGCTCACCGTCAACGCGGTGATGCACCGGCGCAACCTCGACCGCACCGCCGAGACCATCGACCTCGCCGTGAAGCTCGGCGCCCGCCGCATCGAGGTGGCGCACACCCAGATCCACGGCTGGGCCTACGTCAACCGCGCCGCGCTGATGCCGACCCGCGAACAGGTCGACGCCTGCACCGTGATCGTCGAGGAGGCGCGCGAGCGGTTGAAGGGCATCCTCGTCATCGACTACGTGCCGCCGGACCACCACGCCCGCTATCCCAAGGCCTGCATGGGCGGCTGGGGCCGGGTCGGGCTCAATGTCACGCCGTCGGGCAAGGTGCTGCCCTGCCACGCGGCCGAATCGATCCCGCATCTCGTCTTCGACAATGTGAAGGACAAGCCGCTCGCATGGATCTGGGCCGAAGGTGCCGCCTTCAACGCCTATCGCGGCACCGACTGGATGCCCGAGCCCTGCCGCTCCTGCGAGCGCAAGGAGGCCGATTTCGGCGGCTGCCGCTGCCAGGCGATGGCCTATGCCGGCGACGCCGGCCTCACCGACCCCGCCTGCATCAAGTCTCCGCATCACGCGCGGATGCAGGAGATGGCCCTCACCGAAGCCGCCGACGTGCCGCCGGACTACGTCTACCGGACGATGTGAGCGGGGTGGGGGCTGCTTCGCCTCGCCGCTCAGACGTCCCCAACCCTCACCGCAGCACCGGCCGGCCGCCCAGCGTCAGCAGGGCGCGCATGTCGTCGTCGTCGGCGAGCCAGCGATCGATGGCGGCGACGGTGACGCAGCGATCGGCATCCCCGGCGCCGGCGATGTGGTCGTAGGGGTCGAACGGATCGCCGAGACTGCTCAGCACCGCGAAGGCACCGGGAAAATCCATGCCCCGCGTGTAGGCGCTCGGCGTCACCAGCGCGCGGATGCCGGCGGCGGCGGCGGCCTCGACGCCGATCGGTGAATCCTCGATGGCGAGACAGGACCGTCCGGGCAGATCGAGCCGCCTCAGCACCTCCAGATAAACCTCGGGCGAGGGCTTCTTCTCCGCGACCATGTCGCCGGTCACGATGACGTCGAAGGCGGCGAGGCCGTCGACGTCGAGGCAGGCCATCAGCAGCGCTTCGACGTTGGCGAGGGTGGTCGAGGTGGCGATGGCGAGGCGCACGCCGGCCGAACGGGCCTCGCCGACGAGGCGCTCCACGCCCGTGCGCAGGCGGGCCCGCTGCTCGTCGAGGAGGTGCAGGTAGCGGCGGCTCTTTTCCGCATAGATCTCGTCGAGCCGGGCGAGGGCCTCGTCGGCGCGGGGCGGGGCGTGGTGCTCCAGATAATGGACGATGCGCTCGCGGCCGCCGGCGATGGCGAGCAGGTCGCGGTAGAGCGCGGCGTCCCAGACGAAGTCGAAGCCGGCGGCCTTGAAAGCGGCGTTGCAGGCGAGGCGATGGACCTCGGCGGTTTCCGACAGGGTGCCGTCGACGTTGAAGACGAGGGCTTTCAGCGTCTTCATGGCGCCCCCCGCCCGCTGCCGGCCGCCACTGTCCCGAACAGGGCGGGGAGGGCGCGGAAATCGTCGATCACCATGTCGGCGCCGAGATCGGCGGCGGCGACCGGGGTGTAGCCGTAAGGCACGACCACGACACGGACGCCGGCCGCCCGGGCGGCACCGACGTCGGCGGCGCTGTCGCCGACGAAGAGCGCATCGGCGGCCGCGACGCCGAGGCCGGCGAGGGCGGCGAGGACGAGATCGGGGGCCGGCTTCTTCGGCGGGCCGAAGTCGCCGCCGACGACCACCGGAAGGTGGGCGGACAGGCCGAAATGGGCGACGATCTCGCGGCTGACCGCGGTCGGCTTGTTGGTGCAGACCGCCATCGCCACGCCGAACCGGGCGAGGCGTTCCACCGTCTCGAGCACATGGGGAAAAAGCGTCGTCAGGCGGGTCGCGCGCGGCTCGTAGACGGCGCGGAAGGCTTGCGCCCGCTCGGCGAGCGCCGGACCGTCGACCTCGAGGCCATGGGCGGCATAGCCGCGCTGCACGAGGTTCTCGACGCCGCGGCCGATCATCGTGGCGATGCGCGTGGCGCCGAGCGGGGGGTGACCCTCGGCGCCGAAAAAGCCGTCGAGGGCGTCGGCGAGGTCGGGCAGCGAATCGATCAGCGTTCCGTCGAGATCGAACAGACAGGCTTTCGGCCACGCCGGCGGCCGGGGGGCATCCATCATGTCGGGACTTTCGTCGTGAAGACGCGGTGCGGCGGTCGGGCGCCGGAGCCTTGCGACTTTACAAGGCTTTGACCGCCGACGCGAGCCCGTTGACCGCCTTCTACCAACTCTGCGGGCACCGGCGCCGGCCGGCCCGGCCGGTCCGGTGGCGCGGGCGCGGCCGGGATCAGGCGATCGCGGCGCGGATCGCGGCGATGTTGGCGCGGTAGCTCGCCTCGTCGCCGCCCTTGAACACCGCCGAGCCGGCGACCAGCACCTCGGCGCCGGCCCGTGTCACCAGCGGCGCGGTCTCGGGGGTGACGCCGCCGTCGATCTCGAGGCGGATCGGCCGGTCGCCGATCAGCGCCTTGACCCGGGCGACCTTGTCGACGACCGCCGGAATGAAGGCCTGGCCGCCGAAGCCCGGGTTCACCGTCATCAGCAGCACGAGGTCGAGCCGGTCGAGCACGTATTCGATCGTCGATTCGGGCGTGCCGGGGTTGAGCACGACGCCGGCCTTCTTGCCGAGCGCGCGGATCGCCTGGAGGCTGCGGTCGAGGTGCGGACCGGCCTCGGCATGGACCGAGATGACGTCGGCGCCGGCGTCGGCGAAGGCGGCGAGATAGGGATCGACCGGCGCGATCATCAGGTGGACGTCGAAGACGAGCTTCGAATGCGGCCGCATCGCCTTGATGACCGCCGGGCCGAAGGTGATGTTCGGGACGAAATGGCCGTCCATGACGTCGAGATGGATCCAGTCGGCGCCGGCCCGTTCGACCGCGCCGAGTTCGTCGGCGAGACGGGCGAAATCCGACGACAGCATGGACGGGGCGATCAGGGCGGACATGAGGGCTGGCTCCGGGACGGGGGCTGGATTTTCGCGCGTTCTGTTCCACGGCGGCGCCGCGCTGGCAAGGGCCGAGGGCGCGGATCGGCCGCTCGGCGCCCGGCGGAGGCGATCACCGCTCTTGTTACAATCGATACAGAAGCGACGCGAGGCGCGGCATACGGCTGAAACAGTCCGCCGTCATCTTCCTCTCATCGGCGGCGGTGACGCCCGCCGCGACATCGACAGGCCCCGACGGACAAAACCCCGCGGACAGGCGCGTGAGGCGAGGGGCGCAAAGACATTCGGCCGGCGGGTCCGGCCCCATCGATTGGAGATTGGTGACATGAATATTTTCCGTAACATCCCCGCGCTCGCCGTCGTCGTCGTGACCTCGGGGGCGATCGTCGCCGGCGCGGCCGCGGCCTCCTTCCCGGCCGGTCCGCGGTCCACCGTCGACGAGCGGGCGGACGTCTACCAGTCCGCCCGCGGCTTCGCCTATGACGTCGGCGCCAAGCGGGTCGTCGGCTACTTCCTGACCGACGCCGGCGGCTGCGCCATGAGCCTGACCATCGCCGAAAGCGGTGAACAAGTGACCGGCGCCTCGGCCCGCGTCGAGTTCGACCTCGCCGAGAAGGCGACCGTGGCGGTCCGCTCCAGCGAAGGCGGGCGGGTCGACACGACCTGCATGGCCGGGGCCCGGGCCGTCGCGGTGGTCAAGGTCGCCGAGGGCGAGATCTGAGGCGAGCGCATCGCAAGGGATGGACGGGCGCGGCGGCCGCAGGGCTTCCGCGCCCGTCGCCGTTTCGGCCGATGCCGCGCTGCTGTGAGGGCGGCGAGACGTCGCCGTCAGGCGGCTCCCGAACCGTCCGTCCCCGGTTCCTTCGCCGCGGCGGGCTCCGCCCCGCCCATCTGGAACACCCGGCTGGCGAGGAAGTCGGCGGCGGCGATGGTGGAGAGCGCCTCCGCGTCCAGCGGACCCTCGGCCTCCTCGAACAGGCGATTGGCCTGGCGCAGGCGGGCGCGGTCGAGGGCGTTGCGGATCGAGCGGGCGTTGGCGAACAGCGGCTGGGTGCGCCGGCGCGGGATGTAGGCGGCGAGGGCCGCCCGCGCCTCGGGCGAGAGCTTGTAGCTCTGCCGCTCCAGCATCGCCTCGGCGATCTGCAACAGTTCGCCGTCGGAATAATCGGGAAAATCGATGTGGTGGGCGATACGCGAGCGGAAGCCCGGATTGCTGGCGAAGAAGGTGTCCATGCGCTCGCCGTAGCCGGCGACGATGACGACGAGGTCGTCGCGCTTCGTCTCCATCACCTGCAGCAGGATCTCGATCGCCTCCTGGCCGTAGTCGCGCTCGTTCTCGGGCCGGTAGAGGTAATAGGCCTCGTCGATGAACAGCACCCCGCCCATCGCCCGCTTCAGCACGTCCTTGGTCTTCGGGGCGGTGTGGCCGATATACTGGCCGACGAGGTCGTCGCGGGTCACCGAGACGAGATGTCCCTTGCGCAGGTAGCCGAGGCGGTGGAGCAGGCTCGCCATGCGCAGCGCCACCGTTGTCTTTCCGGTGCCGGGGTTGCCGGTGAAGCTCATGTGCAGGGTCGGCGCCTCGCGCAGGAGGCCGAGGGCGGCGCGGGCGCGTTCGACCATCAGCAGCGCCGCGGTCTCGCGGATGCGGCGCTTGACCGGGGCGAGGCCGACGAGGTCGCGGTCGAGTTCGGCGAGGATGTCGCCGACGCCGCTCTCCTCGTAGATCCGCCTGAGGTCGACGCGCGCCGGCCCGGCGTCAGCCGTCGCCGGGGCGGCGGAGAGCGCCGCCGGGGAGGGTGCCGCCGGGGCGGGGGAGGGGCCGCCTGCCGCGGCTTCGGCCTCGTCAGCCATGGCTCTCCCCCGTCGTCACGGTGCTCAGACCGCCGCGAACTGCGGGTCGAGCGCGCCGGACTGGTAGCGCTTGGCCATCTCGGCCATCGGCTCGACCTTGATCTTCGAGGCCATGCCGGCGGCGCCGAACTGCTCGTAGCGCAGCTTGCAGAGGCTGCGCATCGCCTCCTTGGCGGGCTTGAGATACTTGCGCGGGTCGAACTCGCCGGGCTTCTCGGAGAAGACCTTGCGGATGGCGCCGGACATGGCGAGGCGGCAGTCGGTATCGATGTTGACCTTGCGCACGCCGAACTTGATGCCGTGCAGGATCTCGTCGATCGGCACGCCCCAGGTCTGGGGCATCTCGCCGCCGTACTGGTTGAAGGCGTCCTGCAACTCCTGCGGCACTGAGGAGGAGCCGTGCATGACGAGGTGGGTGTTGGGCAGGCGGCGGTGGATCTCCTCGATCACGTGCATCGCCAGCACCTCGCCGTCGGGCTTGCGCGAGAACTTGTAGGCGCCGTGGCTGGTGCCCATGGCGACGGCCAGGGCGTCGACCTTGGTCGCCTTGACGAACTCGACCGCCTGGTCGGGATCGGTCAGCAGCTGGTCGTGGCTGAGTTCGCCCTCGGCGCCGTGGCCGTCCTCGGCCTCGCCGGTGCCGGTCTCGAGCGAGCCGAGCACGCCGAGCTCGCCCTCCACCGAGGCGCCGACCCAGTGGGCGAAGTCGGTGACGCGCCGGGTGATGTCGACGTTGTAGTCCCAGTCGGCCGGGGTCTTGCCGTCGGCCTTCAGCGAGCCGTCCATCATCACGGAGGTGAAGCCGTGCTGGATCGCGCTCATGCAGGTGGCTTCGTTGTTGCCGTGATCCTGATGCATGCAGATCGGGATGTGCGGATAGATCTCGCTCAGCGCCTCGATCATGCGGGCGAGAATGATGTCGTTGGCGTATTCGCGGGCGCCTCGGCTCGCCTGCAGGATCACCGGCGCATCGACGAGGGCGGCCGCTTCCAGCACCGCGAGACCCTGTTCCATGTTGTTGATGTTGAAGGCTGGCAGCCCGTAGCCGTGTTCGGCGGCGTGGTCGAGCAGCTGTCTCAGGGTGATGCGGGCCATTCGTTTCTTTCCTCTCCCGTGGCGTCAAGTCTCGCGTGCACGAAGACGGCGCTCGCCGCCGGCCGAACCGGGCCGGGCGTCCGCCGCGCAAGAGGGAGGAAAGCGTGGCCCGGTGGGCCGCCCGAACGGCTCGCCCGCCTCTGCCGCGGATGCGCGCTCCCGCGGAGGCGCCGCCCGATCCGTTCCCTCTTCGCGCGACCGTCTTTCGTTGTTCCGTCGTCGCCGCCGAAGGTCAACGCGACACGATCGACGCCCCGGCGGCTCTTTCGCAGACCTATCGCACAAGTTCATGACGGAAGGTAGGGCCGCGGACGGAGTTAAATCCTTTGAACTCCTTCTGCCGGCGAGAGAATTTCTGCACGTTGGTGCAGAATGCGCATGGCTGTGAGAGCCATGGTCGCGCAAACGACCTGCTCAATCCACCAGCCGCCGCGCCGCGGCGAAGACGGCCTCGGGTGTGATGCCGAAGCAGTCGTAGAGATCTTCGGCGCTTCCCGAAGCGCCGAAGTCGTCGAGGCCGATGAAGACGTCGTCTTCGGAGAGGAAGCGGTCCCAGGGATCGCGCACGGCCGCCTCGATGGCGACGCGCGGCACGGTGCCGAGCACGCGGCGGCGGTATTCGCCGCCCTGCTCGCGGAACAGCTCGAAGCAGGGCATGGAGACGACGGCGGCCTTGATGCCCTCGTCCTCCAGCATCTCGGCGGCGCGGATCGCGATCTCGACCTCCGAGCCCGAGGCCATCAGCGTGACGTCGCGGTCGGCGGTGGCGCCGGCGACGAGATAGCCGCCGCGGGCGACCATGTTCTCCTCGCCGACCGAGGAGCGGATCGTCGGCAGCGCCTGACGCGACAGGCAGATCAGCGAGGGCGTGCGTTCCTGGGCGAGGGCGCTCTGCCAGGCCTCGGCGGTCTCGACCGCGTCGGCGGGGCGGTAGACGTTGAGATTGGGCATCGCCCGGAACGAGGCGAGATGCTCGACCGGCTGGTGGGTCGGGCCGTCGGCGCCGACGCCGATCGAATCGTGGGTCATCACGAAGACGACGCGGATGCCCATCAGCGCCGACAGACGGATCGCCGGCCGGCAGTAGTCGGAGAAGGCGAGGAAGGTGCTGCAATAGGGCACGAGGCCGCCGTGGAGGCGGATGCCGTTCATCGCCCCGGCCATGGCGTGTTCGCGGATGCCGAAGTGGATGTAGCTGCCGGCGTAGCGGCCGGGCTTCACCGCCTTCTGCTCGATCGAGCGCGCGCCGGTGAGGCCGGCGAGGTCGGCGGCGCTGCCGACGAGTTCGGGCATCGCCGGGACGAGGGCGTCGAGCACGGCGCGGGAGGAGGCCAGCGTCGGCTCGGTCGGCCGCGCGGCGGCGAGGCGCAGCTTCACCGCGGTCAGCGCCTCCATCGCCTCGGCGCCGATCGCGGCCTCGTTGCGCAGCAGGCGGCGGCCGAGCGGCGGCGCGCTCTCGAAACGCCTGTCCCAGGCGAGGCGGCGATCGTGGCCGCGCCCGCCGAAGGCGCGCCAGGCTGCGAGCACGGCCTCGGGCACGGTGAAGGGCGCGGCGCTCCAGCCGATCGCCTTGCGGGCGCGGGCGATCTCCTCGGGGCCGAGCGGGCGGCCGTGGACGGCGTGGCCGCCGGCCATGGTCGGGGCGCCGCGGCCGATCTGGGTGCGGCAGGCGATCAGCGATGGCTTGTCGGTGCGCCGGGCCTCGCCGATGGCCTGGCGGATGTCGACCGGGTCGTGGCCGTCGACGGCGCGCACCCACCAGCCGGCGGCGGCGAAGCGGGCGAGATGGTCGACCGAGGTCGACATCCGGGTCGGGCCGTCGATCGAGACGCGGTTGTCGTCGAACAGGACGATCAGCTTGGCGAGCTTGAGGTGACCGGCGAGGTCGACCGCCTCCTGGGTCACCCCCTCCATCAGGCAGCCGTCGCCGGCGATCACGTAGGTGTAGTGGTCGACGAGGTCGTCGCCGAGGCGGGCGTTCATCATCCGCTCGGCGAGCGCCATGCCGACGGCCGCCGCGATGCCCTGGCCGAGCGGACCGGTGGTGACCTCGACGCCGGGCAGGTGGCCGTATTCGGGATGGCCCGGCGTGCGCGAGCCGAGCTGGCGGAACGACTTCAGGTCGTCCAGCGTCACGTCGCGGTAGCCGGTCAGGTAGAGCAGCGAATAGAGCAGCATCGAGCCGTGGCCGGCCGAGAGCACGAAGCGGTCGCGGTCGGGCCAGTGCGGCTGGGCGGGGTCGAACTTCAGGAAGCGGGTGAACAGGACGGTGGCGACGTCGGCCATGCCGAGCGGCATGCCGGGGTGGCCGGAGCCGGCCATCTCGACCGCGTCCATGGTGAGGACGCGGATGGCGTTGGCGAGGTCGTCGTGGGCGATCGACGGCAGTCCGTCCTCGGCCTCGTCCGCGATGAACGGGAAGCGCGCCCGGAATTCCTCGACCTGATCGCCGGTGTCCGCCATGGTCATGTCATTCAGACCGCCCGGTTCTTGCGGTCCATCAGCCGCAGGATCTGCGGCGTCAGGATCAGTTGCATCGCCAGTTCCATCTTGCCGCCGGGCACCACGATGGAGTTGGCCCGGGACATGAAGCTCGAGGGGATCATCGACAGCAGATAGGGAAAGTCGATGCCCTTCGGACTTCTGAACCGGATCACCACCATGGACTCGTCCGCGGTCGGAATCCACCGGGCGACGAAGGGATTGGAGGTGTCGACCGTCGGCACGCGCTGGAAGTTGATGTCGGTCTCGGTGAACTGCGGGCAGATGTAGTGCACATAGTCGTGCATGCGCCTCAAAATCACGTCGGTGACGGCCTCGGTCGAATAGCCCCTCGTCTCCTTGTCGCGGTGGATCTTCTGGATCCATTCCAGATTGATCACAGGAACGACGCCGATCTTCAAGTCGGCAAAACGGGCGATGTCGTGGGTGTCCGAGCGATAGGCGCCGTGGAGACCCTCGTAGAACAGCAGGTCGCAGCCCTCCTCGAAGTCCTCCCAGGCGGTGAAGGTGCCCTGCGGCGCGCCGAAAAGCTGTTCTTCCGGAAAGTTGTGAACATACTGGCGGGTGCGGCCGCGGCCGGTGCGCGAGAATTCGTCGAGCACCGCCTCGAGGTCGTCGAGCAGGTTGGCCTGCGGGCCGAAGTGGCTGAAGTGGTGGTTGCCGCGGGCGACCTCCTCGGCGACCTTGAGCTTCATCGCCTGGCGGTCGTAGCGGTGGAAGGCGTCGCCCTCGATGAAGGCGGCCTTGATCCCCTCGCGCCGGAAGATCCGCTCGAAAGTGTTCTTCACCGACGTGGTGCCGGAGCCGGAGGATCCGGTGGTGGCGATGATGGGAAACCGCACCGACAAGGGCGTCGTCTCCGACTGCGGAGGGGAGGGCGGGCCGCCTGCGACCCGAGCGCACCCGTCAGCTGATGAACAGGCCGCGATTGGTGAAGAGCGGGGAGGATTCTCCGCGGAGCTCCGGGCTCGCGATGTAGCGGCCGATGCGGGCGACCTCCTTTTCGGCGCCGAAGACGAGGCCGGTGCGCTGGTGCAGGGTGGTCACCGGAATGTCGAGGATGCGCCGTTCACCGTCGGTGGCGGCGCCGCCGCACTGCTCGATCACCATCGCCACCGGATTGGCCTCGTAGAGGATGCGCAGCCGGCCCTGGCCGTAGCCCTTGCGGGCGTCCCCCGGATAGAGGAAGACGCCGCCGCGCGAGAGGATGCGCGAGGCGTCGGCGACCAGCGAGCCGACCCAGCGCATGTTGTAGTTCTTCTCGAGCGGACCCTCGGCGCCGGCGAGGCAGTCGTCGACATACTGGCGCAGCCCCGCCTGCCAGTGGCGGTAGTTCGAGGCGTTGATCGCGTATTCCGCCGTCTCGGCCGGGATCGAGACCTTTTCCGCGACGAGACGGAATTCGCCGCTCGCCCGGTGGAGGGTGAAAACGTCGGTGCCCTCGCCGAGGGTCAGCACGATGTCGGTGTGCGGGCCGTAGACGACGAATCCCGCGCCGATCTGCGCGCTGCCGGGCACCAGGAAGGTGTCGGCCCCCTCCGTGACCGGCAGAATCGAGAAGATTGTGCCGACAGAGACGTTGGTGTCGATGTTGGAGGAGCCGTCGAGCGGGTCGGTGGCGACGGCGACGAGGCCGCCGGGGGTAAGCAGTTCGGCGTCGTCGGCCTCCTCGGAGGCGACCATGCCGACTCCGTGGCGCTTGAGGGCGGCGACCACGATTTCGTGGGAGCGCACGTCGAGCGCCTTCTGGGCATCGCCACCCGAGTTGTTGCCGACGACGGCGCCCTGGCCGGCCTCGAGCGCGCCGGCGGCGCATACGTCGGCGAGTTCGACGCCGGCCTCGGCGAGGGCGAGCACCGCCCGCCGGGTCGCGAGGCGCAGCGCGTCGCCGCCCGCCCAGGTGTCGAGATAGTGCTCGAGGCTGTCGCCGATCGCCATCGTTTCCCTCTCCCTCGGACTGTCCGCCGCTGCGGAAGAGCGTGCGACGACCGTCGTGACCGCCGCAACCACCCCCGTCATCCACTTCCTCTTCGCTCTAGTCTGTCCCGGCCGTTTTGAACAGTCCGAAGCCAGGGTGCCGGCGCGACGGGGGGTGCGACGGATCGATGACTCGACAGCGGTCGCGGAACAAACTTAATTCGTGCGCGGGTGGGATTCAGAAAAAATTCAAGAGGACGGATCGGATGCGTCACGTCACGCTGAAGCAGTTGCGGTGTCTCTCCGCGGTCATCGCCACCGGCAGCGTGACGCGGGCGGCCTCGCTGCTCAACGTGACGCCGCCGGCGATCACGGCGCAGATCAAGTCGCTCGAGGAGCAGGTCGGCATGGCGCTGGTCGAGCGGATCGCCGAACGCTTCGAGGCGACGCCGGCCGGGGCCGAGATCGCCGCGACGCTGACCAAGATGGAGACGCTGCTGTCGGAATGCAGCGACGCACTGGCCGAACTGCGCGACGCGGGCGCCGGCAAGGTGTCCTTCGGCATCGTCTCGACGGCGCGCTATTTCGCGCCCTACGCCATCGCCGCCTTCCAGAAGACGCGGCCGAAGGTGGCGGTCAACCTCTTCGTCGGCAACCGCGAGCGCATCTTCGCGGCGCTGCGCGGCTACGAGATCGACCTCGCCATCATGGGCCGCCCGCCGGCGGATTTCGACGTCGAGGCCGAGCCGATCGGGCCGCACCCGCAGGTGATCGTCGCCGCCCCGGACCATCCGAGGGCCGGCGAGGGGGGCCTCACCGTCGCCGACCTGATCGACGACACCTTCATCATGCGCGAGGTCGGCTCGGGGACGCGCAATTCCTTCGAGGGCTTCCTGCTCGCCCAGAAGATCGACCGCACGCCGCGCACGGTGGAGATGAACTCCAACGAGACCATCAAGCAGGCGGTGATGGCCGGCCTCGGCATCGCCTTCCTCTCGGCCCACACGGTCGACGTCGAGTTGAAGTCCGGACGGCTGGTGATGCTCGACGTCGCCGGCCTGCCCCTGATGCGCAAGTGGTATGTCGTCCGGCGCACCGACAAGCGGCTGCTGCCGGCGGCGAGCGCGCTGCGCGAGTTCTGGGTGCGGGAGGGTGCCCGCTTCCTGCCCGATTTCGCCGGAACCAGCGAGGGCTGAGGCGGTTCGGCCCGCCGCATCCGTGCCCGTCGTGATCCGCCCTGCGCGCAGCCCCGTATTTCTTCCGCGTCACCGGTCGGAGCAGGCGAACATCCGGACCGTACGGGGGTTGGGATTTCGACAGCGAGCCGCCGCGATCGCAGGCGCGCCACCCGCTCTGCCCCCGCGTGCGGCAGCCCCGGACTCCGGGGACGATGCGCGGCCCTTCCTCGGCTCGACCATTCCGGCCGTCCGCGAGGAACCGGCGAACCGGTTCGCGAGGAGGAACCATGGACTATCTCGAGATTGTCATGCTCGTCTGCCTGATCGGCGATCCCAAGGCCTGCGAGGAGAGATCCCTGCCGGTGGAGAACGTCGGCAGCCTTTCCGCCTGCACCTGGGAAGCCCAGATGCACATGGCGCAGTGGTCGGCCACCCACCCGAAATACGAGATCCGCAAGTGGCACTGCGCCCCGCCCAACGCCGGCGGCCGCAAGGCCTGATACCACGCTCGTGACGTCCCGATCCGTCGGGACGTCACGAGCGTGGTAGAAGTCCCGGCGGTTCCGGCCGCGGTCAATCGTCCTCGAACAGTGCCTTGGTCCGCTCCCAGGCATCTTCGGCCTTGGCCTCGTGCCAGCCGATGACGTAGCCGAGGGCGGTGAGGTCGGCGACGGAGGCGCCTTCGCCGACGAGGCCGGGCAGGCGATGGGCCATGACGGTGTCGTTGAGATAGCCGAGCAGATCCTGCGCCTTCTTCGTGCGCGAGACGAGTGCCTTCGCCTTCTTGCCCGGCAGCAGCGGGGCGAAGAACTCGAGCAGGTAGCGCATCTTCTTGAACGACTTGCGCAGGTCGTGCCGCTCCTCGGCGTCGAGGTCGTCGAGGCGGTGGGCGAGCTTGTCGATCTTCTTGCGGCGGTGGTCGACCGCCTCGCGCGCGAAGCCTTCGAGCGGCGCGATCAGCCGCTCCGACTGGGTGAGATCGGTGCTCGAGAGCCAGCCGCGGCATTCGGCGAAGGCGAGAAGGTCGATGACGAAGCGGCAGGCGCGGGGTCCGCCCAGCGTTTCGCGCAACGCCGTGCGCCGCTCGTCGCGCAGGTCCGCGAGCTTCGCCAGCGGCCCGGCGAGGCCGACGCGGCCGGCGAGGGGGGCGACGATCTCGTCGGCGAGCACGTCGGCGTCGCGCAGGGCGCCGACCTCGTCGGCGAGCCATTTCGCCTCCTCGCCGAGCGCCTCGGCCGCCCCCGGCGCCATCACCGGCTCGAAGGCGGAGAGCACGGTGCGCAGCCGGCGAAGGCCGACGCGGAGCTGGTGCGGACCTTCCGGTGCGTCGGTGAACAGGCAGACCGGGATGTTGGCCGCGACCTGGGCGATGCAGGAGCGCAGGCAGGCCCGCAGCGCCGCCTCGACGGTGACGTCGCCGGAAAGGTCCGGCTCGCTCGCCTTGACCGCCTGCGGGGCGAGCGCCTCGGCGCCCTGCTTCACCCGGTAGCCGAGGCTCGACTTCGACCCGGTGCCGAGCCGGCCGCCGACCGGCGGCACGAGGTCGGCGGCGAGGGCGAAGAGCGCGCGGGCATCGCCCCCCTTCAGTTCGAACTCGATCTCGTGGAAGGCATGGCTGCGCCGCCCGGCGGTGACCTTGCCGCTGTCGACGCCGATCTCGACGAGGCTGCCGTCGGCGGTCTTCTCGGCGACGATGCGCCGCTCGACCCTGACGGTGAACTGGAGCTCGAGCGGTTCCTCGCCGACGATGGCGGCGAGGCGGGCGGCGGTCTCCTCCTCGAATCGGGCGAGGTCGGGCCGGCGGGCGCTGGCGGCGACCTCGACGGTCTCCTCGCTGCGCGAGAACAGGCCGGTGGTCTCGCCGCCGGCGAACTTCACGGTCTGGACGCGGCCCTCGCCCTCGCCGTCGCGCAGGCGCAGCGAGGCTCCGGCCCGGCGCAGGGCCTCCGTCGGGGTGTCGAAGTAGCGGGCGACGAGAAGCTGGATCTCCACTCCGCCGCCGGCGAGCCGGGGATGGGCGAGCAGGTCGCGGGCGGCGGCGGCGTCGATCTCGAACTTCAGTTCCGTTTCCACAGGCGTCGCCATGGTCGTCTTTTTTCCCTGGACCGTTTCCATGTCCGCGAACGCGCGGGCCTCGTCGCGGCGGCGGTCGGGCGACTGTGGTGTCATCGAAGTGTCACAATCAACCCCGGAACCCGGATCGGGTTCAACGCGGCAGCCCTGCCCGACGATCGCCGACCTCAGCTGCGGGATGAACGTTCCAATCTGCCCGCCAAAGCTGCAAAAATTTTGTCCATATGGTGGATTTTGGGGCTTGAATTCCTCTCCCTCCTCGGATCGGATGCCGGTTCGGCCGACAGAACAAGAAGCGCACGGGGCGCTCCGGCCACGACGGATTTCTTCGCATCGTCCGGTGACAGGCCGGCAACAGGGGAGTGCGACATCATGACTTTCGCCCGACGTCTTCTGGCGGCGACGACGCTCGCCGCGGGCTTCGGCCTCGCCTTCGGTGCGGCCGCCTCGGCCAAGACGCTGATCTACTGCTCCGAAGGCAGCCCCGAAGGCTTCGATCCGGCGCCCTACGCCGCCGGCACCACCTTCGACGCCTCGTCCAAGCCGATCTACAACGGCCTCACCGGCTTCGAGCGCGGCACGACCAACGTCGTTCCGGCGCTGGCCGAGAGCTGGGACGTGTCGGAGGACGGCCTCGAATACACCTTCCACCTGCGCAAGGGCGTCAAGTTCCAGACCACCGACTTCTTCACGCCGACGCGCGAGTTCAACGCCGACGACGTGATCTTCTCGTTCATGCGCCAGAACGACGAGAAGGACCCGTGGTATTCCTACGCTGGCGGCACCTGGGAATACTGGACCGGCATGGACATGCCCTCGCTGGTCAAGAGCATCGAGAAGGTCGACGACCACACCGTCAAGATGACGCTGACGCAGCCGAACGCGCCGATGCTCGCCAACCTCGCGATGGACTTCGCCGTCATCCTCTCCAAGGAATACGCCGACAAGCTGACCGAGGCCGGCACGCCCGAACTGCTCAACCAGCAGCCGGTCGGCACCGGGCCGTTCACCTTCGTCGCCTACCAGAAGGACGCCGTGATCCGCTACGCCGCCAACCCGGACTACTGGGACGGCAAGCAGCCGATCGACGACCTGATCTTCGCGATCACGCCCGACGCCTCGGTGCGCGAGCAGAAGCTGAAGTCCGGAGAGTGCCACGTCGTCTCCTATCCGAACCCGGCCGACATCGAGGCCCTCAAGGCCGATAGCTCCGTGCAGATGATGGAGCAGCCCGGCCTCAACATCGGCTATCTCGCCTACAACACGCTGATGCCGCCCTTCGACAAGGTCGAGGTCCGCAAGGCGCTCAACATGGCGATCAACAAGGACGCCATCCTCGAGGCGGTGTTCCAGGGCTCCGGCCAGGCCGCCAAGAACCCGATCCCGCCGACGCTGTGGAGCTACAACGAGGCGACCGTCGACGATCCCTACGATCCGGAGAAGGCCAAGGAGATGCTGGCGGCCGCCGGCGTCACCGACCTGTCGATGAAGATCTGGGCGATGCCGGTGGCCCGTCCCTACAACCCCAACGCCCGCCGCATGGCCGAGCTGATCCAGGAAGATTTCGCCAAGGTCGGCGTCAAGTCGGAGATCGTCTCCTTCGAGTGGGGCGAGTATCTCAAGCGCGGCCAGGACAAGGAGCGCGACGGCGCGCTGCTTCAGGGCTGGACCGGTGACAACGGCGATCCGGACAACTTCCTCGCCGTGCTGCTCGGCTGCTCGGGCGTCGGCGGCTCCAACCGCGCCAACTGGTGCTACCAGCCGTTCGACGACCTCGTGACCAAGGCCCGCCAGACCTCGGACGTCGCCGAGCGCACCAAGCTCTACGAGCAGGCGCAGATCGAGTTCAAGGAGCAGGCGCCCTGGGCGACCATCGCGCACTCGACCGTGTTCATGGCGATGTCGCCGAAGGTCAAGGACTACAAGATGGACCCGCTCGGCAGCCACCGCTTCGACGGCGTCGACATCGAGGAGTGACCGGGGCGGGGCGGCGGTTCGGGCGGCGTGGTTCGGCGCAGGCGCCCGGGGCGCCGCCCCCCTCATCCTCCCACAGCCTGTCCTCGGGCTGGCCGAAGGCCAGACCCGGGGAGGCACCTTCTCCCGCGAGGGGAGAAGGGGTTCCGAACGATCGCGCGAGGTCGCCACGATGGCGCGGCGGCGCCGTATTCACCGACGCCGATCCGAAGACAAGCCCCTCGTGACCTCCTTCTCCCCTCGCGGGAGAAGGTGCCCGAAGGGCGGATGAGGGGGTGTTGCTCCGGACGGGCGCCGCCGACGACCGAGCGCACCCATGACCGCGATCGACATCCGTGACGCCTCCTCCCCCGACGTCGAGGCCGTCGCCCGGCTCTGGTACGAGGGTTGGCACGACGCCCACGGCGGGCTGTTCGAGGCGGACTTCGTCGCCGCGCGCACGGTGGAGCATTTCCGCCAGCGGACCGAGCGTCCGTTCGACCGGGTGCTCGTCGCCTGCGACGGCGAGCGCATAGCCGGCTTCGCGGCGCTCGCGGGCCGCGAGGTCGACCAACTCTACGTCGACCGGGCGGTGCGGGGCGGCGGGGTCGGCACCCGGCTGCTGGCCGCCGGCGAGGCGGTGTTGCGGTCGGCCGGGGTCGAGGTCGTGCTGATCCAGTGCCTCGTCGGCAACGAGCCGGCGGCCGCCTTCTACCGTCGCCGGGGATACCGCGACGCCGGCATCGCCGACCTGCCGCTGTGGGCGGCGCCGGGCGAGGGCGAACGGCTCCACCCGACGCACCGGTTCGAGAAGGTGCTCGCCGCAACCAAGTGAAGGGCCATGCTCGGTTTTCTCCTGAGGCGCATCGGGCTGCTGCTGCCGACCTTCTTCGGCGTCACCATCGCGGCCTTCTTCTTCATCCGCCTGCTGCCGGGCGATCCCATCCTGCTGCTCGCCGGCGAGCGCGGGCTGTCGCCCGAACGCTACGCCGACCTCGCCCACCGCTTCGGCTTCGACCGGCCGCTCTACGAGCAGTATTTCGTCTATCTCGCCAATCTCTTCTCCGGCGACCTCGGCGTCTCCTTCTCGACCAAGCGTCCGGTGCTCACCGAATTCCTCACGCTGTTTCCGGCGACGCTGGAACTGTCGATCTGCGCGATGCTGTTCGCGATCGTCCTCGGCATTCCCGCCGGGGTGATCGCGGCGGTCAAACGCGGCAAGGCCGCCGACCATGCCGTCATGACGACCGCGCTCGTCGGATATTCAATGCCGATCTTCTGGTGGGCGCTGCTGCTGATCATCGTCTTCTCCGGCTGGCTGCAGTGGACGCCGGTGTCGGGGCGGATCTCGCTGCTCTATTTCTTCAAGCCGGTGACGGGTTTCATGCTGATCGACAGCCTGCTGTCCGGCCAGAAGGGCGCCTTCGCCTCCGCCGTGCAGCACCTGATCCTGCCGACCATCGTGCTCGGCACCATCCCGCTCGCGGTCATCGCCCGGCAGACCCGCTCGGCGATGCTCGAGGTGCTCGGCGACGACTACATCCGCACCGCCCGGGCCAAGGGGCTGTCGCCCTTCCGCGTCGTCGGCGTCCACGCCCTGCGCAACGCGATGATCCCGGTGATCACGACGATCGGGTTGCAGATGGGCCTGCTGATGGCCGGCGCGATCCTGACCGAGACGATCTTCTCCTGGCCCGGGGTCGGCAAATGGATGATCGATTCGATCTCGCGGCGCGACTATCAGGCGGTGCAGGGCGGCCTCGTCCTCACCGCCCTCATCGTCATGGTGGTGAACCTCGTGGTCGATCTCGCCTACGGCTTCGTCAATCCCAAGATCCGGCACGTGAGGTGAGGCGATGAGCGATCCCGTTCCAAGCCGCACGCCCGAGGCCGCCGCCCTCGCCACCGGCACCCCCCCGGTGCCGGCACGCCCGGGCCGCATCCGCGAGTTCTGGTATTATTTCCGCGAGAATCCCGGCGCCGTGGCCGGCCTCGTGGTCTTCGTCGCGCTCGTGGCGGTGGCGCTCGCCGCGCCGCTGGTGGCGCCCTGGGCGCCGGACCAGCAGTTCCGCGACGCGCTGCTGACGCCGCCGGCGTGGCAGGCCGGGGGCGACCCGCGCTTCCTGCTCGGCACCGACGCCATCGGCCGCGACATGCTCTCGCGGCTGATCTTCGGGGCGCGCTACTCGCTGTTCATCGGCTTCTTCGTCGTCGCGGTGGCGCTGGTCGTCGGCATCGGCCTCGGCCTCGTCGCCGGCTTCTTCGGCGGTCTCGTCGACACGGTCATCATGCGGGTGATGGACGTCATCCTCGCCTTCCCGAGCCTGCTGCTCGCCCTCGTCCTCGTGGCGATCCTCGGGCCGGGGCTGTTCAACGCGATGATCGCGATCACCATCGTGCTGCAGCCCCACTACGTGCGGCTGACGCGGGCGGCGGTGATGGGCGAGCGCGGGCGCGACTACGTCACCTCGGCCCGGGTCGCCGGTGCCGGCAAGCTGCGGCTGATGTTCGTCACCATCCTGCCCAACTGCATGGCGCCGCTGATCGTGCAGTCGGCGCTGTCCTTCTCCAACGCCATCCTCGAGGCCGCCGCCCTCGGCTTCCTCGGCATGGGCGCGCAGCCGCCGACGCCGGAGTGGGGCACCATGCTCGCCGAATCGCGCGAGTTCATCCTGCGGGCGTGGTGGGTGGTGACCTTCCCGGGTCTTGCGATTCTGATCACCGTCCTCGCCATCAACCTGATGGGCGACGGGTTGCGCGACGCGCTCGATCCGAAGCTGAAGCGGAGTTGAGGGGATGGTGTGGCGGGGAGTTGCGCTCGTCTGTCTCGTGACCACCGGCACCGCGTCGGCCGCGACGCAGGGCGGGGTGCAGCCCGATCTCGTCGCGGCCCTGTTCGCGCAGTCGGGCGCCTATGCGGCAATCGGTGCGGCGGCGGTCGCCGTGGCGGGATGGTTCGGCAAACAACTGTACGCTTTCGCAGCCGCGGCTCACGATGCCGCCCTCAAGCGCAACGAAGCGGTGCTGCGGCTTTTCGTCGACGTGAAGCTGACCGTGGAGAACGCGGCGACCTTCAAGGATGCGAGCTATCTCGAGGCCTATGTCGGACGGGTGCGTGCGCTCGACAGCCGGCGCAACCCGTTTCGGGCCTATACCATCCAGGTGACGGACGAGACCGCGTACGCCAGCTTCTCGGCTCTTGCACATCGGTTTCCGCCGGACGTGGTCGAGGCCTTCCGTCACTTCGTTCTGCGGGAGAGGACTTCGAATCTCCAGTATGACGGGCTCTCGTCAGACGCGTTCGCCCGCCTGGAGACCGAACGGAAGGTTCTCGCGATCGAAGACTTCTTCACCGAGATGACGGCGGTCGAGGCGGCCGGGCGCGTACTGCTCTACAAGCTCGCCTATCACAGCGGAGACGATCGTCTCGTGCGGGAACTCGACGACATGTTCGGACGACGCCGGTCAGATCAAGGGGCGAATGGGGCCGATCATGGCTGAGACCTCTGCTGCTGACATTTTCGAATCCGCACACTTCGGGAATGGTCGCGAGGCAGACCGATCCGCAGTTTCAGACCAGCGGAATGATCGGTCCCTTGCGCATCGTCGTCTTCCCTCACGAGCGGATCGGCACTCGCGCCATCATATCATGAAGGCGACCGGGCCGGACAAGGGGGGCGCCGGCCCGGCGGGCGCGCGGTGGTGCGCGGCGCCGACATCGGGGGAGGGGCGGGCATGAGAGGATACGGTCTCGCCGGAGCGATCGCGATCATCGTCCTCGTCGCCGCGCCGATCGTCTCTGCCGCGGCGGCGCGGGAGGAGGCGCGGGCGAAAGAAGCCGATGCGGCGCCCGATTTCCGCGATCCGGCGGTCTTCGCCGAGGTGTTGCGCGACATCGGCTACAAGGCGAAGTTCAAGCCGGACGACGAGCGGCCGGAGATCGAATCGCGGGCCGAGGGCCTCAACTTCTCGGTCTTCTTCTACGGTTGCGAGGCGCAGCGCGAATGCGACGTCGCCATCCTGACCGCGAGTTGGACCTACGACGGCGGCGACAAGGCGATCGAGGCCCTCAACTTCTGGAACGGCGACCGATACGCCGGCCGCGCCTGGCTCGGCGAAAGCCGGGACTGGATCGGCCTCGACCGGCCGCTCAACCTGCTGGCCGGCTACAGCCGCAAGGGCATGGAGAGCGAGATCGAGTGGTGGGCGTCGACCATGACCGACTTCCGCGACTATCTCGCCGAGGAGGTCTATCCCGACGCCGAGGAGACGGTGCGCCTCCGGCGCCCGGCACGGCCGATATGAGCGTGGGAAACATCGGCGGCGCACCGGCGGCAAGGCCGAGGAACCGGGACCGGGTCGCGGCCCGCTCGCCGCGATCGTGAAGGAGACGTGATGGCCCTGCTCGAAATCGACAACCTCTCGGTCGAGTTCACCACCGCCGGCGGCCGCTTCCGCGCCGTCGACGGCGTCTCGCTGGCCTGCGACGCCGGCGACGTGCTGGCGATCGTCGGCGAATCCGGCTCCGGCAAGTCGGTGTCGATGCTGGCGCTGATGGGCCTGCTGCCGTGGACGGCCACCGTCACCGCCGACCGGATGATGTTCGACGGCACCGACCTCGTCGGCCTGTCGCCGCGCCAGCGCCGCCGGATCGTCGGCCGCGACATGGCGATGATCTTCCAGGAGCCGATGTCGAGCCTCAACCCGTGCTTCACGGTCGGCTTCCAGATCGGCGAGGCACTGCGCGTCCACCTGAAGATGGACCGGGCCGCCCGGCGGCGGCGCACGATCGAACTGCTCGACCTCGTCGGCATCCCGGCGCCCGAGGCGCGGCTGCGCGCCTTCCCGCACCAGCTGTCCGGCGGCATGAGCCAGCGGGTGATGATCGCCATGGCGATCGCCTGCAATCCGAAGCTGCTGATCGCCGACGAGCCGACCACCGCCCTCGACGTCACCATCCAGGCCCAGATCCTCGACCTGCTTGTCCGCCTCCAGGCCGAGAAGGGCATGGGCCTCGTGCTCATCACCCACGACATGGGCGTCGTCGCCGAGACGGCGAAGCGGGTGCAGGTGCAATATGCCGGGCAGAAGGTCGAGGAGCAGGAGGTGAGGGGCCTCTTCACCGACCCGCACCATCCCTACACCGCCGCCCTGCTCGCCGCCCTGCCGGAGCGAGCGACGTCGCGTCGGCTGCCGTCGATCCCCGGCGTCGTGCCCGGCCAGTTCGACCGGCCCGCCGGCTGCCTGTTCTCCCCGCGCTGCCGCTTCGCCACCGACCGCTGCCGCGACAAGGTTCCCCACCGCCAGGGCGCGGCGGCGGGCCAGGCGCTCTGCCACTATCCGCTGGTCGAGGGGCGTCCGATCGGCCACCCGAACCCCGGCCGCAACGCCCTTTCCGAGGTGTCCCGATGACCGCCGCCCGCGCCGAGGCGCCCCGCCCCTCGACCGCAGGTCCCGTCCCGCCCGCCGCGCGCCCGTCCGGCGTGGTGGTCGAGGCCGTCGATCTGAAGCGCTTCTACGTGGTCCCGCGCGGGCCGTTCCGCGCCCCCGCCTCGGTGAAGGCGCTCGCCGGCGCCTCGTTCCGGCTCGAGGCCGGACGCACCCTCGCCGTCGTCGGCGAATCGGGCTGCGGCAAGTCGACCCTCGCCCGCGTCGTCACCATGATCGAGCCGCCGACCGAGGGCCGCCTCGTCATCGACGGCATCGACGCCGCGTCTCCGCCGGCGGAGAAGCGCGAGGCGCTGCGCCAGGCGGTGCAGATCGTGTTCCAGGACCCCTACGGCTCGCTCAACCCGCGCCAGAAGATCGGGGCGATCCTCGAGGAGCCGCTGGTCATCAACGCGCCCGACGACGCGGCGACACGCCGGGGCAAGGCGCTCGCCATGCTCGCCCGGGTCGGCCTGCGCCCCGAGCACTACGAGCGCTATCCGCACATGTTCTCCGGCGGCCAGCGCCAGCGCATCGCCATCGCGAGGGCGCTGATGACCCGGCCGAAGCTGATGGTGCTCGACGAGCCGGTTTCCGCCCTCGACGTCTCGATCCAGGCCCAGGTGCTCAACATCCTGATGGAACTGCAGGAGGAGTTCGGCCTCGCCTATCTCTTCATCAGCCACGACCTCTCCGTGGTGCGCCACGTCGCCGACGAGGTGATGGTGATGTATCTCGGCCGTCCGGTGGAGCAGGCCAGCCGTGACGCGATCTTCGGCGCCCCGCGCCACCCCTACACCCGGGCGCTGCTGTCGGCGACGCCGGTGGCCGACCCGCTGGCGAAGAAGGAGCGCATCCGCCTCGTCGGCGAACTGCCCTCGCCGCTGAACCCGCCGCCCGGCTGCGCCTTCCATCCGCGCTGCCCCTACGCCAACGACCGCTGCCGCACCGAGGTGCCCCCGCTCCACGTCCCCGGCTCCCCCCTCGCCGTCGCCTGCCACGGGGTGCGGGAAGGGCGGATTTCGGTGTGACGGGGCGGGGGCCCGAGCTCCCTCCGATCTCATATCGAGAAGCAGAGGCGAGGTCGTTCAGGGTGGGCCTTGCGGCGGTGGTCGGCGACGTCGGTCGACAAGTGTGCCGCACGCTCCGGCATCGCCGTCGACAGCTTTCATAGCCGCAACCCGTCATGGTCCGCGAAGGCGGGCCATCCACGCCCCTCCGCGAACACAGGACCTGGTTGGGGATTCGCGCATGAGAAATCAATATCTTACGCAACGTCTGGCGAATGGCTGGTCGATGACTGCCGCTGCGGTGAGCCGCAGGGGCGTGGATGGCCCGACTTCGCGGGCCATGACGGACAGGGCGCACTCCGACGCCACCCTCACCGGATCAGTTCAAACGGCTTCGGGCGGTAGCCGAAGGCGGCGTAGTCCATGCGGAAGTGCTGGACGAGGCGGCCGTAGGTGCGTTCGTCGAGGTCGGCGGATTTCGGGTTCTGGTTGCGGTTGTGGAACGGGAACGGGTCGGTGATGCCGAGGCGGTCGGCGAGCGGCGTCGGGTCGAGGTTCTCGAAACGCAGCAGGAAGTCCGGCCGCTTGGTGGAGAGCAGGTGCTCGCAATAGCGGTACTGTGGCGCGAGCACGAAGAGCTCCTGTCCGATCATGACGTCGAGATACTTCGCAAGATCCCAGGAATGGAGATCGGGATACTTCTTGAGATAGCCGCCCTCGTAGCTCTCGTGGGTGTGGAAGCGGTAGGAGGAGAGGGCGCGCTCGACCGGATCGCGCACCACGACGACGACGGTGTAGGCCTGCCAAAGCGGCGCCGGAACGTTGAGCGTCGGAAAGCCGTGCTGGATCGCGCCTTCGAGACCGAGCCAGGCGCGGAAGCTGGTGCCGGCGGCCTTGGGGTTGTGGACGAAGACGAGGCGGCGGGCGTCGTCGATGTTGGGGTTCTGGTGCTGCGGCGGGCGCGCGGCGCCCGGCAGGTTCACCTGTCTGGTGACGGCGATGGCTTCGGCCCCCTGTTCCCGCGCCCGACGATGGCCACCCGCGCCTCTCCCGTCGCACGACCCGCCGCCGGCCGGTGGCGGATCGCGATCCGCCGATATCCTAGCCGGCATGCCGGAGACGGCGTCCGGCCAGCACGCCAGCGTCTTCGACCTCGTGAGCTCGCTCGAATATCGCCCGGATTTACGCTATTGGAAAGCCGAAACGGCGGTGGTGCCGGGGCGATTCTCCGTCAGAGCGGTCGGCCGGAAAAATGGCGGCCGCGAGATTCGTACAATCCATGCGCCAGGAGGCATCTACCTTTGCGCGTGACCCTTGGCGAATTCTTAAGCTGCGATTGGTTAGTTGTCGTGAACGACGCTGCGGTGAGAGCCCGTTGACATGACCCTGGTCCCGCCGGCGACGAACCTCAACGTCCTCGTCGCGATCCTGATCGTCCTCGGCATCTTCTTCGCTCTCGCCTTCGTTCACGACCGGCGGCAGCGGTGCCATTTGAGCTGGATGGCGACCTATCTGCTCGGTGCGGTCGGCGCCGGCCTGATCTCCCTGCGCGGAACGATCCCCGACAGCCTGTCGATCGGCGTCTCCAACGGGCTGCTGCTGCTCGGCATCGGCGTGTTCTGGACCGGCGTGCGCCAGTTCGAGGGTCGCCCCGGGCTGCCGCTGGTCGCTCTCGTGCCGGCGGCCGGCTGGACGATCTCCTGCCTGGAGCCGGTCTTCTTCGACAGCATCACGCTGCGGCTGGCCTATATGGCCGCATCGGTCATGGTCTTCTCCACGCTCTGCGTCACCGAGTTCTGGACCGCCCGGGCGCGCGAGCCGCTGTTTTCGCGCGGGCCGGCGATGGCGCTGTTCGTCGCCCATGGCCTGCTCCACGCCGGCGTCCTGCTCGCCGCGGTGCTGCGCCCCGATCTGTTCGGGCGCGAGCCGCAGGACTCGCAGGTGTTCCATTTCATGGTGTTCGAGCGCGTCATCCAGGTGGTGGCGGTGGGCGTGCTGATGATCAGCCTCGGCAAGGAGCGGGCCGAGCGCGAGCAGCACCGCGCCGCGATGACCGACGTGCTGACCGGCCTCGCCAACCGCCGGGCCTTCGTCGACCGGATGAAAGGCGAACTCGCCGCGGGACGGGGCGGGGCGCTGATCCTGCTCGACATCGACCTCTTCAAGCGGATCAACGATTCCTTCGGCCACATCTGCGGCGATCGTGCCCTCGTGGTCTTCGCGCGGATCCTCGAAATCCACGCCGGGGCCGGAAGCGTGATCGGGCGGATCGGCGGCGAGGAATTCGCCTGCTTCCTGCCCGGCCGGACGGCGGGCGAGGCCGCCGCCGTCGCCGACAACCTCCGCCGCACCGTCGCCGCCGTCGAGATTGAGGCCGAGGGCCACCGGTTCCGGATGACGGTGAGCGGGGGCGTCGCCGCCGCGGCCGCGGGCGAGGGCGGACTCGACCGCATGCTCGCCCGGACCGACGCCGCGCTCTACCGGGCGAAGTCCGGCGGGCGTGACCGCATCGAAATCGATGCCGAAGCCCCGCGGCGGGCCGATGTGAACCAGACCCTCGCGACAGGCGTCTGAATCCGCGCGCCCGCCGCCGGATCGCTCCCGGCGATCCGCGCAGGCCGGCGGGAACTTCGAAGCTTCGCCGGCGTCATCGAAACGTCGCGTCGATCTGCGATCAGCCTCTTTCGACCGCAGGTCGCGGGACGGACGGGCCGATCCGGCGACGGCCATCTGACGAGAGGTTCATGACGGCGCTTTCCCTCGGGCTCTTCGCCTTCTGTGCATTCGCCCTCGCGGTTCAGCTCGGCGGCATCGCCGTGGTGCTGGCGCGGGACACCCTGCGGGCGAGGGCCGCCCGCCGGCCGGTGGCGGTTCCGCCCGTCACCATCCTGCGCCCGGTCCGCGGCATCGAGAACCATCTCGAGGAGACCCTCGAATCGGCCTTCCTGCTGCGCCAGACCGAAGTCGAGATCCTGTTCTGCGTCGCCGACGCCGACGATCCGGTGATCGGGCTCTGCGAGGCGATCATGGCGCGCCACCCGCGGCGCCGGGCCCGTATCCTCGTCGGCGACGACCGCATCGGCATCAATCCCAAGCTCAACAACCTCGTGAAGGGCTGGCGCGCCGCGCGGCACGACTTCGTGGTGATGGCCGACAGCAACGTGCTGATGCCGGCCGACTATCTCGACCAGCTGTTCGCGGCGTGGGATGGCGAGACCGGGCTCGTCTGCTCGCCGCCGGTCGGCGGCCGGCCGGCCGGCTTCTTCGCCGGCCTCGAATGCGCTTTCCTGAACAGCTTCCAGGGGCGCTGGCAACTCGTCGCCGACGCCGCCGGGCTCGGCTTCGCCCAGGGCAAGACCATGCTCTGGCGCAAGGCCGACCTCGACGCCGCCGGCGGTATCGAGCGGCTCGGCGAGGAGGTCGCCGAAGACGCCGCCTCGACCAAGGTGGTGCGCGAGGCGGGGCGCAAGGTGCGCCTGGTGCGACGCCCCTTCGTGCAGCCGCTCGGCCGGCGCCGCTTCACCGAGGTGTGGTACCGGCAACTGCGCTGGGCGCGGCTGCGGCGGGTGTCGTTCCCGCTGTTCTTCCTGCCCGAACTGCTCGCCGGCGGCGTGCTGCCGGTCGCGGCCGCTGTCGCCCTCGCCGTCCTCGGCGCGGTGCCGCCGGAAGCGCCCGCCCTGTTCGCCCTCGTCTGGTACGGCGCCGAGATCGCGCTCGCCGCGGCGATGGGCTGGCCGGTCTCGGCCGCGGCGGTCACGGCCTTCGTGCTGCGCGACGCCCTGCTGGTCCCGCTCTGGTTCGCGGCCATCGCCGGGAGCGGCTATTCCTGGCGCGGCAACGACATGGACATGCGGCGCATGGAGATGCGGGCGAGCGTCGCCGACGAGCCCGGAATGCTGTCGCGCCTCCGGCGGCGGCTGGCGCCGAAGGTTCGTCCGCGGACGGGCTGAGCGGGGCGAGACGCGCGGCAGGCGACCGCATGCGCCTTTCTATGTCATTGATTTCATGTGTTTCGATCTCTGAAATCCCGTTCCCGTTTTCGCGCGACATGCTCTATGATCCGCCGCGGTCGAGCCACGAACCCCTGGGAGAACCCGCCGTCATGACCAGCGCCCTCGACACCGCGCTTCCCCGCCTCCTGACCCTGCGCGACGAGATCGCGGGGCGGCCGATGCGGGCGATGTTCGCCGAGGATCCGAAACGCTTCGCCCGCTACCAGATCCGGCTCGGCGACATGTTGCTCGACTATTCCAAGAACCGCATCGACGACACGGTGCTCGCCGCGCTGGTCGAGCTCGCCGAGGCGTCGGGCGTCGCCGAGCGGCGCGACGCGATGTTCTCCGGCGAGGCCATCAACGTCACCGAGAAGCGTGCCGTGCTGCACACCGCCCTGCGCAATCGCGCCGACCGGCCGGTGCTGGTCGACGGAGCCGACGTGATGGGCGACGTCGAGGAGGTGCTGGAGCGGATCAGGGCCTACGCCGACGGCGTGCGCGGCGGCGACATCGTCGGCTCGGCCGGCCACCGCTTCACGGACGTCGTCAACATCGGCATCGGCGGCTCCGACCTCGGGCCCTACATGGCGACGCTGGCGCTCGCGCCCTTCGCCGGAGAGGGGCCGCGGTTACACTACGTCTCCAACGTCGACGGTGCCCACATCGCCGACACGCTGGCCCGGCTCGACCCGCGCAAGACGCTGTTCGTCATCGCCTCGAAGACCTTCACCACTTCCGAGACGATGACCAACGCCGTCACCGCGCGGCACTGGATCGAGGGCGCGCTCGGCGAGGCGGCGGTGTCGGCGCATTTCTGCGCGGTGTCGACGGCGCTCGACAAGGTCTCCGAATTCGGCATCGGCCTCGACCGGGTGTTCGGCTTCTGGGACTGGGTCGGCGGGCGCTATTCGATGTGGGGGGCGATCGGTCTTCCGGTCGCGATCGCGGTCGGCTTCGACAATTTCGAGGCGATGCTCGACGGCGCCTACGAGATGGACCGCCATTTCGTCGAGGCGCCGTTCGGCGAGAACATGCCGGTGATGCTCGCCCTGCTCGGCATCTGGTATCGCAACGTGTGGGGCTTCTCGACCCACGCCGTGCTGCCCTACGATCAGCGGCTGTCGCGCTTTCCGGCCTATCTGCAGCAGCTCGACATGGAATCGAACGGCAAGGGCGTGACGCTCCAGAACGCGCCGGTCACCCATGCCACCGGGCCGATCGTCTGGGGCGAGCCGGGCACCAACGGCCAGCACGCCTTCTATCAGCTGATCCACCAGGGCACCGACGTCATCCCGGCCGACTTCCTGCTCGCCGCCGTGCCGCACGAGGACCTGTTCGACCACCACGCCAAGCTCGCCGCCAATTGCCTCGCCCAGACCGAGGCGCTGATGAAGGGCAAGACGCTGGAGGAGGCGAGCGCCGAGCTGACGGCCGCCGGGCTCGGCGAGGACGAGGTCGCCGCGCTCGCGCCGCACAAGGTGTTCCCCGGCAACCGGCCGACCAACACGATCCTCTACCGCAGCCTCGACCCGGCGACCCTCGGCCGCCTCGTCGCGCTCTACGAGCACAAGGTGTTCGTGCAGGGCGTGATCTGGGGCATCAACTCCTTCGACCAGTGGGGCGTCGAACTCGGCAAGCAGCTCGCCACCGCGCTGCTGCCGGCGGTGAAGGGCGAGAAGAAGCCGGCGAAGGACCAGGACGCCTCGACCAGGGGGCTTGTCGAAGCGTTTCTCGCGCTCAAGGCGTAACCGGGCGGGGGCGCCGGGCGGCAGCGGGATGACGGTCGCTCGCCGCTCCGGCCCGGGTGGGAACGACGCGAATCCGGATCGGCGCCAGGTCGGATCGGCACTGGGTCAGATCGGGGCCGGGCGCGCCGGCCGCCGCGAGGCCCGGGCGACATCGCCACCGATCGCAACCGCTCGTCGAGGGGCTGCGGAGAGCGACGGCGTCGCGGCCGGCGTGCGAAAGCCGGTTGATCGGAGCGGTCATATCTACTATTCACGATTCATGGATATGAAGCGCAGCATCGAGGGCTTTTCCGCCCTCGCCCAGGAAACCCGGCTCGAAGTGCTCCGTCTGCTGGTGCGGGCCGGAGCGGACGGCATGCTCGCCGGGGAGATCGCCGCCGGGCTCGGCGTGCGGCAGAACACGATGTCGACCAATCTCGCCGTGCTCCTGCGCGCCGGCCTCGTCCGCAACGAACGCGAGGGCCGGACGATCCGCTATTTCGCCGATTTCGGCGGCATCCGCGACCTCGTCGCCTTCCTGATGGAGGATTGCTGCGGCGGCCGGCCGGAGATCTGCCGGCCGGCGATCGAGGCGCTGGTCTGCGGCTGCGCGGAGCCGGTGCAGTGACGGCCTCGAGCGGGCTTCGGCCCGCGGCCGCGACAGGAAGGACCCCATGACCGTCGTCATCCATCACAACCCCGCCTGCGGCACCTCGCGCAACGTATTGGCGATGATCCGCGCCTCCGGCGAGGAGCCGGTGGTGATCGAGTATCTGAAAACCGGATGGACGAAGCCGCAGCTTCTGGCGCTGTTCGCCGGCGCCGGCCTGACGGCGCGCGAGGCGTTGCGCGTCGGCAAGTCCCCGGCCGAGGACCTCGGCCTGACAGACCCGGCGGTGAGCGAGGAAGCCATCCTCGAAGCCATGATCGCCCATCCGGTGCTGGTCAACCGGCCGATCGTGGTGACGACGAAAGGTATCCGCCTGTGCCGTCCGTCGGAGACGGTGCTGGAGATCCTCGAAAATCCCGACATCGGGTCGTTCACCAAGGAAGACGGGGACGTGGTGGGAGGCGGCAAGGCGTGAGCGGCGTGATTCCGATTCCGGTCGCCCCGGGCTTCGACCTTTCGGGCCTCGACCTCTCCCTGCCCAACGTCGACGTCGCGCAGATGCGACGCGTCGACCCGGCGCTCTATGCGTCGGCGGACGATCCCGGTCATCCGCCGCGGATCCTGCTGCTCTACGGCTCGCTGCGGAAACGATCCTTCTCGAAGCTGGTGGCGCTGGAGGCGGCGCGGCTGCTGGTCTGGCACGGCTGCGAGGTCCGCCTATTCGATCCGCGCGGGCTGCCGCTGCCGGACGCCGAGGAGCCGGGCCATCCGAAGGTCGCCGAACTCAGGGCGCTGGCCGACTGGTCGGAAGGCATGGTCTGGGTCTCGCCGGAGCGCCACGGCGCCATGACCGGCATCATGAAGGCGCAGATCGACTGGATCCCGCTTTCGCTCGGCGCGGTGCGGCCGACCCAGGGCAAGACGCTGGCCGTCATGGAGGTCTCCGGCGGCTCGCAGAGCTTCAACGCGGTCAACCAGATGCGCGTGCTCGGCCGCTGGATGCGGATGATCACCATCCCCAACCAGTCCTCCGTCGCCAAAGCCTTCCAGGAATTTCGCGACGACGACCGCATGAAGCCCTCGTCCTACTACGACCGCATCGTCGACGTGACCGAGGAACTGGTGAAGTTCACCTGGATGACCCGCGGCCGTTCGGCGGCGCTCGTCGACCGCTATTCTGAGCGGGTCGAGAGCGCCGAGGCGCTGACGCGGCGGGTGAACCAGCGGGCGATCTGAGGGGGCGGCGACGAGGGACGGCGGCTGGATTTCGGCCTCACCGCGCCCTCTTCCTATCCGTGTTCGTCATCCCAGCCTCCGAGCCGGGATCCAGCGGTGGGCCGGGGGAAGGCTGCGGCTCTTTCCACGACCTCGCGGCGTCGCCTGCGCTCTCTCCGCCGACCTTTCCCCCGCGGTGGGCTGGATCCCGGCTCGGAGGCCGGGATGACGGTTACGGATAGGGCGGGGACCGAGGGCGAGCATCGGGTTGGACGCCGATGCCGCGACCCTCGTCCCGCATCGCGTGACCTTCTGCAATTTTGTGCATCGTACGATCGTTTGAGCAAAACACTTCCAGTCTGCACCGGACTGGTGTATGGCATCGGCATTGCTTCCGTGACAGGCTGCGGGAGCCCGGCAGGGGGCCGGGGCGACGCGCCTCACGCTCGGTCAAAGGAGCGTCATGACCAGCCGCATCATCGTCGTCGATCCGTTCGATTACGTCGTCTTCGGCGGAACGGGCGATCTCGCCCGCCGCAAGCTGCTTCCGGCGCTCTACCACCGCGACGTCGACGGCCAGGTGCCGGACGAGGCGAGGATCATCGCGGTCTCGCGGCGGCCGCAGTCCGACAAGGCTTACCGCGAGATGGTCAAGGAGGCGCTGGAGGCGCATCTGAAGCCGGAGGAGCTCGACAGGAAGGCGGTGGCGAAGTTCCTCTCGCGCATCCGCTACGTCGGCGCCGACGCCACCACCGACGCCGGCTGGGCCGACCTCGCCGCGACGCTGGAGGAGGGCAAGGACCGCATCCGGGCCTTCTATCTCGCCACCAGTCCCGACCTGTTCGGCCCGATCTGCGAGCACATCGGCAAGCACAACCTCATCACCGACAAGACGCGGGTCGTGGTCGAGAAGCCGCTCGGCAAGAATCTGAAGTCGGCGCGGGCGATCAACGAGGCGGTCGGCCGGATCTTCGCCGAAGAGCAGATCTACCGGATCGACCATTATCTCGGCAAGGAGACGGTGCAGAACCTGATGGCGCTGCGCTTCGCCAACGCGCTGTTCGAGCCGCTGTGGAACAGCGCCCACGTCGAGCACGTCCAGATCACGGTGGCGGAATCCCTCGGCGTCGAGGGGCGCGGCGACTACTACGACACCTCCGGCGCCCTGCGCGACATGGTGCAGAACCACATCCTGCAGCTGCTCTGCCTCGTCGCCATGGAGCCGCCGTCCTCGCTCGACGCCGATGCGGTGCGCGACGAGAAGCTCAAGGTTCTGAAGTCGCTGAAGCCGATCCGCGACGGCGAGGTCGCCGCCAAGACGGTGCGCGGCCAGTATCGCTCGGGCGTCGACCGGGCCGGCGTGGTGCCGGGCTACCTCGACGAGATCACCAACAAGCACAGCCGGACCGAGACCTTCGTCGCCATCAAGGCCGAGGTCAACAACTGGCGCTGGGCCGGCGTGCCCTTCTACCTGCGCACCGGCAAGCGGCTCGCCAACCGGATCTCCGAGATCGTGGTCTCGTTCAAGGCGATCCCGCATTCGATCTTCGACGGCGAGGCGGTGCCGGCCAACGAGCTCGTCATCCGCCTGCAGCCCGACGAGGGCGTCAAGCTGTGGCTGCAGATCAAGGATCCGGGTCCCGGCGGCATGCGGCTGAAGCGCGTCGCCCTCGACATGAGCTTCGCCGCCGCCTTCAAGGTGCGCAATCCCGACGCCTACGAGCGGCTGCTGCTCGACGTGGTGCGCGGCAACGCCACCTTGTTCATGCGCCGCGACGAGGTCGAGCAGGCCTGGACCTGGGTCGACCCGATCCTCGACGGCTGGGCGGCGAGCGACAAGCCGCCCAAGCCCTACATGGCCGGCTCCTGGGGGCCGGACGAGGCCCGCGACCTGATCCGCGCCGACGGCGTCGCGCGCGAGTGGCACGAGAAGACGCTGTCGGCGGAATGACGCCGGACACGGGACACGACGGGATCTTCGACGTGAGCGACCTTCGTACCTTCGACATCGCCGACGACCTCGCGGCCGCGCTGGCGGCCTACGTGGCCGAAGGGATCGAGGCCGACCTCGCCGCCCGGGGCGCGGCGTCGCTCGCCGTCTCGGGCGGGCGCACGCCGGGGCGGTTCTTCGCGGCCCTCGCCGCACGCGACCTCGACTGGTCCCGCGTCGTCGTCACCCTCGTCGACGAACGCTGGGTGCCGGAGACCTCGCCGCGCTCCAACGCGGCGCTGGTGCGGGCCGGCCTGCTGACCGGTCGCGCCGCCGCCGCTCGTTTCGTGCCGCTCCACGGCGGCGAGCCGACGCCGGAGGAGGGGATGGACGCGCTCGCCGCGCGCCTCGCCGACCTGCCGCTGCCCTTCTCGGCGGTGGTGCTCGGCATGGGCGACGACGGCCACACCGCCTCGTTCTTTCCCGGCGGCGACCGGCTGGCCGAGGCGATCGATGCCGACACGGACGATCTCGTCTCGCCGATGCGGGCGCCGGGGGCCGGCGAGCCGCGCATCACCTTCACCTTGCCGGCGATCCTTGGGGCGCGGCGCCTCGCTCTCCATATCGAGGGGGAGGGCAAGCGCGACGTACTCGCCCGCGCCCTCTCCGACGACGACGCGACCGAGATGCCGGTGCGGGCGGTGCTGGGCCGGGCCCCGGCGATGCCGGTGTTCTGGTGCCCCTGAGGCATTCGACGACGCTTTTCACGCGGCAGCCGGCCGGCGGCGCCGCCGACCCCTCGATCACAGGAGCCGCTCCATGACCCTCCATGCCCGCATCGGCGAAGTCACCGAGCGCATCGTCAAACGGTCCCACGACGGCCGCCAGCGCTATCTCGAACACACCGCCAAGCAGGCCGAGAAGGGGCCGCGCCGCTCGCGGCTCGCCTGCGGCAATCTCGCCCATGGCTTCGCCGCCTGCGGCCCGTCCGACAAGACGGCGCTCAAGGGCGACGTGGTGCCGAACCTCGCCATCATCACCGCCTACAACGACATGCTCTCGGCCCATCAGCCCTACGAGCGCTTTCCCGACCTGATCCGGGCGGCGGCGCGCGAGGTCGGCGCGGTGGCGCAGGTGGCGGGCGGCGTGCCGGCGATGTGCGACGGCGTCACCCAGGGCCAGATCGGCATGGAGCTGTCGCTGTTCTCGCGCGACGTCATCGCCATGTCGGCGGCGGTCGGCCTCTCGCACGACATGTACGACGCCGCGGTGTTTCTCGGCATCTGCGACAAGATCGTGCCGGGCCTGCTGATCGCGGCCCTCTCCTTCGGCCACCTGCCGGCGGTGTTCGTGCCGGCCGGGCCGATGACCAGCGGCATCACCAACGACGAGAAGGCCAAGACCCGTCAGCTCTACGCCGAGGGCAAGATCGGGCGCAAGGAACTGCTGGAATCGGAGAGCGCCTCCTACCACGGCCCCGGCACCTGCACCTTCTACGGCACGGCCAACTCCAACCAGATGCTGATGGAGATCATGGGCCTGCACCTGCCGGGCGCCTCCTTCGTCAACCCGAACACGCCGCTGCGCGACGCGCTGACCCGCGAGGCGGCCAAGCGTGCCCTCTCGCTCACCGCCACCGGCAACCAGTTCACGCCGATCGCCGAGGTGATCGACGAGAAGGCGATGGTCAACGGCGTCGTCGGCCTCAACGCCACCGGCGGCTCGACCAACCACACCATGCACCTGATCGCCATGGCCAAGGCCGCCGGCATCACCCTGACCTGGGACGACTTCTCCGACCTCTCCGACGTCACGCCGCTAGTGGCGCGGGTCTATCCCAACGGCTCGGCCGACGTGAACCACTTCCACGCCGCCGGCGGCATGGGCTTTCTGATCTCGACCCTGCTCGACGAGGGCCTGCTCCACGACGACGTCAAGACCGTCTGGGGCAGCGGGCTCTCGGGCTACAAGGTCGAGCCGAAGCTCGACGAGGAGGGCGGCGTGCGCTGGCAGCCGATCGAGGGCAAAAGCGCCGACGAGGCGGTGCTGCGCCCGGCCTCGGCGCCGTTCCAGACATCCGGCGGGCTCAAGGTGCTGAAGGGCAACGTCGGCCGCTCGGTGATCAAGATCTCGGCGGTGAAGCCGGATCGCCACGTCATCGAGGCGCCGGCGGTGGTGTTCCACAGCCAGGAGGACATGCAGGCCGCCTTCAAGGCCGGCACGCTCGACCGTGACTTCGTCGCCGTCATCCGCTTCCAGGGGCCGAAGGCCAACGGCATGCCGGAACTGCACAAGCTGACGCCGGCGCTCGGCGTGCTGCAAGACCGCGGCCGCAGGGTCGCCCTCGTCACCGACGGGCGGATGTCGGGCGCCTCCGGCAAGGTGCCCGCGGCGATCCACGTCACCCCGGAGGCGGCCGACGGCGGGCCGATCGGCAAGGTGCGCGACGGCGACATGATCCGCCTCGACGCCGCCGCCGGTACGCTCGAGGTGCTGGTCGACGCCGCCGAGTGGGAGGCCCGCGAGCCGGCCACCGCAGACCTGTCCGGCAACGAATGGGGCATCGGCCGCGACCTTTTCTCCGCCTTCCGCCGCGCGGTGGGCCGGGCGGAGGAGGGGGCGAGCGTCTTCGGCTGAGGCGGGGAACGACGTGCCGACGTTCGGGCGCGGCGATGGCCGCGCTCGGGAAGGGCGACGTCGTTTCGAGAACCCCGCGAGACGATGCGGCTCCGCCCGGCCGGGCGGAGCCGTTTCGCGTCAAGTGGCCTTCGTCGCGATCTGCGCCGAGAGCGTCTTGAGGCTGCGGACCTTGTCGAGCTTGTCGTGCCAGAAGGAACTGCCGCCGGCGGCGGCGAGGCCGGCGAGGATGTGACCGAAGGAGAGCGCGTACCAGCCTTGCCCGGGTTTGGCAGGCAGCTCCATCGTCTGGACCAATTTGATCACGTCCAGGTTGACCCAATATGCCACTCCGCACCCGATGACGGCCGCGAGCAGCCGCAGCAGAAAGACTTTCCGCTTCTCGTTCTCGTCCAGCTTCGCCTTGACGAGCGCCGCCATGGCGTCGACCCGCGTCTGCAGGGCGAAGCTGGGAGGCATGCCGGGCTGTGTGTTCGAGAACGCCGTGACGACCTGCTCGACGGAGGTGGACAGCTCCTGGACCGACGCGACCGAATTCTCGGTGACCATCTTCAGCGCGGAGAGTTTGATCGCGATTTCACCATCGAGCTTGCTGGGGAATTCCTTCGCGGTCGCTGTGGCCAAGGCTATGGCCTCGTCGATGGTCATCGCCGGCTTCATCACCGGAATGCCTATGAACTCTAGCGGCTTGCGCAGCGCTTCGAGGATCGCCTCGACCGCAGCCGACAGGACGAGGAACAGCGCGAAGATCGCCGCGATTAGCGCAAGGGCTGCTTCTATTCCGCTTATTGGCATGACCTGACCCCCCAGACGACGGACCGCGGTCCGGCGGAAGGCCGGCCGCGAGCGCAACCTCCCGGCGTCGTCGGGCCGGGAACCGGTGGCTGCACGAGGATCGCCGACGACCGGACCCGGTGTGGGCGAGGCGCAGTGACGAGAGGACGACGCCGGGAAATGGCCGGCGCGAGAGATGGAAATATTCACGTTAAGGTTTATCATGACGGGCCGGACGTGTCGCGTGAATCTGCAACTTGTCCGGCAGGAATCGTGGGCGCGGTCGTGGGCGGAAAGCCGCGGCGTGCCTTGCCTCGACGTCCGAACCGTGTTCGCGCTTCCGACCGCCGACCGCCGACCGCCGACCGCCGACC
>CALCDT010000387.1 GCA_937900425.1 uncultured Alphaproteobacteria bacterium | reverse complement strand
GCCTCGTTCCCCTTGCTCGCCTCATCATAAGACAGGCCCGACCAGCCGACGTCGCTGTCCATGCCGTGCTTCTGCAGCGCCTTCCATTGCGACGACTCGCGCCAGAGCCGCAGCGTCCGGCGGATCGCCACCTCGAAGCCGACGGCGTCGGGCGGGGTATAGAGGACGCCGGTGGCGGCGCCGGCGGCGATCGCCATCTCGTTGGCGTCGACGATGGTGTCGGCGAGGCCGCCGACGCGGGCGGCGACCGGCACGGCGCCGTAGCGCAGCGCCGAGAGCTGGGTCAGCCCGCACGGCTCGAAGCGGGACGGCACCAAGAGGGCGTCGACGCCGCCCTGGAGCAGGTGGGCGAGGCCCTCGTCGTAGCCGATCTTGACGCCGACGCGGCCGGGATGGCGCTCGGCGGCGCTGCGGACCAGCCATTCGAGGTGCGGGTCGCCGGCGCCGACGATCGCGAGCATGGCGCCGGCGGCGACGAGGCCGTCGATCGCCTCGGCGACGACGTCCATGCCCTTCTGCCAGGTGAGCCGGCTGACGATGCCGAACAGCAGCGCCTCCGGGTCGTTGTCGAGGCCGAGGCGGGCGGCCAGCGCCTCCTTGTTGCGGGCCCGCCGGCCGAGATGGCGGCGGCTGAAGGTGGCGGCGAGATGGGGGTCGTGCTCGGGGTCCCAGACGGCGAGGTCGAGGCCGTTGACGATGCCGACGAGGTCGTGGGCGCGGGCGCGCAGCAGGCCGTCGAGACCCATGCCGCCGCCGGGGCCGAGGATCTCGTCGGCGTAGGTCGGCGATACGGTGGTGATGCGGTCGGCGAGCTGGAGGCCGGCCTTCAGGTAGCCGACGCCGCCGTAATATTCGACGCCGTCGAGGGCGAAGGCGTGCGGCGGCAGCCCGAGCGCGGGGAAGACCTCGGCGGCGAACTGCCCCTGGAAGGCGAGGTTGTGGATCGTCATCACCGACGGCACCCGGCTGCCGGCATAGCGGAGATAGGCGGGGACGAGGCCGGCCTGCCAGTCGTGGGCGTGGACGAGATCGGGCGCGAAGCCCTCGGCGGCACCGTCGGCGAGGGCCCGCGCAGCCTGGGCGAGGGCGGCGAAGCGCAGCGGATTGTCCGGCCAGTCGCGGCCGCCCGGAGCGACGTAGAGACCCGGCCGGTCGTAGAAATGCGGCGCATCGAGGACGGCGAGATCGAGCTCGCCGGCGCGGCCGAACACCACCCTGGCGGGGCCGCCGACGAGGTCGGAGAGTTCGACCACGGCCCGCGGTCGCTCCAGCGCCGAGAGCACGGCGGGATAGCCGGGAACCAGCGTGCGGACCCGGACGTCCTCGCCGGCGAGGGCGGCGGGCAGCGCGCCGGCGACGTCGGCGAGACCACCGGTCTTGACCAGCGGGAAGATCTCGGAGGCGACCGAGAGGACCGTGAGTTCCGTCATAGCCGGTCGATCATTTCCTGGGTGATGAGACAGACGCCCTTTTCCGTGCGGCGGAAGCGGCGGGCGTCGAGCTCGGGGTCTTCGCCGACGACGAGGCCGGGCGGGATGCGGACGCCGGCGTCGACGACGACGCGCTCGAGGCGCGCGCCGCGGCCGACGTCGACCTTGGGCAGCAGCACCGCCCGCTCAATCACCGAATAGGAATGGACGTGGACGCCGGTGGAGAGTAGCGAGCCGTGGATCATGCCGCCGGAAACGATACAGCCTCCGGCGACGAGGGAGGAGATGCCGATGCCGCGACGGCCGTCCTCGTCGTGGACGAACTTCGCCGGTGGCGAGATCTCGGCATAGGTCCAGATCGGCCAGTCGCGGTCGTAGATGTCGAGGGCGGGCACGACCTGGGTGAGGTCGAGGTTCGCCTCGTAGTAGGCGTCGATGGTGCCGACGTCGCGCCAGTAGGAGCCGGGTTCGGCGGCCGAACGGACGCAGGAGGCGGTGAAGCGGTGGGCGAGGGCGCGGCCCTTGGCGACGAGGGAGGGGATGATGTCCTTGCCGAAATCGTGGCTCGACGCCGGGTCGGCGGCATCCTGCTTCAGGACGTCGAACAGGAGCTTCCGCGAGAAGACGTAGATGCCCATGCTGGCGAGCGCCACGTCGGGCCGGCCGGGGATCGACGGTGGGTCCGCCGGCTTCTCCAGGAACGAGATGATGCGGTCGCTCTCGTCGACGTGCATGACGCCGAAGGCGACGGCGTCGGCGCGCGGTACCTCGATGCAGGCGACGGTAACGTCGGCGCCCTCGCGGACGTGCTGCGCCAGCATCTCCTCGTAGTCCATCTTGTAGACGTGGTCGCCCGCGAGGATGATCAGGTGCTCGGGCTCGTAGCCCTCGATGATGTCGAGGTTCTGGTAGACCGCGTCGGCGGTGCCCGCGTACCACTGGGTCTCGGAGACGCGCTGGCTCGCCGGCAGGATGTCGAAGCCCTCGTTGCGTTCGGGGCGCAGGAAGTTCCAGCCGCGGGCGAGATGGCGGATGAGGCTGTGCGCCTTGTACTGCGTCGCCACCGCGATGCGGCGGACGCCGGAATTGAGCGCGTTCGACAGGGCGAAGTCGATGATCCGCGACTTGCCTCCGAAATAGACCGCCGGCTTGGCGCGCCGGTCGGTGAGCTCGAGCAGCCGACTGCCGCGGCCGCCGGCCAGCACGTAGGCCATCGCCGTGCGGGCGAGCGGCCCGGGAACACGCTGCTGCGTCACCTCCTCCTCCCTCACTGGGGCGCCTTCGCGCCCCTCTTCTTCGTTCCCGCCGGTCCAGCTTCCGCCGGTGCCGGCTCGTGTACCAGCCACAGGGTCGCCAGCGGCGGCAGCGTCACCGTGGCGACGGCCGGACAGCCCCGCCACGGCTCGGCGACCGCCGTGACGGCGCCGAGATTGCCCCAGCCGGAGCCGCCGTAGGCGGTGGCGTCGGTGTTGAGCGCCTCCCGCCACGTCCCCGCGGCGGGGACGCCCATACGGTAGCCCTCGCGCGGCACCGGCGTCAGGTTGACGACGACGGCGACCGGCGCGTCGCCGGCCTCACCGTAGCGCACCCATGCGAACACCGACTGCTCTGCGTCGTCGACGACGCTCCACTGGAACCCCCCCGGCTCGGTGTCACGCCGCCACAGGGCGGGCAGCGAGCGGTAGCGGGCGTTGAGGTCGCGGACGGCGTCGCGGATGCCGCGGTGGCGGGGATCGTCGAGGAGCCACCAGTCGAGGCCGGCGGCGAAGTTCCACTCGCGCTCCTGGCCGAACTCCTGGCCCATGAACAGGAGCTTCTTGCCGGGATGGCCCCACATCGCCGCGAGATAGGCGCGCAGCGTCGCCCGTTTCTGCCAGTCGTCGCCGGCGATCTTGCCGATCAGCGAGGCCTTTCCGTGCACCACCTCGTCGTGGGAGATCGGCAGCACGAAGTTCTCGGCGTAGGCGTACATGAGAGAGAAGGTCATCAGGTCGTGATGCCAGCGCCGGTGCACCGGCTCGTGGCCGAGATAGGCCAGCGTGTCGTGCATCCAGCCCATGTTCCACTTGAAACCGAAGCCGAGGCCACCCTCGCTCGTCGGCCGCGACACGCCGGGCCAGGCGGTCGATTCCTCGGCGATGGTGAAGGCGCCGGGGAAGCGGGCGTAGACGGTCTCGTTGAGGCGCTTCAGGAACGCCACCGCCTCGAGATTCTCGCGGCCGCCGTACCTGTTCGGCGCCCAGGCGCCGGGCGGGCGCGAATAGTCGAGGTAGAGCATCGAGGCGACGGCATCCACCCGGAGGCCGTCGACGTGGTAGCGGTCGAGCCAGAACAGCGCGTTGGCGATCAGCGTGTTGGCGACCTCGGCACGGCCGAAGTCGTAGATCGCGGTGTTCCAGTCGGGATGGAAGCCGCGACGCGGATCGGCGTCCTCGTAGAGCGGCGTGCCGTCGAAGCGGGCGAGGCCGTGGACGTCGGTCGGGAAGTGGGCCGGAACCCAGTCGACGATGACGCCGATGCCGGCGTTGTGGAGGCGGTCGACGAGGCGGGCGAAGCCGGCCGGCGGGCCGAAGCGGCTCGTCGGCGCGAACAGGCCGATCGGCTGGTAGCCCCAGGAATCGTCGAGCGGATGCTCGTTGACCGGCAGGAACTCGACGTGGGTGAAGCCAAGCTCGGCGACGTAGGGGACGAGCGCGTCGGCGATCTCGTCGTAGGTGAGGAAACGGTTGTCGGGGCCGCGCCGCCACGAGCCGAGGTGGACCTCGTAGATCGCCATCGGCGCGCGGTGGTGGGCGGTCCGCGCCCGCGCCTCCATCCACGCCCCGTCGCTCCAGGCGAAGTCGTCGACGCGGGCGACGACCGAGGCGGTGTCGGGGCGGACCTGCGCGGCGAAGCCGACCGGGTCGGCCTTCAGCGGCACCAACCGGCGGTCGGGACCGAGGATCTCGTACTTGTAGATGGCGCCCTCGCCGAGGCCGGGCACGAAGATCTCCCAGACGCCGGTGTCGATGCGCTTGCGCATGACGTGGCGACGGCCGTCCCAGGCGTTGAAGTCGCCGACCACCGAGACCCGCGCCGCGTTCGGCGCCCAGACGGCGAAATGCACGCCGGCGGCGCCCATGTGGACCATCGGGTGGGCACCGAGCCTGTCGTAGAGCCGCTCGTGCACGCCGGCGCCGAGCAGCCAGTCGTCCATCGCCCCGAGCACGCCGGGGAAGGCGTAGGGGTCCTCGTAGCGCCAGCGGCCGCCGCTGTTCTCGGCCTCGATCAGGTAGCGGCCGGTGAGGCCCGGCACCCGGCCCTCGAAGACGCCGTCGGGGTGACGCATGGCGAGGCGCGCCAGCTCGCGGCCGTCGAGGTCGAGCACCCGCGCCGCCCAGGCGCCGAGGGCGAACGCCCGGACGATCGTCTCGTCGCCCTCGCCGTGCCGGCCGAGCACCGCGAACGGGTCCGCATGGCGGCCCTCGGCGATCGCGGCGATCTCGGCTTCGTCGAGGGGCATCACGGGAGCGTCGGTCTCGTCAGTACGAAGGTTGTGTCTTCCAGATCTCGCCGGCGTATTCGCGAATGGTCCGGTCTGAGGAGAACCAGCCGACATTGGCCGTGTTCTGGACCGCCTTGCTCCACCACGAGCTCTTTTCCCGCCATTCGTTGGAAACGTGCAACTGCATGTTGCGATAGGATTCGAAATCCTCGGTGACGAGGAAGTAGTCGTGGTGTTTCAGCATGTCGATCAGGCCGGCGTAGCGGTCCGGCTGATCCGGCGAGAAGACGCCGGAACCGATCGCCTCGATGACCTCCTCGAGATGTTCCGACCCCTCGATGGTGGCGGTGGCGTCGAGGCCGCGCGAGCGCCGCTCCTCCACCCCGGCGGCATCGAGGCCGAAGATGAAGATGTTGTCGTCGCCGACCCGCTCCTTGATCTCCACGTTGGCGCCGTCGAGCGTGCCGATGGTGAGCGCCCCGTTCAACGCGAACTTCATGTTGCCGGTTCCCGACGCCTCCATGCCGGCGGTCGAGATCTGCTCCGACAGGTCCGCCGCGGGGATGATCATCTCCGCCAGGCTGACGTTGTAGTTCGGCAGGAAGACGATCTTCAACCGGCCGCGGACCGTCGGGTCCGAGTTGACCACCCGGGCGACGTCGCAGATCAGTTTGATGATCAGCTTCGCCATATGGTAGCTCGGCGCCGCCTTGCCGCCGAAGATCTTCACCCGCGGCGACCAGTCCTTGTGCGGCTGGGCGCGGATCGCATCGTAGAAGGCCACCGCCTCGAGAATGTTGAGGAGTTGGCGCTTGTACTCGTGGATGCGCTTGATCTGCACGTCGAACAGCGCGTCGGGATCGAGGGTGACACCGACGCGCTCCTTGACGAGGTTGGCGAGCGCCACCTTCTTGATGCGGCGGGCGGCGGCGAACTTCTCGCGGAACGAGGCGTCGTTCGCGTACTTGCCGAGCTCGGCAAGGGCTTCCGGATAGTCCATGAAGCGCTCGCCGATCGCCTCGACGATCAGAGAGGTCAGCTCCGGGTTCGCCTGGAACAGCCAGCGGCGGAAGGTGATGCCGTTGGTCTTGTTGACGATGCGGTCCGGGTAGAGCGAGTGGAAGGCGCCGAACACCGTCTTGCGCATCAACTCGGTGTGCAGCGCCGAGACGCCGTTGACCTTATGCGAGCCGAGGAAGGCGAGGTTGCCCATGCGCACCCGGCGGACGTGGCCCTCTTCGATCAGCGAGACCGCGCCGAGGAGTTCGTCGGAGGCCTTGCCCGACAGTCGCACCTCGTCGAGGTGGGTGGCGTTGAGCAGGTAAATGATCTGCATGTGGCGCGGCAGCAGCCGCTCCATCAGCGGCACCGGCCAGGTCTCCAGCGCCTCGGGCAGCAGCGTGTGGTTGGTGTAGCTGATGGTCGCCTGGGTGATCGCCCAGGCCTCATCCCAGGGGATCTCGTGCAGGTCGACCAGGATGCGCATCAGCTCCGGCACCGCGATCGCCGGATGGGTGTCGTTGAGCTGCACCGAGACATAGTCGCCGAGCTCGGCGATCGGCAGCTTCTGCTGGCGGTGACGGCGCAGGATGTCCTGCAGCGAGGCGGCGGTGAAGAAATATTCCTGCCGCAGCCGCAGTTCCTGACCCTCGCTCGTCTGGTCGCTCGGATAGAGCACCTTCGAGATCGTCTCGGCCTTCACCCGCTGCGACAGCGCGCCGACATAGTCGCCGCGGTTGAACTCGGCGAGGTCGATGGGATCGACGGCCTGGGCCTGCCAGAGCCGCAGGGTGTTGCAGTGGCGGCCGCGCCAGCCGACGATCGGCGTGTCGTAGCCGGTGGCGCGGACGATCTCGGCCGGGCGCCAGACGCGGGGGCCGAGCTCGAGCCCCTCGCCGTCGGCCTCGACGGTGCCGCCGAAGCCGACGTCGAAGGACACCTCGGGGCGCTTGAACTCCCACGGGCAGCCGTTGGCGAGCCAGTCCTCGGGCAGCTCGCGCTGCCAGCCCGAGGCGATCACCTGGCGGAACAGGCCGTTCTCATAGCGGATGCCGAAGCCGAAGGCGGGGATGCCGAGCGTCGCCATGCTCTCCATGAAGCAGGCGGCGAGGCGACCGAGGCCGCCGTTGCCGAGCGCCGCGTCGGGCTCGAAGCCGCGCAGCTTCTCGAGGTCGATGTTAAGGCTCGCCAGCGCGTCGCGGATCGGCTCGACCTGGCCGAGATTCGACATCGAATCGTAGAGGAGCCGGCCGATCAGGAACTCGAGCGACAGGTAGTAGACCCGCTTGCGGTGCAGCCGGTAGGTCTTGCGGGTGGAATCCATCCACCGCTCGATGATGCGGTCGCGCACGGCGAGCGCGGTGGCGACGTACCAGTCGCGCTCCTCGGCGTGCTCGGGGTCCTTGCCGACCTCGTAGAACAGCTTGGCGACGATGCGTGACCGCCACGCCTCCTGGTCGACGAGCGACGAGGTCGGCTCCTGGCGCGTCCGCTCGAGCGTCGCCACACCGGCGGTCGCCTCGACTTCTTCGGCCACGGCGCGACTCCCCATGTGATCTCGGCCCCGCGGGCCGCCCGGCCTCAGCATTTCGTGCTTCTTGCGGCACCGCAAGAGCGGCCGATGCGGCGATTGGCGGCGACGGCCCGGTTTCCCCGCCGCGACGCGCCCGCCGCCATGCCGCACCGCAAGGACGATTGGGATCGCCGCCGGGCCGGGCTTGATGTACGTTCCTCAAACACATCGCCGCCACGGCGGCGGACGACCGCGCGGCGGAGGCACGCTTGGCGAGGGTGACCATCCACGACGTGGCCCGCGAGGCGGGCGTCAGCCCGGCCACCGTCGACCGGGTGCTGAACCGGCGGCCGGGCGTGCGGGCGGCGACGGTCGCGCGCGTCGAAACCGCGGTGCGCCGGCTCGACTACCAGCCCGACCGGCTCGCGGCCCGGCTCGCCCGGGCGCGCGACTACCGCTTCGTCTTCGTGCTGCCGTCGGGCACCAACAGCTTCATGCGCGGCCTCGCCGACGAGGTGATGGAGGCACGCCGCCGCCTCGTCGCCGAGCGCACCGAGATCGAACTCGTCCTCGTCGACGTGTTCGACGGCGACAAGCTCGTCGAGACGCTCGAAGCCGTCGGTCGCGACGGGCCCGACGGCGTCGCCGTCGTCGCCCTCGACCACCCCGCTGTGCGCGAGGCGGTGAACGGCCTCGCCGAGGCCGGCATCCCCGTCATCACGCTCGTCTCCGACGTGCCGGGATCGCGGCGGCTGCACCATGTCGGCATCGACAACGCCGCCGCCGGCCGCACCGCGGCCTCGCTGATCGGGCGGTTTCTCGGCGGCCGCGGCGGCAAGATCGGCCTCGTCGCCGGCTCGATGGCGCTGCGCGACCACGCCGAGCGCCGCTACGGCTTCCAACAGGTGATGGAACGGGACTTTCCGGGGCTCAGTCTGCTGCCGGTCGTCGAGGGGCGCGACGATTACGTTCTCGCCGGGCGTGTGACCGAGGAGCTGATCGCCGCCCATCCCGACCTCGTCGGGCTCTACAACGCCGGCGCCGGCAACCGCGGCGTCATCGCCGCGGTGGAGGCGGCCGGCCGCGGCGACCTCGTCTTCGTCGCCCACGAGCTGACCACTTTCACCCGCCGCGCCTTCGTCGCC
>CALCDT010000386.1 GCA_937900425.1 uncultured Alphaproteobacteria bacterium | reverse complement strand
GGTGGCTTTCCCCCGCCATATGGAGTAGGAACGGCGCCATTCCCTCTGCGTCCTGCTTCGCATCGTCGGCTTTGTGCCGTGTCGGCGTTGGCATGGCGCCCGCCGCGCTGGCGTCGGGGGGCACAATTTCAAGCCGAGGAACAAGCCGTTGCAGGTTCTGGTCTACAACAACGACGTCGACAAGGCCCTCAAGGTGCTGAAGAAGAAGCTCCAGCGCGAAGGCGTGCTGCGCGAGCTGAAGCAGCGCCGGGCCTACGAGAAGCCGTCGGAGAAGAAGGCGCGCGAGAAGGGCGAGGCCGTCCGTCGCGCCCGCAAGCTCGCCCGCAAGCTGGCGCAGCGCGAGGGCGTCCTGCCGGCGCCGAAGGCGAAGGCCAAGGTCGCCCGCGGGCGCTGAGGCGCCCCGGCCACTCTCCTTCCGACGTCGTGAGACCGTGAGGCGGCCGTTCGCTCGGCCGCCTTTTCGTGTTCGTCCTGGCCGTTCCCCGTCCGGTGCGCCGCGGCGGCGCCGCCGCCGCTCAGGCGGCGACCACCGTCTTGTATTCCGGCGTCCACATGTAGCCGTCGACACGGGCGGCGAGCGTCGCCTCGTCGAGCTGCGGGATCAGCCCCTCGGCCATCGCCGCGCGGCCGACCTCGAGCGCGATGTGGCGCGACACCGAGCGGATCTCGGCGAGCGGCGGCAGCAGCGACGCGGTCGGGTCCTTCAGCGCCGGCGAGGTTTCCGCCAGCGCCCGCGACGTCGCCATGAACATGCCGTCGCTGACCCGCGGGATCGCGAGCGCCCGGATCGCGAGGCCGAGGCCGGGGAAGATGTAGGAGTTGTTCGACTGGGCGATCGGATGGCTCCGGCCGGCGTACTCGACCGGTGCGAACGGGCTGCCGGTGGCGACGATGGCGCGGCCCTCGGTCCAGGCGATGACGTCGCTCGGCAGCGCCTCGCAGCGCGAGGTCGGGTTCGACAGCGGGAAGACGATCGGCCGCGCCGCCGTCTCCGCCATCTGCCGGATGACCGCCTCGGTGAAGATGCCGGGCACGCCGGAGACGCCGATCAGCATCGTCGGCTTCACCGCCCTGATCACCTCCATCAGCGAGAAGCGGCCGGGCCGCTCGCCGGCCGGCCAGTCGGCGACCCGCGCCGCCGGCTGGGCGAGCCGGCGCTGGAAGTCCCACAGGCCGTCCATGTCGTCGAGGACGAGGCCGTCGCGGTCGACCATGAAGTAGCGGCCGCGCGCCTCCGCCTCCGTTAGCCCCTCGGCGACGGCGGCGCGGATCATCTGCTCGGCGATGCCGCAGCCGGCCGAGCCGGCGCCGACGACCACGACGCGCTGGTCGGCGATCGACGAGCCCGCCACCTTCGCCGCCGCCTGGGCGGCGCCGACGACCACCGCCGCGGTGCCCTGGATGTCGTCGTTGAAGGTGCAGAGCTGGTCGCGGTAGCGCTCCAGGAACAGCGTCGCGTGGCTCTGGGCGAAGTCCTCGAACTGCAGCAGCACGTTCGGCCACTTGCGCTTCACCGCCTGGACGAAGCGGTCGACGAAGGCCTCGTAGTCGGCGCCGGTGATGCGCTCGTGCCGCCAGCCGATATAGAGCGGGTCGGCGAGGCGCTCCTTGTTGTTGGTGCCGACGTCGAGGAGGATCGGCAGCGTCGTCTCCGGCGGAATGCCGCCGCAGCCGACATAGAGCGACAGCTTGCCGATCGGGATGCCCATGCCCCCGGCGCCCTGGTCGCCGAGGCCGAGGATGCGCTCGCCGTCGGTGACGACGATCACCTCCACCGGCCGGTCGCCGACGGAATCGAGCATCTCGTCCATGCGGTCGGCGAGCGGGTAGGAGAGGAACAGGCCGCGCGGCCGCCGGTAGATCTCGCTGAAGTTCTGGCACCCGAGCCCGACCACCGGCGTATAGACGATCGGCATCAGCTCGGTGAGGTTCTCCGTCAGGAAGCGGTAGAACAGCGTCTCGTTGGTGTCCTGCAGCGCCCGCAGATAGATGTGCCGCTCGAGGTCGGTGGTCTTCTGGGCGTAGGCTTGGGCGATGCGTTCGAGCTGCGTCTCGATCGTCTCGATCGTCGGCGGCAACAGCCCGTCGAGGCCGAGCGCGGCGCGTTCCTCCGCCGTGAAGGCACTGCCCTTGTTGAGCAGCGGCGTGTCGATCACGTCGAAGTTCCGCAGCCGGGTGGTGATCGTCGCGCCCATGAAACTCCCCTGGAATTCGCCGGCCCCTCGCCGCGGTACCACGCCCGCCCGCCGCCGCCAAGCATCGTACCGGGTCGCCGCACCGGTCCGCCGTACCGGCGCGCCGCGCCGGTGGGCTATCAAACCGGCCCCGGTCCGTGTGAAGGTGTCGGGTGGCCGCCGAGGTCACGGGGAGGGGAACGATGGCGAAGACGCGCGTCGCGGACGTGATGGTCCGCACTCTGGCGAAGGCCGGTGTCGAGCGGGTGTGGGGCGTCGTCGGCGACAGCCTCAACGGCTTCACCGACGCGCTGCGCGCCACGCCGATCCGCTGGATGCACGTCCGCCACGAGGAGGTCGCCGCCTTCGCCGCCGGCGCCGAGGCGCAGCTCACCGGCCGGCTCGCGGTGTGCGCCGGCTCCTGCGGTCCGGGCAACCTGCATCTCATCAACGGCCTCTTCGACTGCCACCGCAGCCGCACCCCGGTGCTCGCCATCGCCGCCCACATCCCGAGCGCCGAGATCGGCTCCGGCTATTTCCAGGAGACGCACCCGGAGAGCCTGTTCCGCGAGTGTAGCCACTATTGCGAGCTCGTCTCGAGCCCCGAGCAGATGCCGCGCGTGCTCGAGATCGCCATGCGCACCGCGATCCAGAAGCAAGGCGTCGCCGTCGTCGTCATCCCCGGCGACGTCGCGCTCCTGCCGGCCGTCGGGCCGACCGAGGGCCGCTGGGTCGAGGTCGCGGCCCCCGCCGTGGTGCCGCCCGAGGCCGAGCTCGACCGGCTCGTCGCTCTCCTCGACGGCTGCGCGCGGGTGACGCTGCTCTGCGGCGCGGGCTGCGCCGGCGCCGCCGCCGAGGTCAAGGCGCTCGCCGAGGCGCTGAAGGCGCCGATCGTCCACACGCTGCGCGGCAAGGAACACGTCGAGGCCGACAATCCCTACGACGTCGGCATGACCGGCTTCATCGGCTTCTCCTCCGGCTACCACGCCATGCGCGAAGCCGAGGTGCTCCTGATGCTCGGCGCCGACTTCCCCTATCGGCAGTTCTACCCGACCGACGCGAAGGTGGCGCAGATCGACATCCGCCCGGAAAATCTCGGCCGCCGCACCCGCCTCGATCTCGGCCTCGTCGGCGACGTCAGGCTCACCCTCGCCGCGCTGCTGCCGAAGCTGCCGGCGAAGTCCGACAGCGGCTTCCTCGACAGGGCCCGCGCCCACTACCGCAAGGCCCGCGCCGACCTCGACGCGCTCGCCACCGGCGCGCCCGGCCACAGGCCGATCCATCCGCAGTACCTCGCGAAGCTCGTCGGCGAGGTGGCGGACGACGACGCCGTCTTCACTTGCGACGTCGGCGAGACGACGGTGTGGGCCGCCCGCTACGTCGCCATGAACGGCCGCCGCCGGCTGATCGGCTCGCTGATCCACGGCTCGATGGCCAACGCCCTGCCGCAGGCGATCGGCGCCCAGGCCGCCTGTGCCGGCCGCCAGGTGGTGTCGATGTCCGGCGACGGCGGCTTCGCCATGCTGATGGGCGACATGCTGTCGCTGCGCCAGCTCGACCTGCCGGTGAAGATTGTCGTCTTCAACAACGGCCTGCTCGGCTTCGTCGACATCGAGATGAAGGCGGCCGGCTTCCTCAATGTCGGCACCGACCTGAAGAATCCCGACTTCGCCGCCGTCGCCGAGGCGGTCGGCATCCTCGGCATCCGCGTCGAGGACCCGGCCGAGCTGCGCCCGGCGCTCGAGCGCGCCTTCGCCCATCCCGGCGCCGCCCTCGTCGACGTGGTCACCGACCGGATGGAGCTCGTGCTGCCGCCGGAGATCAAGGCGGAGCAGGCGCTCGGCTTCAGCCTCTACGCCGCCCGGGCGATCCTCAACGGTCGCGGCGACGAGATCGTCGAGCTCGCCCGCACCGCCCTCTTCCGCTGAACGGCGCCGCTCCCGCTCCCTCGTCCGGCACGCGCAGCACGTCCCCGCCACACGTCTGGCGCGCTTCTTGCGACTCGCTCCGCGGCACTTCCGCGCCTCGGAGGGGGGCATGGACACGCACGAGTCGCGTCGGCGGCACTTCCTGGAAGAGACGTTCCGGCTGCTCGGCAGCACGCTCGGCGGCAGCCGGCTGACCTTCTATCTCGTCGACGACGAGCGCAACCTGCACAACTTCGTCTGCTCGCACGTGCCGGCGGAGTTCCTGCGCCGCTACATCCGCGACATGCACCGGGTCGATCCGCTGCACATCCGACGCATCGAGGCCCGCTGCGGCCGCGTCGCCGGCATCGAGGAGGCCGACGCCTGGGCCCCCGCCGGCGACATCGACGACTACCGCCGCTTCCTCCGCCGCTACGACATCGTCGACAACATCGAGCTCGTCTTCCGTCAGGAGGGCCGCATCCGCGCCGGCATCAGCGTGATGTGGTCGGCCGGGGACCGGCCGCGCGGCGCCCACACCCAGGCCCTCGCCGACGACCTGCAGCGCTACATCGAGTTCAACGTCGCGGGCCACCTCGCGGCGCCGCGCAGCGACCCGCGCCGCGAGGCGATGCGGCTGTTCCACCTGACGCCGCGCGAGGCGGAGGTCGCCAAGCTCCTGTGCGCCGGCTGCACCAACGCCGATGTCGCCGCCTGCCTCGGCATCGGCCTCGCGACGGTGAAGACCCACGTCCTCCACATCTTCGAGAAGACCGGCGTCGAGAACCGCGCCGGGCTGGTCGCGCGGCTGTCCTCCCTGGGCTGACGCTCGCCGGCCGGACCGCCCGCCGCCCCCGCATCCACCGGACGGCGGATTGCCGGGCGGCCGCGTCCGCCGCCACGCTCGCCGGCGGAAGCGGAGATGCCGATGCCCGTTCCGCTGTACGGTCTGCGTCAGGATCTGCGTCCGTCCGCGGCGGCGCTGCGCCGGCTGCCGGCGCTCGCCGTCGTCGCGCTCGCCTGGGGCCTGCTCGCCGCCATGCTGCTGCCGGTCGGCGCCGTCGGTCCGAGGCTCGCGTGGATCGTCGACCTCGCCGCCGGCGGCGTC
>CALCDT010000385.1 GCA_937900425.1 uncultured Alphaproteobacteria bacterium | reverse complement strand
ATCATACCAATCAGAGGGGACACAACACGAAAGCGGGGATCCAGCCATCCGCGGGCGGATGGTCGGGACGGGGCAGGAGGATGCCGCGAGCGGCCTTCGGGCGGATATCGGTGCGCGGGCCGCTGGCCTTTCCCCTGCCGCACGCTGGATCCCCGCTTTCGCGAGGATGACGGCGGAGAGGGAAGAGGGAAGACGGAGGGGACGGAAGAGGGACGACAATGGAGAGGGTGTCGGGAGGACGGCGGCTTCGCGCCCGTCGGCGCCCGTCCCACTCCCGCTGCGGCGACGGTGGGATGGGCGGCGAAATCCCGCCGCCGCTGCCGTGCCGGCTCGAACGGCCGGCGCCCGCTTCACCCGATCCGGCGGGCCAGCGCGTCGTAGAGCCGGTTCTCGGCCTCGAAGACGTAGTCGACCGCCGAGACGGCGACGCCGCGGGCGCCTTCCTCGATCAGGAAAGACGAGAGGTCGTGGATCGCCTTGGCCGGGGCCAGCAGCACCAGGCGGTCGCCGTCCGGCGGCAGCAGCAGGGTCGTGCCGAAGCGGTTGGCGGCGACGGCGGCGAGCCGGTCGGCGCCGGAAACGGCGGCCTCGACCCGGCGCACCGAACGCGCCCGCGCGTCGGCGGCGATGCGGGTCAGCATCACCCGGGCGGCCCGGCGGGCGGTGTCCGACCAGTCGGCGCCCGTCGCCGCGACGAGGCAGGCTTCCGAGCGCATGATGGTGGCGTCGTCGACCACTTTCAGGCCGTTGTCGGCCAGCGTCCGCCCCGTCGAGGTGATGTCGACAATCAGTTCGGCGGTGCCGGCCGCCGGCGCGCCCTCGGTGGCGCCGGGGCTTTCGACGATCAGATAGTCCGAAACGCCGTGGCCGGTGAGGAAGCGCCGGGTCAGGGCGACGTATTTGGTCGCGACCCGCATCGGCCGGTGGTGCTTGAGGCGGAATCGCGCGGCGACGTCGGCGAGGTCGGCCATCGAGACGACGTCGAGCCAGGCCTGCGGCACCGCGGCCACCACGTTGGCGTGGCCGAAGCCGAGCTTGGTGACGAGATGGGCCGGGGCCGGGGCGAGGTCGTCGAGCCGGACGCCCGGGCCGATCTCGTCGTGGGCGGCGCCCAGCGTCTCGTGCAGCAGGTCGAGGCCGGTGACGGCGAGGTGGACGTTGCCGGCGCCGACCTCGCGGGCGATTTCGGAGGCCGAACGGAACTGGACCTCGGCGCCCGCCACCCCGGCGATGGTGCCGAAATAGTCGCGGCTGCCGCGGGCCTGGCGGATGACGAGGCCCGAGCGTTCGAAGAAGGCGAGGGTCTGTTCCTGCAGCCGGCCCTTGGAGGGGACGGCGACGATCAGCGGCGCGTCGGTCGAAAGGCTGGTCACGGTCTCGTCCCCCGGTCGGCGCCGGCGAGGGCGGCGAGGCGTTCGGTCCAGATCGCGAAGCCGACGGCGCGGCTTCCGGCCGGCGCCCCGAAGCCGGGCATCAGGGCGTCGTAGCGCCCGCCGCCGCAGACCTGGCCGAGCGCCGGGCGCGCCGCGTCGGAAACGTCGAAGACGAAGCCGTCGTAATAGCCGAGCCGGCGGCCGAAGCGGGCGGAGAAGACGACGTCCGCCGTCCCGGTGCCGGCGGCGGCGATCGCCGCGGCGCGCGCCTCGAACAGCGCCAGCGCCTCGCTGAAAGCCTCCGGGCGGCCGGGCAGGCGGGCGGCGAGGGCGGCGAGGTCGCCGGCGGCACGGCCGAGCGGCGCCTCGATCGCGAGGAAATCGGCGATCAGCCGGGCGTGCTCGGCGGGCATCACCTCCTCGGTGGCGAGCCGGGCCTGTTCCAGCACCCGCTCGGCGATCTCCGACGGCGAGCGGCCGCCGACGGTCTGGACCCCGGCGATCGACAGGATGTCGGCGAAAAGCTCGCCGACCTTCTCCGGGGCGACGCCGGCGAGCGCGCCGATCACCTCGCCGTGGGCGGCGAACTGGGCGAAGCCGGCGCGCGGCGCGGCCATGCGCGCCACCGTCTCGTTGACCTTGGCCGGGTCGCCGAACTGCGTCATCAACCGCCGCTTCCACGCCGGAGGCACCGCGAGCGCCTTGAGCAGCGCGGCGAACAGGCCGACGTCGCCGGCGAGGACGGACGGCCTCGTCACGCCGCCGCCGCGGGCGACGTCGAGGGCGAGGGCGAGCACCTCGGCGTCGGTGGCGGCGACGTCGTGGACGCCGATCACCTCGCCGCCCATCTGCCAGACCTCGTCGCCCTCGCCGGGCCGGCCGTTGCGGAAGATTTTTCCCGAGTAGGAGAAGCGGCCGCCGCCGGCGCCGCCGCCGAGCATCTGGCGGCAGACCGGGATCGTGAATTCGGGGCGCAGGCAACGCTCCATGCCGGCGCCGTCGGCGACGACGAGGATGCGGCGGCGGAACTCCTCGCCGGAGATCCGCACGAAGTCCTCCATCGGCAGCAGCACCGGCACCTCGACGGGCAGGAAGCCGGCCCCGGCCAGCGCCGCCCCGGCCCGGGCGATGGCGGCGTCGAGCGCCTCGCGGCTCATCGGCTCACTCCCCGGCGGACGGCGCGGCGGCCGCCAGCAGGCGCTTGACCTCGGCGACGAGATCGGCGCGCTTCACCGTCACCTGGGCCGGCCGGCTCGCCCGCCAGGTCTCGTTGTCGGAAATCTCCTTCGACAGTTCCTTGCCGAGGTCGAGATCCTTGATCTGGACCTCGCCGGCCTCGCGCTCGTTGGAGCCCTCGATGATGGCGAGCGGCGCGTCACGGCGGTCGGCGTATTTCATCTGCGCCTTCATGCCGGAAGAGCCGAGATACATCTCGGCGCGGATGCCGGCGGCGCGCAGCTCCGACACCATCGCCTGGTAGGAGGCGATCGCCGACTTGTCCATCGCCAGCACCACCACCGGACCGCGCACCGCCGCGCCGCCGAGCTTGCCGAGGCTCTTCAGCGCCGCGGTCAGCCGCGAGACGCCGATCGAGAAGCCCGTCGCCGGAACGGCTTCCTTGAGGAAGCGCCCGACGAGACCGTCGTAGCGCCCGCCGCCGCCGACCGAGCCGAAGCGCATGGTCTGGCCCTCGTCGTTCTTGACGTCGAACAGCAACTCGGCCTCGTAGACCGGGCCGGTGTAATATTCGAGGCCGCGGACGACGGAGGGGTCGATCCTGACGCGATCCTCGTAACCGGCCGCGGCCACGAGTTCGCCGATGGTCGAAAGCTCTTCGGTGCCCTCGTTGCCGCGGACGCTCGAGGTGACGAGCGCCGACAGGTTAGCGATGGTCGAGGAGGCGAGGTCGGTGCCGGCCGAGACGAAGGCGAGCACGATCTGCGCCGACGAGGCATCCAGCCCCGCGCCCTTCGTATAGTCGCCGCTCTTCTCCGCCGGGTTCTCCCAGCGGCCTTCGCCAAGAAGATCGCGCACGCCCTCCGGCCCGATCTTGTCGAGCTTGTCGATCGCCCGGAGCACGGTCAGCCGGCGGCCGGCGTTGTCCTCGCCGGCAAGGCCGATCGCCTCCATCACGCCGTCGAGCACCTTGCGGTTGTTGACGCGGATGACGTACTGGCCGCGCGGGATGCCGAGCGCCTCCAGCGTGTCGGCCATCATCATGCACATCTCGGCGTCGGCGGCGACCGAGGGAGCGCCCACCGTGTCGGCGTCGAACTGCATGAACTGGCGGAAACGCCCCGGGCCCGGCTTTTCATTCCGGAAAACCCACCCCGCCCGGTAGCTGCGATAGGGCTTGGGCAGCTTCTCGAAGTTCTCGGCGACGTAGCGGGCGAGCGGGGCGGTGAGGTCGTAGCGCAGGCTCAGCCACTGCTCGTCGTCGTCCTGGAAGGAGAAGACGCCTTCGTTGGGCCGGTCCTGGTCGGGTAGAAACTTGCCGAGCGCGTCGGTGTATTCGACGAGCGGCGTCTCCACCGGCTCGAAGCCGTAATGCTCGTAGGTCCGCCGGATCGTGCGCATCATGTCTTCCGACGCGCGGATCTCGTCCGGCGTGCGGTCGACGAAGCCGCGCGGCAGGCGCGCGGCCCGAAGGTTCGACGGAGTGCTGCTCATGTCGGTCCGATCCCGGCGGCGCGGTCGGCCGCCCCATCCCTGAAAACGCGAAAAAACCGCGCCCGGCGGGCCGGGCGCGTTCGGGCATCGTCCTATCGGATGGCGCGGGTGAGGGCAAGGCGCCCCCGTCCGCGCGCGGCGGATTCACGTCCGGCGAAGGCGGCGGCCGGGCGCGTCCGGCGAGGAGGCGGTCGAGGGAGAGCGCGCCGGCGCCGGCGCCGAAGACGGAGAGGAAGCCCCTGGCGGGGCAGGGGAGGATGACCGGCGGCGGCGCCGGGCAGGTCGATCTCCGCCGGATGTCGCCGGATGCCGCAACGGCCGGGCGCGAAGGCTGGGCCGGAGCGAGGAACCTCCCCGACACCGCGAGGCGCAAAGCGGGAGGGGAGGGCCCCTTCGCGGTGTCGATACCGCGATCCGCCGACGGCGGCGGTCAGGAGAACAGGCTGTCGATGTCGTCCTGGTTGACGCCTTCGCCCTTGAACTGCGGCCCGTGAAGGATCAGTTCGCGGCGGCGACGCTCCTCGTCGGTCTCCTCCTCCTCGCCGGCGGGGTCGAGGTTGACGAGCTTCAGCTTCTCGACGAGGCCGTTGATGCGCTTGTCGATGTGATCGAGGGTCTCGACCACCTTGCGGATGCGCTGGCCGGAAATGTCCTGGAACGAGCAGGCCTCGAAGATCTCGATGATCTTGTCGTTGACGAGGGTCTGGTAGGCCTCGGGGTCGGAGGGATCGGCGGCCATGATGGTCTCGGCCGCGCCCATGATCGTGTTGGTCGCCTCCTCGGTCGCCTCGACCACGGCATCGAGTTCGCGTCCGGCGGTCGGCAGCTTCTGGTGGCGCATGTCGGCGAGGCGCAGCGCGGCGAGATCCGACTTCATGGTCGAGATCTCGCGGGCCATCGCGGCGAGGTCCTGGTACACGGAGCTGTCGAGTTCGACCAGCAACGACTTCATCGAATCGGCCATCGCCTCGGCGAGACCCATGACGTCGTTGATGGTGATGTCGTCCTTCTCGCGGCTGGAATGGAGCAGTTCGACGACCCGTGCGACCGAATCCGATCCGAGCAGGCCGATGGCCGGGGTGGTGATAACGTCGCCGAGCCTCGTTTCGATGTGTTCGAGATCCACGCCGTTGCGGCTGTCCAGTTTGGTGTTGTTGTTGTTCACCGGTTCCTGCTCCCCGTTCGGGTGCCGCCACGGGACGGGAAACGCCCCGCGGGGATCGTGCGCGGGCGGCGATGACGCCTCGCGCTCGTGATGCGACGGCGATGCCGCCCGGCCGGGCGCGGCCGCGGGCGACCGCCGTCCCGTGCGCTTCGATCAGACGCCGAACACGGCCTCGATCTTGCCCTTCAGCGTCTGCGCGTTGAACGGCTTGACGATGTAGTTGTTGACGCCGGCCTTCTTGGCGGCGATCACGTTCTCGGTCTTCGATTCCGCCGTCACCATGATGAACGGGGTCTTGGAGAGGCTGGAATCGGCACGAACCTGCTTCAGCAACTCGTAGCCGGTCATCGGCTCCATGTTCCAGTCGGAGATGACGAGGCCGTATTTGCGCTCTTTCATCTTGCCGAGCGCCTCGGTCCCGTCCGCGGCCTCGTCCACGTCTTCGAAGCCGAGCTGCTTCAGGAGGTTGCGGATGATGCGGATCATCGTCTTGTAGTCGTCGACCACGAGAACCGACATCGAGGTGTCCAGGGCCATCGTCAACTCCAAACTCTGCTGCGATCTCGTCGCATGACGCTATGGTTCTTGGTTGGCAGGATGCTTTCTCGCCATGAGAGCGGCGCCTACTCTTCCGGCAGAGTAGCGCGGGGAGTTGAAAAACCGGTTAATCGCAAATGATGAAAAGCCGTGAACCATGCCGGCTCCGGCGGATCGCGATCCGCGCCCTCCCGGACCCCTCCGCCGAGGCGGTGCCGGAACGCCCGCGGCGGCCCGCACATTCGCGGCCGCGACCGTCCGGCCCGCCGCGCGCCTTCAGCCGAGAACCGGCTTCAGCGCCTCCTCGAGACGGCCGTTGTCGCGCATCCAGGCGGCGATGGCGTGGGTGGCGCAGGGGTGGCGTTCGACCCGGACACCGCGCGCCTTGGCAAGGTGCTTCGCCGCGGCCAGATCGACGCGGTTGTCCGCGCCCACGTGGATCGTGATCTCCGGCCCGGGATGGGCGGCGACGACCGGGAGAAGGTCGCGGTGGCTGCCCTCCTCCAGCACGCGCTTCACCCGGGTGTCGTGGGACTTGAAGCGCCGCACCACCGGCGGCGACAGCACGGTCTGCGGCGCGAAGGCGACGATCCGGCGGGCGCCGAGCAGCGATCCGAACAGGATGGCGGCGAAGCCGCCGGCGCTGGTGCCGATCACCGAGACCTCCTTCGCCCGCCGCGGCACCAGGGTGCGCAGCAGCGTCGCCGTCTCCTCGACGCCGCGCGACAGGCCGACGAGGCCGAACTGATACCAGGATTGCGAAAAATCCTTGATGAAGAAGATCTTGCGATCTTGGCCGGAGAGAAAGCGCCGGAACTCGGCGACCGGCATGCTGACGCCCATCGCCATGCCGCCGAAGACGAAGATCGGGGACTTGTCGTCGCCGTCGACATACTCGATCGGCGCGATCAGGGCTTCGGGCGAGCCGGCGGGGACGATGCCGGTGCCGGCGGAGCGGATCAGCAGTTCGGAGAGGGCGAAGGTCTTCTCGCGCTCCAGCTCGACCTGACGGCTCAGCAGTCGGACCTGCTCCCGCAGGGCCTCGAGATCCGCACGCGTGCCGCCTGTCCCGAGGGTCTTGGCGTCGTCGTCCGTCTCGCTCTGCAAACGCTCCTCCTTCGCCGCCGCAGCCGCCGGATGACCGGTGATCCTGCCCGGCGACCATGCCCGCTGCCCGACCTCACGCAATGGCACAGCTCCGGGCGCCATGAAAGACCGCGGCCGTGAAAAAGACGCCCGGCGCCGGTCGCGAGGGGCGGGCAGGGGGCGGGCGATCGCACGTGCCGCTTCCCGTCACCCCCCGACGATGGTCGACCTGCGACAATCCGCGGGCGCTGCCGGCGGTTCCGTGCGGTTATGGTCCCGCCCGTGGACAGCCAAGCGGGACGAGGGCCATGTCATTTCCGGAAGCGACGTCGCATTTCTACGAGGATCTCCGTCTCGGCATGCGCGAGACCTACCTGAAGACGGTGCTCGATTCCGACGTCATCGGCTTCGCCCAGATCTCCGGCGACCACAATCCGATCCATCTTTCCGAGCATTTCGCCGCCAAGACCCGGTTCGGCGGCCGCATCGCCCACGGCCTCTACACCGCCAGCCTGATCTCGGCGATCCTCGGCATGCGGCTGCCGGGGCCGGGCGCGGTGTACCTGTCGCAGACGCTGAAGTTCAAGGCGCCGGTGCGGATCGGCGACGTCATCGCCGTCAGCGTCGAGGTGGCGGAACTGATCGAGAAGGGCGCGCGGGTCCGCCTCGCCTGCGAGGCGCGGGTCGACGCCACCGTGGTTCTGGAAGGCGAGGCCATGGTCATGGTGCCGCGCCGGGCCGACACGCCCGGAGCCTGAGGGGATTCGCCCTGGCCGGGAGTGCGGACGTCGGGACATCGCGCTTGACCGGGGCGCACCGGGCGGGCAGGTTCGCCGCGCCCGCACCGGAATTCGCAGCCCCGTCCCGTCCATGACCTCTTCCTCCGTGTTCCGCCCTCTTCCGGTCTGCGACGTCGGCGCGGTCGATCCGCGCCTTTCCGGCGGCGTCTTCGCCATCGGCAACTTCGACGGCATGCACCGCGGCCACCAGGCGGTGTTCGAGGAGACGGTGCGGGTCGCCGAGGCGGCTGGGGTCGCCGCCGCGATCCTGACCTTCGAGCCGCATCCGCGCAGCGTCTTCAAGCCCGAGAGCCCGGTGTTCCGGCTGACGCCGCCGGACGCCAAGGCGCGAATCGGAGGGGCGCTCGGCCTCTCCGGCCTCGTCGTCACCCCGTTCACCGCCGCCTTCGCGGCCGAGAGCGCCGCCCGCTTCGTCGAGACGGTGATCGCCGGGGCGCTCGCCGCAAGGCACGTCGTCGTCGGCTGGGACTTCCAGTTCGGTGCCGGGCGCGAGGGCACCGCGGAGTTCCTCGCCGCCGAGGGCGCCGCGCGCGGCTTCGGCGTCAGCATCGTGGCGCCCTTCGCCGACGAGGGTGGCGAGACGGTGTCGTCGAGCCGGGTCCGGGCCGCCCTCGCGGCGGGCGACGTCGCCGCCGCCGCGGGCCTCCTCGGCTACCGCTGGTTCTTCGAGGGCGAGGTCGGCCACGGCGACAAGCGCGGGCGCACCATCGGCTATCCGACCGCCAACATTCGCCTCGCCCCGGAATGCGGCCTCGCCCAGGGCATCTACGCGGTGATCGCCGAGGTCGACGGCGTGCGCCACCCCGGGGTGGCGAGCTGGGGCCGGCGGCCGACCTTCGATGACGGCGCCCCGGTGTTCGAGACCTTCCTGTTCGACTTCTCCGGCGATCTCTATGGCAAGGTGATGCGGGTGACGCCGCTCGCCTTCCTGCGCAGCGAGATGAAGTTCGCCAGCGTTTCCGCCCTCGTCGAGCAGATGGACCGCGACAGCGCCGAGGCGCGGGCCGTCCAGGCGTCCCTCGCGCCGCTGACGCCGCTCGACCGGGCGCTGCTGTTCGACTGAGGACGGCGCGGTTTCACTTTCTTTCCGGCCGCATGGCCTGTAGAAAGCGGCCATGCGCACCAATGCCCGCCTTTTTCTCCCGATAGCCTCGGCGGTACGAATTACCGGCCCGGTTTCGCGCGCCTGACCGGCGCCGGAGCCGGGAAATCCGCGTCCGAGAAGCTCGATCGCCGTTGACCGACCTTTCGGACCCGCCGCACCGAAGCCTGCCGCCCTCCGGCGACCCTCATTCGACGAGCCGATCCGATGACCGAGACCAACGCGCCTGCCGACACCGCGGCCCGCGACTATTCCGACACCCTCTACCTGCCGAAGACCGACTTCCCGATGCGCGCCGGCCTGCCGCAGAAGGAACCGCAGATCCTCGCCAGGTGGCAGGAGATGGGGCTCTACAAGCGCCTGCGCGCGGCGGCCAAGGGGCGGGTGAAATACATCCTCCACGACGGCCCGCCCTACGCCAACGGCAACATCCACATCGGCCACGCCCTCAACAAGACGCTGAAGGACATGGTGACCCGCTCCATGCAGATGGCGGGCTACGATTCCAATTACGTGCCGGGCTGGGACTGCCACGGCCTGCCGATCGAATGGAAGATCGAGGAGCAGTACCGGGCGAAGGGCAGGAACAAGGACGAGGTGCCCGCGGTGGAGTTCCGCCGGGAGTGCCGCGAGTTCGCCACCCACTGGGTCGGCGTCCAGCGCGAGGAGTTCAGGCGTCTCGGCATCGAGGGCGACTGGGACAACCCCTACCTCACCATGACCAACCAGGCCGAGGCCTTCATCGCCGCCGAGCTGATGAAGTTCTCGATGTCCGGCCAGCTCTACCGCGGCTCCAAGCCGGTGATGTGGTCGGTGGTGGAGAAGACCGCTCTCGCCGAGGCCGAAATCGAGTATCACGACTACCAGTCGGACACGATCTGGGTGAAGTTCCCCGTCATCGACAGCGCCTTCAAGGTGGTGCCGATGGACATCGCCCCGGCCGACACCGACCCGAGCATGCCGCCGGTCTCCGTCGTGATCTGGACGACGACGCCCTGGACCATCCCCGGCAACCGGGCGATCAGCTATTCCCGGCGCATTGCCTACGGCCTCTACGAGGTCATCGAGGAGGGGCTGCCGGAGGAGAACTGGGTGAAGAAGGGCGAGCGCTTCGTGCTCGCCGACAACCTCGCGGCCGACGTCTTCAGGCAGGCGAGGGTCTCGGTGTTCCAGCGCGTGCGCGACGTCACCGCCGACGAACTCGCCGGCATGACCTGCGCCCACCCCTACCGTGACCTCGGCCTCGGCGGCTACGGGTTCGACGTGCCGCTGCTCGACGGCGACCACGTCACCGACGACGCCGGCACCGGCTTCGTCCACACCGCCCCGGGCCACGGCTCCGACGACTTCGAGATCTGGATGGAGAAGGCCCGCGAGCTCGAGGCGCGCGGCATCGATACCGCCATTCCCTTCACCGTCGCCGACGACGGGTATTTCACCAGGGACGCCCCCGGCTTCGAGGGTCACCAGGTCATCACCTTCAAGGGCGACAAAGGCACGGCCAACAAGGCCAACATCGAGAAGCTGAAGGAAGCCGGCGCGCTGATCGGCCTCGGCCGGTTGAAGCACCAGTATCCGCACAGCTGGCGCTCCAAGAAGCCGATCATCTTCCGCAACACGCCGCAGTGGTTCGTCCACATGGACCGGCCGATCGAGGGGCCGGGCGACACCCTGCGCGCCCGCGCGGTCGCCGCCATCGACGCGACCCGCTTCGTGCCGGCCGCCGGCCAGCGCCGGCTGCGCTCGATGATCGAGAACCGGCCGGACTGGGTGCTGTCGCGCCAGCGCGCCTGGGGTGTGCCGATCACCGTGTTCATCCACAAGGACACCGCCGAGATCCTCAAGGACGAGGCGGTGAACGCCCGGATCTTCGAAGCCTTCCAGGCGGAGGGCGCCGACGCCTGGTATGCGGACGGGGCGAAGGAACGGTTCCTCGAAGGTCTCCATCCGGCGGAGGACTATGTCAAGATCGACGACATCCTCGACGTCTGGTTCGACAGCGGATCGAGCCACGCCTACTGCCTCGAGCAGCGCGAGGACCTGAGGCCGAACCGGCAGGGCCTCGGCGGGCCGGACTACGTGCTCTATCTGGAAGGCTCCGACCAGCATCGCGGCTGGTTCCATTCCTCGCTGCTTGAGAGCTGCGGCACGCGCGGTCACGCCCCCTACGACGCGGTGCTGACCCACGGCTTCACCATGGCCGAGGACGGCCGCAAGATGTCGAAGTCGCTCGGCAACCAGGTGTTTCCGCAGGACGTCATCAAGCAGTTCGGCGCCGACATCCTCCGCCTCTGGGTCGCCTCGACCGACTATTGGGAGGACCAGCGGCTCGGCAAGGAGATCCTGCAGACCAACGTCGACGCCTATCGCAAGCTCCGCAACACCCTGCGCTGGATGCTCGGCACCCTCGCCCACGACACCGGCGAGGAGGTCGCTCTCGCCGACATGCCGGAGATCGAGCGGCTGATGCTGCACCGGCTCGCCGAGATCGACGCCATCGTGCGGGAGGCCTATCCGGCCTTCGACTACAAGCGCGTCTTCTACGCGATCTTCAACTTCATGACGATCGAGCTGTCGGCCTTCTACTTCGACGTCCGCAAGGACGCGCTCTACTGCGACCCGGCCTCCTCGGTCCGCCGCAAGGCCTCGCTCTTCGTCGTCGGCCGGCTGTTCGACTGCATCGTCAAGTGGCTCGCCCCGATGCTGCCCTTCACCATGGAGGAGAGCTGGTGGTCACGCCACGGCGAGGACGCCGGCTCGGTGCACGAGCAGCTGTTCCCCGAGGTTCCGGCCGGCTGGCTCGACCCGGCGCTCGCCGACAAGTGGGAGAAGATCCGCAAGGTTCGCCGGGTCGTCACCGGCGCCCTCGAGGTCGAGCGCCGCGAGAAGCGGATCGGCTCGTCGCTGGAGGCGGCCCCGGTGGTCCACGTCACCGATCCCGACCTTCTCGAAGCCCTCGCGGGACTGGACTTCGACGATGTCTGCATCGTCAGCCAGATCGTCGTCACCGGCGAGGCCGCGCCCGAGGGCGCCTTCGCCCTCGACGAGGTGCCCGGCGTCGCGGTGGTGCCGAAGCTCGCCGAAGGCGCCAAGTGTGCGCGCTCGTGGAAGATCCTGCCCGAGGTCGGCACCGACCCGGACTATCCCGACCTCACCTTGCGCGACGCAGCCGCGATGCGCGAATTCGACGCAACGAAGGCGGCCTGAGGCGATGGCGCATCGGTCCGGGGGGCGGCCCGTCGTGCTCGGCGTCGTCCTCGTCGTCCTCGGCTGCCTCGCCGACCAGATCTCGAAGGCGATGATCCTCGCCGACGATCTCGTCGCCTACGGCGAGCGGCGGGTGATCACGCCGTTCATGGACTTCGTGCTGGCCTGGAACCAGGGCATCTCCTACGGCCTGTTCCAGCAGGAGGCCGATCTCGGCCGCTGGCTGCTGGTGACGGTGTCGCTGGCGGCCATCGCCTTCCTCGGCCGCTGGATGACGAAGACCGACAGCTTCGCCGCCGCGGCCGGCCTCGGCCTCATCGTCGGCGGGGCGATCGGCAACACCATCGACCGGGTCCGCTTCGGGGCGGTGGTCGACTTCGTCCACCTCCACGCCTTCGGCTACAGCTGGTACGTGTTCAACCTCGCCGACTGCTGGATCGTTGCGGGGGTCGGCCTGCTCCTGTATGACTCGCTGGTGGCGGGCCACGAGGATGCCGCAAAGAGCGAATAGGCCGAACAGCCGATCCGCGGCGTCCGTGACGCCGGCGGACGCCATCCCGTGAACGGGCGAATTCGGAAACGAGCATGACGCGAGACAAGCTTCGGTCGATCGGTGTGGTCCTGGCGGCGTCGCTCGCCCTCGGCGCCTGTTCGGTGACCCAGACCTTCACCGACGAGACCGATCCCAACGCCCCGCCGGCGGCAGGCTCGCTCGGCAAGGACATCCTCGCCGGCCTCGGTGCCGTCGAGGACGACAAGCCGACCGTGAACTACCAGCCGCGGGCGCCGCTGGTGATGCCGTCCTCGACCGCCGCGCTGCCGGCGCCGGACGACGCGTCGAACGTCGCCCAGATGTCCGACTGGCCCGTCGATCCGGATGTTCAGCGCGCCGCGCGGCTGCGCGATGCAGCGAGGCGCGGCCAGTCCGAAAGCGGCTACGTCGCCAACAGCGACATGCCCGACCTGCCGCTCGGGAGCGGACCGGCGCCGACCTCGGCCTATCAGCGCATGACCGCGCGCGATCCCTCCAAGCCGGTGCCCTCGACCAAGCTCGCCCGCATGGAAGCCCTGCGGGGCGGTGGCGGCGGCGGCGCGGGCAACGCCGAACTTTACGACGCGAACGGCCAGCCGGTCCGCCGGCGTCTCGTCGCCCCGCCGACGACCTATCTCCAGCCCGCCGACCAGTATCCGGTCGCGGTGCCGAGCGAGGACGAGCAGGCGTCGAGCGGCAAGGGCTGGTTCGACTGGTTCTGAAGCTGGGGACTCGGCGTCTTTCGAAGGGGTCCCTCCGGCATCCGGCGAGGCCGCGGCACGTCCGCGGCCTTTCGATTCCGGCCGCGGCGGCCGGCGCCACGGGCCGGGACGGCCGCTGACAAGTTCGTGAGGTCGCCCGCTCCGGCGCCGTCGTGCGCGCCTTCACTCTGGAGCCGCCCGTTCGTCACCCCCATATCGCCGCAAACGTGTCGTCGGATGGCCGCCGCCGAGCCGGGCCGCCGCCGCCCGCCCGCCGCCCGCAACAGGACGAGATCCGACCCGATGATCCGAACCGCAACGACCGTCGCCGCCATCGGCCTCGCCGCCGCGCTCGCCGCCGCGCCCGCCTTCGCCGAGGAGGCGCGGCCCGCTCCGCCGGTGATCGGGCCGAACGTTTCGACCTTCACCCTCGCCAACGGCCTCGAGGCGGTGGTGATCCCCGACCACCGCGCCCCGGTCGTCACCCACATGGTCTGGTACAAGGTCGGCGCCATGGACGAGACGCCGGGCAAGACCGGCATCGCCCATTTTCTCGAACACCTGATGTTCAAGGGCACCGAAGCCCATCCGGAGGGTGAGTTCTCCAAGGTGATCGCCGACAACGGCGGCAACGAGAACGCCTTCACCGCCAGCGACTACACCGCATATTTCCAGCGCGTCGCCAAGGAACACCTCGGCCTGATGATGGAGTTCGAGGCCGACCGCATGGCCAACCTCCGCCTCACCGACGACAAGGTGCTGCCGGAGCGCCAGGTGATCCTCGAAGAGCGGTCGATGCGGCTCGACAACGAGCCCTCGGCGATCCTGTCGACGTCGATGGACGCGGTGCTCTACCTCCAGCACCCCTACGGCGTGCCGATCATCGGCTGGCGCGAGGACATGGAGGGCCTCGACCGCGAGGACGCCATCGCCTTCTACGACCGCTACTACACGCCCAACAACGCCATCCTCGTCGTCGCCGGCGACGTCGAGCCGGACGAGGTCAGGGCGCTCGCCGAGGCGACCTACGGCAAGCTGCCGCGGCGGGTCGAGCCGGTCCGCCCGGAGCATCCACGGCCCGGCCTGATCGAGACGCCGCGCTTCGTCGAATTCGCCGACCCGCGCGTCAAGGAGGAGAACATCCTCCTCAAATGGGTGGTGCCGTCGGTGACGACCGGCGAGCCCGGAACCTCCGAGGCGCTCGACGTGCTCTCCGAGGTGCTCGGCGGCGGCAGCAGCAGCCGGCTCTACCGCCAGCTCGTCGTCGAGAAGAAGGTCGCCACCGCCGCCGGCGCCTACTATCGCGGCTCGTCGCGGGGGGATGCCAGCTTCACCGTCTATGCGGTGCCGGCGCCGGGCGTCACTCTCGAGACTCTGCGCGGCGCCATCCTCGACGTGCTCGCCGAGACGGCGAAGAGCGGCGTCGGCGCCGACGAGGTGGTCCGGGCCGGACAGCGCCTGCTCGCCGGGGCGATCTACGCCCAGGACAACCAGGCGACGCTGGCCCGGATCTTCGGCTCCGCCCTCGCCATAGGTCAGACGGTCGAGGACGTCCAGCAATGGCCGGCGCGGATCGAGGCGGTGACGGCGGAGGCGGTGAACGCGGCGGCCGGACGCCTCGATCCGGCGCGCTCCGTCACCGGCTACCTGCGCGTTCCCGCGGACCTGCGCGGCTGATCCGGCCGTGCTCCGCTCTCGCCACGCCGCCGTCCCCATGCCGTCGTCCCGCTTTTCCGGAGGCCGCCCGATGCCCGCCCTCGCCGTCCGCTCTTCGCTCTCCCCGCGCCTCGCGCCGCTCGCCCTGCGCCTGCTGACGCTGCTCGCCGCCGTCCTCCTCCTCGCCGGCACGGCGCAGGCGACCACGGTGCAGCGGGTGACGACGCCCGCCGGCATCGAGGTCTGGCTGGTGGAGGACCACACCGTGCCGCTGATCGCGATGGACTTCGCCTTCCGCGGCGGCGCGAGCCAGGATCCGGCCGGGCGCCCCGGCGTCGCCAGCCTGCTGTCGACGCTGCTCGACGAGGGCGCCGGCGACATGGACGGGCCGACCTTCCAGCGCCGGCTCGACGAGACCGCGGTGCGGCTGTCCTTCGATGCCGGCCGCGACGCCTTCTCCGGCCACCTCGGCACGCTGGCCGACCGGCGCGAGCAGGCCTTCGACCTGCTCGCCCTCGCGCTCAACGAGCCGCGTTTCGATGCAGACGCCATCGAGCGGATGCGGGCGCAACTGCTCTCGTCGCTGCGCCGGAACGCCACCGACCCGGAAGAGATCGCGACCCGCACCTTCAGCCGCCTCGTCTTCGGCGACCATCCCTACGCCCGCCCTGTCGAGGGCACGCCCGAGACGATGGCCGAGATCACCCGCGACGACATCGTCGCCTACCGCGAGGCCACCTTCGCCCGATCGAACCTCGTCATCGGCGTCGTCGGGGCGGTTTCGGCGGCCGATCTCGGTCCGCTGGTCGACAAGGCTTTCGCCGGCCTGCCGGAGACGGCGAAGCTGGTGGAGGTGCCCGAAGCCGCGCCGACATTCGGCGACACCGCCAGCGAGGCGCTGCCCAATCCGCAGACGGTGATCCGCATCGGCACCGGCGGGCTGCTGCGCCAGGACCCGGACTACATCCCGGCCTACGTGCTCAACGAGATCCTCGGCGGCGGCACCTTCTCCTCTCGGCTCTACACCGAGATCCGCGAGAAGCGCGGCCTCGCCTATTCGACCTGGAGCGCGATGGTGCCGCTCGACCATGCCGGCCTGTTCCTCGCCGGCACGGCGACGCGGGCCGACAAGGCCGGCGAGGTGGTCGAACTGATGACCGCCGAGATCCGCAAGATGGCCGAGGCGGGGCCGAGCGAGCAGGAACTCGCGGCGACGAAGAAGTATCTCGTCGGCTCCTACGCCCTGCGCTTCGATTCCTCGGCCAAGATCGCCGCCCAGCTCGTCGGGTTGCAGCTCGACGGGATGCCGATCGACTATTTCGACACCCGCAACGCCCTGATCGAGGCGGTGACGCTCGACGACCTGCGCCGGGTGGCGAAGCGGCTGCTGTCGACGCCGCTGACGGTTGTGACGGTCGGCCCGACGTCGAGCTGAGCGAAACGACCGCCGCCCCGCGCGGCGGCGCCTATCGTCAGCGCGCGGCGCGGGCCGGGGCGCGGGCGGCGTCGGGCTGGGCGGTGGCGGTCTGCATCGCTTCGGGCCGCACCAGCCGCGGGGCGGAGAACAGGTTGCCCTGGGCGAGGCGGATCTCGTAGTCTAGCAGGTCGAGCACCTGGGCCTCGCTCTCGACGCCGTCGACCACGAGTTCGATGCCCTTGCGGGCGAGGTGGCCGGCGAGGTCGATCGGGTGGATGTCGCCGCGCAGCGGCTGCGATCCGGCCCGTCCGAGCAGGCCGTCGGCGGTGACGCGGGCGTAGCGGAAGCCGCGCTGCGACAGCGACTGGAAGTCGAGCCGGAGATCGGCGAGGCCGCCGATCGAGAAGCGGTAGCCGAGCTCGGCGATCGCCTCGAGGCTCTCCTGCTCGATCGGCCCGATCTGGCGGACGTCCTCGGCCGAGAATTCAAAGGTGACGATCTCGGCGAGCGACCTGTTCTGCGCCACGAAGCCCTGGAACTCGCGGAAGAAGGCGTTGTCGACGAGGCTCGCCATCGACAGGCGCACCAGCATGCCGACGTCGCGGTTGCGGGTGTTGAGGCGCTTCAGGATCTGGAAGGCCCGCACCACGACGAAGGTGTCGACCCGCGGGGCGATGCGGGCGGTCTCGGCGAGGCGGCGCAGCTCGCCGTCGCCCAGCATGTCGCCGCCGCGGGTGCGCAGCATCACCAGCGCCTCGTAGATCCGCACCTTGCGCTGGGGCAGGGCGACGATCGGCTGCAGGTGGATTTCGAGCCGCTCGGTGCGGATGCTCTCGATCACCTCCTGCTCGAGGCCGGCGGACAGGGCGCGCGGCAGTGGCGCCGGCGCAGGCTCGGCCGGGGGCGGCAGCGGTTCGGCGACCGCGCGCATCGACAGCGGCCGGGATTGCGGCTCGGCGGTCGCCTCGACCGGGAAGCCGGTGGAAGCCGGCGGCGGCG
>CALCDT010000384.1 GCA_937900425.1 uncultured Alphaproteobacteria bacterium | reverse complement strand
CAGCAGCAGCAGGAGCAGCAGCGCGAACGCCAGCAGCAGCGCGAACAGCAGCAGCGTGATCGCGAACAGCAGCAGCAGCGCGACCAGCGCCCTCAGGACAGCCAGCAGCAGCGTGATCGTGACCAGCAGCGCGACCGTGAGCAGCGCCCGCAGGATCGTGACCAGCAGCGCGACCGCGACCCGCGCCCGCAGGATCGCGACCAGCAGCGCGATCGCGACCAGCAGCGCGACCGTGACCAGCAGCGCGATCGTGACCAACAGCGCGATCGTGACCAGCAGCGCGACCGCGACCAGCAGCGCGACCGCGACCAGCGCCAGCAGGATCGCCAGCAGCGTGACCGCGACCGTGACGCCCGCCAGCAGCGCCAGATCGACCGGCTCCGCGAGGAGAGCCGGGAAATGCGCCAGGAGCGCGAACGCCGCGAAGCGTCCGAACGCCGCGAAGCCGAGCGCCGCGCCGCCGAGCGGCGGGTGCTCGATCGGACGGAGGGTCGCGTCATCGTCCGCGAGGGCAACAAGACCGTCATCTACTCGGACGACATCAGCCGCTTCCGGCGCGGCTCCAGCGACTTCCGGATGGAGCGCCTGGACGATGGCGGCCGCCGTGTCGTCGTCATCCGCCCGGACGGCGATCGAATCGTCACCGTCTATGACGCCCGCGACCGGATCGTTTCGCGGTCGCGGATCAAGAACGGCCGCGAGGTCTTCCTGATCGACAACAGGCGCCATCAGCACGACGACCGCGTGCTGCTCAACTTCGGCAGCGTGCTGCCGCCGCTCCGGATCGAGATCCCGCGCGAGGAATATATCGTCGACAGCCGGCAGGCGTCGCAGGCCCAGATCGAAGAGACCTTCCTGGCGCCGCCCGTGGAGATCGTCGAACGGGCCTATACGCTCGACGAGGTCCGCTACAGCAACCGCCTGCGCGACAAGGTCCGGCGCATCGACATAGACGCCATCCACTTTTCGACGGGATCGGCCGACATCGCCCGGGACCAGTATCCGGCGCTCGATGGAATCGCCAAGTCGATCAACGACATCCTCTACGACAATCCGGACGAGGTGTTCCTGATCGAAGGCCACACCGACGCGGTCGGGTCGGAAATTTCCAACCTCGCCCTGTCGGACCGCCGGGCCGAATCGGTCGCCGCCGCGCTGACCGACTACTATCAGGTGCCGCCGGAGAACCTCGTCACCCAGGGCTACGGCGAGGAGGATCTCAAGGTGAACACCCAGGCGGCCTCCGCCGAGAACCGCCGGGTCACCATGCGTCGCATCACGCCGCTGTTGAATCCGACGGCCGCGGACTCCGGCACGCAGCAGTGATCCCGGCCATCGGCGTGCGGCCGAAACGGCCGCCGATCGAGTGACGACACCGAGACGCCCGGGGATCATCCCCGGGCGTTTCTCGTCCGTCGCCGGGCAGCGGGCCGCCCGGCCGATAAAGGCACGGGTCGCGCCGTCACAGCCGCCGCACGAACCGCCTTGACTTCAAAAGGCCCGCTCCCTTATATCGCCGCACGATCGAAGCGATCGGGCGCGTAGCTCAGCGGGAGAGCACTCCCTTCACACGGGAGGGGTCACAGGTTCAATCCCTGTCGCGCCCACCATTCTTTTCAACCACTTAAGTGCGCTGAAGCGTGCGGAACGGCCGGACTTCGGCCCGTCACGCAGTCGTCCGTGACGACGGCGGGGGCTGTATCGCACGCCCCGCCTCACCGTTTCACCGGCTTGCGCGTTCCGAACACCAGTCCGGTCTCAACCGCCGTTCTACCGAACTTCTCGCGCAGCGCGTCCACCGCCTTTTCGGCCGCTGCCCGGCGTGCGGCGTTCGGGTCGGCGAGGTCACCGGGGTCGGCGGCGCGGGCGTCGACGAGGTCGGAGACGCCGACACCGACGAGGCGGTAGGCGGTGCCGTCGGCCTCCGGGCCGAGCAGGGCGTCGGCGGCCTGGAACAGGCGGTCGGCCAGCTGGCTCGGGTCGTGCAGCCGGCGGCTGCGGGTGCGGATCTTGAAGTCGCGGGTCTTGAGTTTCAGCGTCACCGTCCACCCGCCGATGCCGAGGGTCTTGAGCTGGCCCGACACCTTCTCGCAGAGCCGGCGCACGATCGGCCGCAGATCCTCGCGGCGGACCAGGTCCTCGTCGAAGGTGGTCTCCGAGCTGACGCTCTTGCGGACCGAATGCGGCGAGACCCGGCGGTCGTCGATGCCGCGGGCGAGTTTCGCCAGCCTCAGGCCCATGGCGCCGTAGCGCCGGGCGAGGGTCGCCTCGTCGATCTCCTGCAACTGCCCGATGGTGCGCAGTCCGTCGGCGGCGAGCTTCTCCTGTCCGGCCTTGCCGACGCCCCAGATGAAGCCGATCGGCCGCGGCGCGAGGAAGGCCTTGGCCTCGGCCGCGCCGATGACGGCGAAGCCGCGCGGCTTGTCGAGGTCGGAGGCGATCTTGGCGAGGAACTTGTTCGGCGCGAGGCCAACCGAGACGGTGATGCCGATCTCGGTCTCGACCCGGCGGGCGAAGCGGGCGAGCGTCAGCGCGGGAATGGCCCCGTGCAGCTTCTCGGTGCCGGCGAGATCGAGGAAGGCCTCGTCGATCGAAAGCGGTTCGACGAGCGGCGTCAGGCTCTGCATCAGGGCCCGCACCTCGCGGCCGACCGCGGCGTATTTCGCACCGTTCGGCTTGATCACCACCGCGTCGGGACAAGCCTCGAGCGCCTTGAACATCGGCATCGCCGAGCGCACGCCGCGGATGCGGGCGATGTAGCAGCAGGTCGAGACGACGCCGCGCTTGCCGCCGCCGACGATCACCGGCTTGTCGCGCAGGCTCGGATCGTCACGCTTCTCGACGGCGGCGAAGAAGGCGTCGCAGTCGACGTGGGCGACGTGGAGGTGGTCGAGATCCGGGTGGCGCAGCAGCCGCGGGCTGCCGCAGGCCCGGCACCGCGCCTCGGCGCCGGCGGCGGGCGTCAGGCAGTCGCGGCAGAAGCCGGGAACCGGACCGTCCGGCCCCGCCCGCCCATCGGCACTGGAACTGGCAGCGGACATGCGCTCGTCGCCCTCGCCGGCCGTGGCCGGACCTCTCACGGGAAGCGGTCCCGGACCGCGGGACCGGCGGACGTCGTCGAGGGCGGAGGCCGGCGGCTCCGGGAAAGCCCTTAGCCCTCGTCGTGACCGGCGAGGGTGAACCGGGCCGCGGCGATCATCGTCGGGCGCAGCGCGGCGTTGGCGGCGAAGCTCAGCAGCAGGCTCTCGTCCTCCATGTAGAACTCCAGCACGCCGACGAGAAAGCCCGGCTCGGCGGCGGCCAGACGCAGGTCCGACGGGCCGATACCCGACAGCGCGAGGAATCGTCCGAGGGCTTCGCCGTCGCCGGCGAGATGTTCCAGTGCGGAGATCGCGATGGCCTCGGCGGCATCACGGTCGAGTGAACGGCTCGTCTTCATCGTCCCGTGCCATTTGCGCTTTTGAAAGGAATCCTAGGTATTAAGCTTACAGCCATGTCGAAGGCGACGGAAGGTCGTCGCCCTTCGCTCCCAGCGGGACATGCCGACCCGCCGTGATCGACGAACTCGCCCTCCCCGGACGAGCGGGCCGGCACGGCGGCCAGGCGGAGATGCAAGATGCCCAAGACGGTGCTGATCGTGGAAGACAACGAGCTCAACATGAAGCTCTTCCACGACCTCCTCGAAGCGCACGGTTACCGCACGCTGCAGACCCGCAACGGGATCGAGGCGCTCGACATCGCCCGCGCCCACAAGCCCGACCTGATCCTGATGGACATCCAGCTGCCGGAAGTCTCCGGCCTCGAGGTGACCAAGTGGATCAAGGAGGACGACGACCTGCGCTCCATCCCGGTGATCGCCGTCACCGCCTTCGCGATGAAGGGGGACGAGGAGCGGATCCGCCAGGGCGGCTGCGAGGCCTATATTTCGAAACCGATCTCGGTCACCAAGTTTTTGGAAACCGTGCGCGCCTATCTTGGCGATTGAGGTCGAGGCCGCCCTCCCCGGCGGCCGGACGAGAGGGGATCGGGCGTGCTCGTGGGCTGTGGAGCGCCGGTGTCCCCCGGAGGCGGGCCGCCCGGGCGGCGACGCCCCGAAACCCGCGTGAGCAGCCTCGTCAGAACCGAAGCCGCGAGGTGTGACGCGGCGCGCCGATTGGCCTTGTCCGGAGTTCACGCATGACCGCCCGCATTCTCGTCGTCGACGACGTGGTCGCCAACGTCAAGCTGCTCGAAGCGCGGCTGACCGCGGAATACTTCGACGTCGCCACCGCGGCGAGCGGGCCGGAAGCGTTGCAATTCCTCGCCCATTCGCCCTGCGACATCGTCCTGCTCGACGTGATGATGCCCGGCATGGACGGCATCGAGGTCTGCCGCCGCATCAAGGCCAATCCGATGACCGCGCACATTCCGGTCATCATGGTCACAGCGCTCGACCAGCCGAGCGACCGGGTCAAGGGCCTCGAGGCCGGTGCCGACGACTTCCTGACGAAGCCGGTCAGCGACCTCGCCCTCATCACCAGGGTCAAGAGCCTGACCCGCCTCAAGATGCTGACCGACGAAATCCACGCCCGCGCCAGCGCCGGCGACGGTGCCAGCCTCAAGGAGGCGCTGGCCGAGACCGATCCGGCCAAGGCCGGACCGGGGCGCGTTCTCGTCGTCGACGACCGGCGCTCGTCCTACGAGCGCATCGTCACCGCCCTCGCCCGCGAGAACACGGTCGACGTCGAGACCGCGCCGCACGACGCGCTGTTCCGCGCCGCCGACGGCGGCTACGAACTGGTCATCGTCAACATCTCGCTCGCCGACTACGACGCCCTGCGGCTCTGCTCGCAGCTGCGTTCGCTGGAGCGCACCCGCAACCTGCCGATTCTGCTCATCGCCGAACCGGAAGACAACGCCCGCCTGCTGCGCGGCCTCGAGCTCGGCGTCAACGACTACCTGCTGCGCCCGATCGACCGCAACGAACTGCTGGCCCGCTGCCGCACCCAGATCCGCCGCAAGCGCTTCACCGACCGTCTGCGCGAGACCGTGCAGAACACGATGGAGATGGCGCTGACCGACGGCCTCACCGGCCTTCACAACCGCCGCTACCTCGAAATGCATCTCGCGCCGCTGGTCGCCCAGGCCAACTCGCGCAACGGCGACCTGTCGCTGCTGATCGTCGACATCGATCACTTCAAGTCGGTCAACGACACCTTCGGCCACGACGCCGGTGACGACGTGCTGCGCGAATTCGCGCGGCGCGTCGTGCGCAACATCCGCGGTGTCGACCTCGCCTGCCGCCTCGGCGGCGAGGAGTTCGTCATCGTCATGCCCGACACCGATCTCGCCTTCGCGATGATGATCGCCGAGCGCCTGCGCGAGAAGATCGCCGGAGAATCCTTCCCCGTCGCCGGCGGCAGCCGCCAGCTGGCGATCACGGTCTCGATCGGCCTCGCCACGGTGCTGCGCCCGCAGGACACGCCGGACATGATGCTGAAGCGCGCCGACGTCGCGCTCTATTCGGCCAAGCGCGACGGCCGCAATCGCGTGGTCGCCGACGCGGCGTGAAGCAGACGGCGGGGTCTCCGCACCGTTCGGCCCACCGGTCGCGGTCGATCCGCACGGGGCCGCGTGGGCACCGTGCGGAGAGAGGTCAATCGACGTCGGAAATGTCGCTCGGCTGCTTGCCGAAGGCACGCTGGGCGAGGGCCGCTTCCATGAAGGCGTCGAGGTCGCCGTTCAGCACGTCGCCCGGCGAGGTGCTCTCGACCCCGGTCCGAAGGTCCTTGACCAGCTGGTAGGGCTGGAGGACGTAGGAACGGATCTGGTGACCCCAGCCGATCTCGGTCTTGCCGGCCGCCTCGGCGTTGGCCTTCTGCTCGCGAATCTCCAGCTCGCGCTCGTAGAGTCTGGCCCGCAACATGTTCCAGGCGGTGGCCCGGTTCTTGTGCTGGGAGCGTTCCGACTGGCACTGCACCACGATGTTGGTCGGGATATGCGTGATGCGCACCGCCGAGTCGGTCGTGTTGATGTGCTGGCCGCC
>CALCDT010000383.1 GCA_937900425.1 uncultured Alphaproteobacteria bacterium | reverse complement strand
TCGATCGCCGCGACCGGCAGCACGGCGATCCATTTCGAGGTGTCGGCGGCGCGGAACTCCGCCGCCGTCATCTCCTGCCACAGGCGCTTCGGAAGCATGGGGGCCTCTTGTTGGACTGCCGCGACGCTATAGCAGAGACGGTCGCCGCGCGTCCCTTCCGTGCCTGAAGTGGCTAGGCGACCGCCTCGAGGAACGCCTTCGCCGCGGCGCCGTGCTCGTGACGCAGCCGCGCCACGTCGACGCCGATCGGCAGGCCGTCCTCGACGCGCCACTCGCCGGCGATCATCACCCGGTCGGCGGCGTGGGCACCGCAGAGGACGAGGGCGGCGAGCGGGTCGCCGGCGCCGGAGAAGCGCAGCTCGTCGAGGGTGTAGAAAGCGAGATCGGCCTGCCGGCCCCGGGCGATGACGCCGATGTCGTCACGGCCGAGGCAGCGCGCCGAACCTTCGGTCGCCCAGCGGAGCGCATCGAGATGGGTGACGGAGGCGGCGTCGTAGGTGAGCCGGCCGATCATCAGCGCGTGGCGGACGCCCTCGATCAGGTTGGAGTTGTCGTTCGAGGCGGAGCCGTCGACGCCGAGGCCGACCGGTGCGCCGGCGGCCTCGAGCTCCTTCGTCCGGCAATTGCCGGAGGCGAGCACCATGTTCGAGGTCGGGCAGTGGCAGACGCCGACGCCGTGGCGGCCGAGACGGGCGACTTCGGCGTCGTCGAAGTGGATGCCGTGGGCGACCCAGACGCGGTCGCTCAGCCAGCCGACCTCCGCCATGTAGTCGACCGGCCGGCAGCCGAAGTGGGCGAGACAGTACTCGTTCTCGTCCCTGGTCTCGCCGAGGTGGGTGTGCAGGCGGCAGTTGCAGCGCTCGGCCAGCGCCGCCGTCTCGATCAGCAACCGCTTCGTCACGTTGAAGGGGGCGCAGGGCGCGAGCGCGACCTGCAGGAACGAGCCCTCCGACGGGTCGTGGTAGCGGTCGAGGATGCGCTCGCAGTCGGCCAGCACGACGTCGTCGTCCTGGGTCGAGCCGGGCACGGTGAGGCCGTCGTCCTCGGCGCCGAGGGTCAGCGAGCCGCGTGTCAGCGTCATCCGCATGCCGAGGGCGTTCGCCTCCTCGGCCTGGATGTCCATCGCGTCCTCGAGCCCGGCCGTAAACAGGTACTGGTGGTCCGACACCGTCGTGCCGCCGGACATCAGGAGCTCGGTCAGCGCCAGCCGCGTGGCGAGGCGGAAGGCGTCCGGCCGCAGGTGCCGCGTCCAGATCGGCAGCAGCGTCCGGATCCACGGGAACAGTTCCTTGTTGATCGCCGCCGGGTGGGCCCGCGTCAGCGTCTGGAACATGTGGTGGTGGGTGTTGACGAGCCCCGGCAGGATCACGTGGCGGCTCGCGTCGAAGCTCTGGTCGACCGGTGCGGAAGGCTGTCGGCCGCGGCCGACGAGCTCGACGATGCGGCCGTCCTCGACGACGAGGCCGTTCTCCGCTCCGTCGGCGAGCACGGCGATCGGGTTCTTGATCCACAGGCGCATGGACGACTCCGGTCAGCGATCGAAGGCGAGCTTCAGACCCGACAGCACGAAGAGGCCGCCGGCGATGCGCCCGATCGGCCGCCGGGCGCGCAGATAGAGGGTGCCGATGCGCGGATGCGAGATCGAGCGTGCGACGGCGAGATACCAACGGCGAGATACCAGAAGAGCGAGGTCGCCACGACGGTCGCGACCGCGGCGACGCGCAGCCCCGCCGGGGCGCCGGCCGGCAGCGAAGCGGCGAGCAGCGACGTGGCGAAGGCGGCGCTCTTCGGGTTCGAGAGATTGGCCAGGAGCCCGGCGCGGTAGGCGCCGAGAAGCGACGGCCGGTCGTCGGCGACGCCGCCTGCGGAGCCGGCCGCGCGCCACATCGTGATGCCGGTCCAGACGAGATAGAGCCCGCCGGCGACGCGGATCGCCGTCTGCGCGTGCGGCGCCGCGGCGAACAGCAGCGTCAGCCCGAACAGCGCCGCCGTCGCCCAGACGAGAGTGCCGGTGGCGGTGCCGCAGGCGGCGACCGCGGCGGCGGTCCAGCCGTCGCGGGCGGCGCGATGGCCGACGAGCAGGGTGTTCGGTCCCGGCATCGCCGCGGCGAGGAACCACAGCCCGGCGAGCGGCAGCAGCACCGCGGCCCAGCTCATCAGCCGGGGTCCGCCGCGGCGACCGCCTCGACCTCGACCTTGAATTCCGGCCGGGCGAAGCCCGAGACGATCATCAGCGTCGAGGCGACGAGGGCGCCGCCGGTGAAGCGGTCGCGGGCGCGCATGTAGGCGGGCAGATGGGTCCGGTCGGTGACGTAGGCGTTGAGGCGGACGATGTCGGCCGGTCCCATGCGGGCCTCGGCGAGGATCGCGGCGATGTTGGCGAAGCAGAGGTCGGCCTGCGCCTCGGCGTCCTCCGGCACGGTCTCGTCGGCGGCGATGCCGAGCTGGCCGGAGACGAAGAGAAGCCGCGCACCGGCGGCGACCTCGACGCCGTGGGCATAGCGGGCGAAGGGCGGCCGGATCGCCGGCGGAAAGAGCGGTGTCAGCATAGCCGCCTGAAGGGGTCGGGTGGGCAGAACGAGGCTAGGTCGCGGTCCGGCGGGTGGCAAGCGCCTCGGGGCTTCAGCGGGCGAAGACCCCGGCCGACAGCGCGTCGATGCCGCGCACGGCGGCGCAGGTCTCCGTCCTGCGGAGATCCTCGCAGATCACCACCGACAGCCCGTCGCGCCGCTTGCCGCGCTTGGGGTCGAAGAACATCAGGAGCCCGTTCTGCGGCAGCGAGAACGCCCTGCGAGCGACGGCGGCGGACATCCGGCCGCCCGTATAACGGCGCAGGGCGGAGACGAACGTCCCCTCGAAAGGCTCGTAGGGCTTTCCGGCCATGTCGTAGACGCCGTGGAAGGCGACGACGCTCGTCTTCGGATCGGCGCCCGGCGCGAGGCCGCGGCGGACGCCGCCGAGGAAGGCGAGGGCGCACGCCGACATGCACGGCCCGTCGACTTCCGTCGCGAGCTTCCGGTCGCGGATGAAGCGGGTGAAGTTCAGGAAGCCGGTCATGTGCATGCCGCCGGAGAAGTCCTTCATCACGATCGTATCGACTGCCGGGTTCTCGCGGACGTAGGCGGCGAAGCGGCCGAACTCCCGGTCGCTGTAGAAGGCTCCCGAGACGGTCAGACGATTGCCGTCGACCCGATAGTCCGCGGCCGCGACGGGCGACGCGGCGAGCACGATCGCGACCCAGCAAGCGACCACCCTCATGGCCTCCCCCCCAGAAACCGGCTCGTCATCCTGCGGCCGAGGATGGGCACATCGGGCGGTGTCGGCAACACCTGCCGCCGAATGCATCTTGCTGCTTTCGTAGGCGATTGCGATCCCCTAATCTTGCCGCGAGGGCCGCCGGGCAGGGGCGGGCGGCGGAGGGAGGGACGCTGCGATGATGCGATCGATGCTGGGCGTGGCGGTGGTGGCGACGGCCGTGGGAGCCGGGCCGGCGCTGGCGCTGGACGAGGTCACGTTCGGCACCAACTGGCTCGCCCAGGCCGAGCACGGCGGTTACTACCAGGCTGTCGTCGACGGCACCTACGAGAA
>CALCDT010000382.1 GCA_937900425.1 uncultured Alphaproteobacteria bacterium | reverse complement strand
GATGACGAATGATGATCAGCGGGTCAGGGTGAACCGGGCCGGCTCGCCCGCCTGTCGCTGACCGTTCGCGCCGCGGCCGGGCGGCTCGCCGGACGGCTGCGGCGGCGCTGGCGGTGCCGCGCCGAGACCGGCGGCGATCACGACCAGTTGATGACGAAGCCGGACTGACGTCCCGCCCCGTCATTGACGATGCGCCGCCCCCGGCCGATCCTGCCTCTCGGGGCTCCCAACGGAGGGTCGGCGAATGGACCTTGTTGCGGGCATGGCGCGCCATCGGCGCAGGGCCGGGAGGAGCGTCGCGTCCCTCGCCTTTCTGTTCGGCCTGATCGAGGGCGTCGGCCCGGCCGCCGCGGCGGAGCGGGAGGTCGACCTCGAACTGGTTCTCGCCGTCGACGTCTCGCGGTCGATGGACTACGACGAGCAGATGCTGCAGCGGCGCGGCTACGCCGAGGCGCTGACCCACCCCGAGGTGCTGTCTGCGATCCACGCCGGCCTGCTCGGCCGCATCGCCGTCGCCTACTTCGAATGGGCCGGGCCGGGGCAGCAGCGGGTCGCGGTCAACTGGCACCTGATCGAGGACGGCGCCAGCGCGAAGATCTTCGCCGACAAGATCACCGACGCCCAACTCGGCATGGCGAGCGGCACCTCGATCTCCTCCGGCCTTTCCGCCGCCGCCGACCTCTTCGACGACAACGGCTTTTCCGCCTATCGCCGGGTGATCGACATTTCCGGCGACGGGCCGAACAACCGCGGCGGCATGGTCGAGCCGGTCCGCGACAAGGTGCTCGCGCGCGGCATCGTCATCAACGGCCTGCCGATCATGCTGAACCCGCCGGGCTATTCGCCCTATTCGATCGACGACCTCGACGTCTACTACCGCGACTGCGTCATCGGCGGCCCCGGCTCCTTCCTCGTGCCGGTGCGCGGCGAGGAACAGATGATCGAGGCGATCCGCCGCAAGCTGATCCTGGAAGTCGCGAGCGCGCTGCCGCGGGTGATCCCGGCCGACGTGCTGCTGCCGGCGGAGAAGACCTCGGATTGCCTGATCGGCGAGAAGCTGTGGCGGCGGTACATGGATCCGTGAGGGGTGTGTGGCGACGGGGAGTGCTGCCGCGAGCAGACGAGCTTCCGCGGCGCTATCGACCCATTCGGCGGCTCGGCACGGGCCTCGCGAGGGACGGCATCCTCTCCTTCATCGTCCCCTCCCCCCTTGTGGGGGAGGGACAGGGAGAGGGGTAGGCGACACGGCACGAGATTGGCTACACGATTGTCGTTAGTGGAAACGGGAAAGCGGCGCCTAGGCATCCAGACCAAGCGCGATCGGCCCGGAGCGGACGGATCGCCAAACGACGCCGGGCACGTGCGAGCGCCATAGAGGCCACAACGCCTCGGCCGGCGAGGACGCCCGCCCGTCGTGCGGCTCACCCCTCTCCCTGTCCCTCCCCCACAAGGAGGGAGGGGACGACGAGGGAGAGGGCGTCGTTCCTCTCCGATGTCGGGCCGAGACGGGCGGTCCGGCGACGAAGGCTTCGCCGCGCCGCCCCGCGCCCTCACCCCGCGATGCGGGAAAAATCCGCCACGGTGTGGCAGGCGGCGCGGATGCGGGCGAGGAGGGCGAGGCGGTTGAGGCGGATCGCCGGGTCGTCGGCGTTGACGAGGACGTCGTCGAAGAAGGCGTCGATGGCGGGCCGGGTCTCGGCGAGGGCCGCCATCGCCTCGGCGAACTCCTCGGCGACGACGTGGGCGCCGGCGTGGCCGATGGCGGCGTCGAGCACGGCGGCCAGCACCTTCTCGGCCTTCTCGCCCTTCTCTTCCAGCAGATGCCGGTCGAGCACGGCGGCCTCGTAGGAGGTCTTGTCCTTCTTCTCCTCGGCTTTGAGGATGTTGGCGGCACGGCGGTAGCCGGAAAGCAGGCTGCGGCCCTCGTCGGTCGCGAGGAAGTCGCCGAGCGCGGCGACGCGGGCGACCACCAGCGTCAGGTCGTCCGCCCCCTCCCCGCCCTCGGCCAGCACGGCGTCCACCAGATCGTGCCGGGCGCCCTGCTCGCGGAGCTGGACCTTGAGGCGGTCGTGGAAAAATGACAGTAGACTCTCTCCAAACTCCCGCCGACCAGACCTTTGGACTCCGCCATCCCCATCTAGGGCGCAGCCATCTTCGTCAATGATTCGAATTGCTACCGCTGCGTCAATCCCGCTCCGATTGAAGGGAATTCCAGCCTTCAGCTCTATCGAATCTCCGTTGTCGTCGACATCCTCGTGAATCACGAGATCAAATGCCCGACCACTATGAAATAACTGTGCGGACGCGATTCGGTTGGCTTCCCCAATGTAATGGTCGAGACGCATTTTTATTCTATTGTCTGTTATCATCCGAATGACACCCAGCGCTGCCCGGCGCAACGCGTAGGGGTCCTTGCTGCCCGTCGGCTTCTCGTCGATCGCCCAGAAGCCGACGAGGGTGTCGAGCTTGTCGGCCAGCGCCACGGCGATGGAAACCGGGGCCGTGGGCGTGCGGTCACCCTGGCCCTGGGGCTTGTAATGCTCTTCCAGCGCGGCGGCGACGGCGGCGTCTTCGCCGTGGGCGGTGGCGTAGTAGCGCCCCATCAACCCCTGCAGTTCGGGAAACTCGCCGACCATGCCGGTGACGAGGTCGGCCTTGGCGAGGCGGGCGGCGCGCTCGGCGAGGGCCGGATCGCCGCCGACCAGCGGGGCGATCTCTCTGGCCAGCGCGGCGACGCGTTCGACCCTCGCCGCCTGGGTGCCGAGCTCCTCGTGGAAGGTTATCTTCTCCAGCTTCGGCAGCCGGCTTTCCAGGCTCGCAGCGAGGTCCTGCTCGTAGAAGAACTTGGCGTCGGAGAGGCGGGCGCGGATGACGCGCTCGTTGCCGGCGACGATGGTGGCGCCGCCGTCCTTCGCCACGATGTTGGAGACGAGCAGGAAGCGGTTGGCGAGCCGGCCCGTCGCCGGGTCGGTGAGGACGAAGCACTTCTGGTTGGCGCGGATCGTCGCCCGGATCACCTCGGGCGGGATCGTGAGGAACGCTTCGTCGAAGGCGCCCATCAGCACCACCGGCCATTCGACGAGGCCGGCGACCTCGGCGAGCAGCCCGTCGTCCTCGACGAGTTCGAGGCCGGCGGCGAAGGCGAGGTCGCGGGCGTCGTGGAGGATGATGTCGGCGCGGCGGGCCGGATCGAGCACCACCTTCGCCTTTTCCAGCGAGGCCGCGTAGTCCTCGAAGCGGCGGACGGTGAAGGGTTCGGGCGCCATGAAGCGGTGGCCGCGGGTGACGTTGCCGGAGCGGATGCCCTCGACCTCGAAATCCACCACCACCGGTTCCTCGGTTTCGGGACCGAAGGTGCAGAGGATGGAATGCAGCGGACGCACCCAGCGCAGGGTGCCCTCGCCCCAGCGCATCGACTTCGGCCAGGGGAAGGCGCGGATCACGGCGGGGATCAGCTCGGCGATGATCGCCTCGCCGTCGCGGCCGGGTTTGACGATGTCGGCGACGTAGAAATCGCCCTTCTTCGGATCGGAGACGATGCGCGCCTCGTCGATCGACGAGAGCCCGGCGCCGCGCAGGAAGCCTTCCAGAGCCTTTTCCGGCGAGCCGACCCGCGGGCCCTTGCGCTCCTCGCGGACGTCGCGCGAGCGGGCGGTGAGGCCGTGGACGGTGAGGGCGAGGCGGCGCGGCGTGGCGAAGGCCTTGGCGCCCTCGTAGGTCAGCCCGGCCTCGACGAGACCGCCGGTGACGAGGCTCTTCAGGTCGTCGGCGGCGCGCGCCTGCATGCGGGCGGGAATCTCTTCGGAAAAGAGTTCGACGAGAAGGTCGGGCATGGGTCGAAGGCTCCGGATTTGCGGCCTTCCTGTTAGTCCGATCGCGCGGCGTTGTCACCCGCCCGCGTGCGGCTCGTACCCCCGTCGACGGGCGTGCGCGACGGGCGGGAACAAGTCGGTCGCCCGGGGGTTGTCACAGGAATTCCGCGAAACCATGTCATATGTCATGGGACGCCGCGCGGATCCGAGTTACAACCGATGCCGGGCGGGCCAATTCGTATGACAAATGATTTCACGACGGTGTTTTCCACCACACGATCGGGCCGGCACGCATCGGCCCGCGACCGGGAGGTATGCGACATGACCAGGACGCAGAAAGACCATCCGCCCTCCGCCCGCAACGGCGCGGCGCGCTATCGCGAGATCGAAAAATCCTGCGGCAGCCGCGACGCCCTCGTCCGCACGTTGCAGGAGCGCTACGGCGTCGACGCCGCCCTCGCCCGCTCGTGGATCGAGGACTGGGCGGACGCGCTGGAGAGCCGCAAGGCGGCGGAACCGCGCCGGGCCGAAGCGGCCTGAGCGGCGGGAAGGCGGAGCGGGTGACGACGGGGCGGCGGCGAACCCGGTCCGGGTCTCCCCTGGACGCGACGCCGAGACTACCTATGGCATGGTCTGATGACCTCTTGCCGGCGCGGAGCGGGATCGTCCAGCGCGGGGCGGAACTTGGCCGCCATGCGGGACGAGGCCCCCGTGCGGAAACGGGTGCCCGCTTTCTGAAAGCCGGTGCAATCCCGCGTCCCCTCCCCCCTCGAGGGGGAGGGACAGGGAGAGGGGGTGAGCCCCACGACGGGCGCGGGCCAAACGCGGGCGCCGCGTCCGGTCGTTGCCGGTGAGACGGACGACGGGGTGGAAGATGTGCCCGCAACTTCGGGATCCGACGGCCTCCCGCGCGCAAGGGATCCCGCTCTTACCTTTGGAACAGAAGGGCCGGCGACGGACCTACCGTGGCGCCTACCCCTCTCCCTGTCCCTCCCCCTCAAGGGGGGAGGGGACGATGAAGGTGAAGGCGCCGTTCCTCGCCGAGTTTTGGCCGAAACGCCTGGACGGATCGTTCAAGGCGGCCGTCCCAAGAAGAGTACCCTCCCCGAAGAGTACCCTCCCCTCGTGCCGTCACACCCCCACCCTCCCGTCGGGCCGGCATCACACCTCCGCCCTCACGCCGCCCCGCCGTCCGCGGTCCGCACCCAGGCCTCGCCGCAGGCCTTGGCGAGTTCGCGCACGCGCAGGATGTAGCTCTGGCGTTCGGTGACGGAGATGACGCCGCGGGCGTCGAGCAGGTTGAAGCGGTGGCTGGCCTTGATGGCCTGGTCGTAGGCCGGCAGCACGCACTTGTGCAGGCCCTCGCCGCCCGCCGCCGCGCCTTGGGCCAGCAGCGAGCGGCATTCCTTCTCCGCGTCGAGGAAATGCTGCTTCAGCATTTCCGGGTCGGCGTATTCGAAGTTGTGGCGGGAGTATTCCTCCTCGGCCTGATGGAAGACGTCGCCGTAGGTGACCTTGTCGTCGCCGTCGAGACCGTTGAAATTCAGCTCGTAGCCGTTGTCGACGCCCTGCAGATACATGGCGAGGCGTTCGAGGCCGTAGGTGAGTTCGCCTGATACCGGGCTGCACTCCTGCCCCGCCACCTGCTGGAAGTAGGTGAACTGCGAGACTTCCATGCCGTCGCACCAGCACTCCCAGCCGAGGCCCCAGGCGCCGAGCGTCGGGCTCTCCCAGTCGTCCTCGACGAAGCGGACGTCGTGGAGTTCGGGGTCGATGCCGATCGCCGTCAGGCTGTCGAGATAGAGCTGCTGCAGGTCTTCCGGCGACGGCTTCAGGATCACCTGGAACTGGTAGTAGTGCTGGAAGCGGTTGGGGTTCTCGCCGTAGCGCCCGTCGGTCGGCCGGCGCGAGGGCTGCACGTAGGCCGCGTTCCAGCGCTTCGGCCCGAGCGAGCGCAAGGTGGTCGCCGGATGAAACGTGCCGGCGCCGACCTCCATGTCGTAGGGCTGCAACACGACGCAGCCCTTGCCGGCCCAGAACCGCTGCAGCGTCAGGATCAGCCCCTGGAAGGAGCGGCGCGGGTCGAGCGGATCGGTCGGTTCGGGCGGCAGGGACATGGGGCGGGTCCGGTGCGGAAATTCGAGGCGCGGCGCGCCCGGGCGGCGGCAACCTAGGGCCGGGGCGGGAGAGGGTCAAGGCGGGGAAATGTCCGGGAACGGGACGCGCCGCCGACCGGGATCGGCGGCTGGGTGGGAGCCGCATCTGCCGGCGAACCGCGTCGGTATCGATCAGCCCCCCGATGGGACGGCAGTAATTAAATACTTGCGTACTTAATCATTTAACCCCTCGATCACACGCTTTCGCCTTTACCTCCGCGCCCCCATGGCCTAGTCAAAACCCGTAGGAGCCAGGTCCGCCGCACCGCGTCACCGCATGCGATCCGCCGCCCGCTCCCAGCCGAAGGAGCCGCCGATGGACCTCGATCCCGTCCTGCTCGCCCGCGTCCAGTTCGCCTTCACCATCGTCTTCCACATCGTGTTTCCGGCCTTCACCATCGGCCTGTCGGCGTGGATCGCGACGCTGATCGGCATGACGCTGTGGACCAAGGATCCGCATTACGAGAACCTGGCGGCCTTCTGGACCAAGATCTTCGCGGTGTCCTTCGCGATGGGCGTCGTCTCCGGCATCGTGCTGACCTACCAGTTCGGCACCAACTGGTCGGAATTCTCGCGCATGGTCGGCAACGTGATCGGGCCGCTGATCGGCTACGAGGTGCTGACCGCCTTCTTCCTCGAAGCCTCGTTCCTCGGCATCCTGCTGTTCGGGCGCGGCCGGGTGTCGCCGGGGCTGCATTTTCTCGCGGCGGTGCTGGTCGCGGTCGGCACCGCGATCTCGGCCTTCTGGATCATCTCGGCCAATTCGTGGATGCAGGCGCCGGCCGGATACGAGATGCGCGACGGCGTCGCCCACGCCACCGACTGGATGGCGGTGATCTTCTCGCCGACCTTCCCGATGCGCCTCGCCCACATGCTGCTCGCCGCCTACATCACCACCGCCTTCGTGGTGCTCGGCATCGGCGCGCGCTACTGGCTGAAGGGCCTGCACCTGCGCGAGGCCGAGACCATGGTCAAGATGGCGCTCGGCATCCTCGTCGTGCTGACGCCGCTGCAGATCCTCGTCGGCGACGAGCACGGCCTTCTCGCGCTCGAATACCAGCCGGCCAAGGTGGCGGGCCTCGAGGCGCACTGGAACGGCGACGAACCGGCGCCGCTCGTCCTGTTCGCGCTGCCGAACGCCGAAGCCGAGCGCAACGACTACGAGATCGCCATCCCGCATCTCGGCTCGCTGATTCTGACCCACGACTGGAACGGGCTCTACGAGGGCCTGACGAGCTTCGCGGCGGAAGACCGCCCGCCGCTGCTGCCGATCTTCCTCTCCTTCCGCATCATGGTCGGCATCGGCTTCCTGATGCTCGCCATCGCCTGGTGGGGCGCCTTCCGCTGGATGCGCGGCCGGCTGTTCGAGGCGGGCTGGTACATGTCGGCGGCCTCGCTGACCTGGCCGCTCGGCTTCGTCGCGGTCATCGCGGGGTGGATCACCACCGAAATGGGGCGCCAGCCGTGGATCGTCACCGGGCTGCTCAGGACCGAGGACGCGATCTCGCCGGTCGGCGCCGGCGACATCCTCGCCTCGCTCCTCGCCTTCGTCCTCGTCTACACCGTTGTCTTCGCCTCCGGCCTCTACTTCATCAACCGCCTGCTGCTGAAGGGCCCGATGCGCCCGACCGGCGAGCACGGCGTCGCCAACCGCCCGATCTCGGCCGCCGCCGAGCCCGCCCGCATCGCCATGACCGAGGGAGAGTGAGCATGATATCCGGCGACTTGCTTCCCGTGATCTGGGCCGGCCTGATCGGCGTCTCGGTGGCGCTCTACGTCATCCTCGACGGCTTCGATCTCGGCATCGGCATCCTCTTCCCCTTCACGAAAGACGAGGCCGAGCGCGACCAGATGATGAACTCCGTCGCCCCGTTCTGGGACGGCAACGAGACCTGGCTGATCCTCGGCGGCGGCGGCCTGTTCGTCGCCTTCCCCGGGGCCTATTCGGTGATCATGCCGGCGCTCTACCTGCCGGTGATCCTGATGCTGCTGGCCCTCGTCTTCCGCGGCGTCGCCTTCGAGTTCCGCTGGGTAGCCAAACCCGGCCACCACTTCTGGGACTTCGCCTTCATCGGCGGCTCGACGCTCGCCGCCTTCGCGCAGGGGCTGATCCTCGGCGGGCTGATCGACGGCATCGCCGTCACCGACGGCCGCTTCTCCGGCGGCAGCTTCGACTGGGCCTCGCCCTTCGCGCTGCTCTGCGGCTGCGGCGTCGTCGCCGGCTACGCCCTGCTCGGCGCCACCTGGCTCGGCATGCGCACCGCCGGGCCGCTGGAGGCGAAGTCGCGGCGCTGGGCGCGCGGCCTGCTGCCGCTGGTCCTGGTGTTCATGGCCGCGGTCAGCCTCTGGACCCCGCTCGCCTTCGAGCGCATCGCCGAGCGCTGGTTCTCGCTGCCGAACCTCTTCTACCTGTCGCCGGTGCCCGTCCTCACCCTCGCCGCGGCGGCGCTGGTGTGGACCGGCCTCGAGGCGAAGCGGGCGGCGGCGCCCTTCCTCGGCACCATCGCGCTGTTCCTGCTCGGCTTCGCCGGCCTCGCCATCTCCAGCTTCCCCTACCTGGTGCCGCCGGATCTCACGATCTGGGACACCGCGGCCGCGCCGGATTCCCAGCTCTTTCTGCTGGTCGGCGTCGCCGCGCTGCTGCCGCTGATCCTCGGCTACACCATCTTCATGTACTGGACCTTCCGCGGGCGGGTGCGGCCGGGCGAGGGCTATCACTGAGCGCCGTGGCCGGAGGCCCCGCGGCAACCGGTGGCGCCGTTCGGGGAACCGGGCGCGCCCGAAGGGCATTTCTTCTTCGAATTCCTCGAAGGAGACTTGTCATGAGCACCACGATGCAGATCGCCGCCCTCGTCGGCATGATGGTCAACGCCGTCCTGTTCGGCGCCGGCGCCGTCGTCGTCCTTTCCATCCCCGCGCTCGCCGCGCACGCCGCCGTCCTGCTGCCGGCGGTCGTCGTCGTCAGCCTGCTCGCCGCCCCGCCGATCGCGAGGGCGATCGCGCCGCGCATGCGCCTGCGCAACCGCCGCGTGGCGGCGCACTGATCGGCTAATTGCGCCCGACGTCACATTGTCCGGCGTCGCGGAGAAATTGCGGGCAGCGGGGCCGGTCATCGTCCGGCCCCGGTGCCCGGGAGCGTTCTTCCGGGCCACTCCTGACCCCGAGCGCCCGGACCTCGACGCCGGCTCCTGCCCCGCTCCGGTTTTCGACGGTCTTTTCGGGAACCATCGCCCCCTCTCCCGGTTGGCGGCTCCATCCGCTGGAGCGCGAAAGCCATGCCGGAAAACGCCACCCTCGCCCTTCTGATCTCGCCGGTCGTCAACGCCGTCCTCGTCGGCGCCGCGATCCTCGCCGTCCTCGCCCTTCCCGTCCTCGCCGAATTCGCCGCGACGCTGTTGCCGGCCGCCGCCATCGCCGGCGCGCTGGCGACACCGGCCGTCGCGGCGGGCCTCGCTCCGCGGCTCACCGGTCGCAAATGACCGGAGAACGGCGCTCGGCATGACGTGGCCGGCCGAAGACGCGTTACGCTGCTCGATTACCGAAATTTAACGGGATCGCCGTCCTGAGCGGGCCTAGCCTCTCCTCCGCCCGCGGCTGCGCCGCGCGGCAAGGCGGTCACGAACGTGACCCTCGGGGAGGAAACACATGAAAAAGCTCATCCTGTCGGCTGGCGTCGTCGCCGGCCTCCTCGCCGCGTCGCCGGCCCTCGCCGTCGACGCCCGCTACCGGGTCGAGGACAAGTCGATCAAGGTCGAGGACGTCTGGAAGATCATCGGCGACTTCTGCGGCATCGGCGAGTGGCATCCGGCCGTGGAGAAGTGCGAGATGTCCGAGGCGGACGGCGCCAAGCTGCGCACCCTGTCCCTGAAGGGCGGCGGCACCATCGTCGAGAAGCTCGAAGCCTGGGACGACGCCAAGCACAGCTACACCTATTCGATCGTCGAGAGCCCGCTGCCGGTGGCCAACTACACCTCGACCCTCTCCACCAAGGCCGACGACGACGGCGGCGCCGGCATCAAGTGGACCGGCAGCTTCGAAGCCGCAGGTGCTTCCGACGACGAAGCCAAGGGCGTGATCGAGGGCATCTACAAGGCCGGCATCGACGTCATCCTGGAAAAGGCCAAAGCCGCGTCGATGTGAGCGGAGGCGACCGGCCGGCGCCGGGAGATCTGTAGCATCCAGCCGGACGCCGGAGGGCGGTTTTCGGCTGGAGCCCGTCCCTCCGGCGTCGCCCCTCCCGCGAGAGCGCGGCGGTATGGCCTGAGCACCCGGCCTCGTCCTTCGAGACGGGCGCTCCCGCGCCCTCCTCAGGATGAGGCCTTCGAGATTTTTCCTTTTCATCGCAAAGGCTTGAACTTTTTCCTCATCCTGAGGAAGGAGCGCAGCGACTGTCTCGAAGGACGAGGAAAAAGCCGCGGCGACGACGACATGGCCTTCCAGTCGACTTCCGTGTGTTCGGAAAGCTCATCGCAGGTGGCAAGGTCTCTTTGAAGAACCAACTCGGGTTTAGAGAGCGAACTCGGAAATGACTCCGGTGGCGAGGCGGGAGAGCGAGAAGGGGGCGACCGCCTTCCCGCCCTCCGCCTCTCCGAACCGTACCGCCCTCAGCCCTGCTGGGCCGCCACCGTGGTGATCGCCGTCATGTTGACGAGGCCGCGGGAGGTGACCGAGGGGGTGATGACGTGGGCGGGCTTCGCCGTGCCGAGCAGCAGCGGGCCGACATGCAGGGCCTCGGTCGAGATCTTCAGCACCGACAGGGTGATGTTGGCGGCGTCGAGGTCGGGGAAGACGAGGAGGTTCGCTTCGCCCGAAAGCGTCGACTTCGGCATGACGCGGGCGCGGTCGATCAGCGACAGCGCGGCGTCGCCGTGCATCTCGCCGTCGACCTCGAGGCCGGGGGCGCGGTCGCGCAGGATTTCCAGCGCCGCCCGCATCTTGGCGCCGGAGACCCCCTCGCGGGAGCCGAAGTTCGAGGCCGACAGCAGGGCGGCGCGCGGGGCGATGCCGAACTTGCGGATCTCGTCGGCCGCCAGCATCGTCATCTCGGCGAGGTCTTCCGGGCTCGGGTCCGGGTTGACGTAGGTGTCGGTGAGGAACAGCGAGCCGCGGTTGGAGATCAGCAGCGACAGGGCCGAAATGTCGCGCACGCCGGGTCGCACGCCGATGATCGAGCGGATGTGTTCGACGTGGCGGATGAAGCGGCCTTCGAGGCCGGCGAGCATGCCGTCGGCGTCGCCGCGCAGCACGGCGAGGGCCGCGATCACCGTCGTGTTGGTGCGCACGATGGTGCGGGCGGCGTCCGGCGTCACGCCCTTGCGGCCGACCTGGTCGAGGTAGAGCTCGACGTAGTCGCGGTAGCGCGAATCCTCTTCCGGGTTGATCACGGCGAAGTCGGCGTTCGGGCGGATCTTGAGGCCGTAGCGCCGGCAGCGCACGTCGATGACGCTGGGGCGGCCGATCAGGATCGGCATGGCGAGGCCGTCTTCGATCACCACCTGGGCGGCGCGCAGCACCCGCTCGTCCTCGCCGTCGGCGTAGATCACCCGCTTGGGCGCCGCCTTCGCCGCGCCGATCACCGGCTTCATGATCAGGCCGGAGCGGAAGACGAAGCGGTTGAGACGGTCGTGGTAGGCGTCGAAGTCGGTGATCGGCGTCTGGGCGACGCCGCTCTCCATCGCCGCCCTCGCGACCGCCGGGGCGATGCGCAGGATCAGGCGCTGGTCGAGCGGCGGCGGGATCAGGTAGTTCGGGCCGAAGCTGTCGGCCTCGCCGGCGTAGGGCTGGCTGCCGCGTTCGGGCGGCTCCTCCTTGGCGAGGGCGGCGATCGCCTTCACCGCCGCCTGCTTCATCTCCTCGTTGATCTGGGTCGCACCGACGTCGAGGGCGCCGCGGAAGATGTAGGGGAAGCAGAGGACGTTGTTGACCTGGTTGGGATAGTCCGAGCGCCCGGTGCAGATCATCGCGTCGGAGCGGGTGGCGAGCGCGAGTTCGGGCGATATCTCCGGGTTGGGATTGGCGAGCGCCATCACCAGCGGCTTCTCGGCCATCCTCTGCAGCATTTCCGGCTTGAGGATGCCGCCGACCGAGAGGCCGAGGAAGACGTCGGCACCTTCGATGACCTCGGCGAGGCTGCGCTTGTCGGTGTCCTGGGCGTAGACCGCCTTCCAGCGATCCATCAGGGTCGGCCGGCCGGCGTAGACGACGCCGTCGATATCGGTGACCCAGACGTTCTCGCGCTTCACACCGAGCGAGACGAGCAGGTTGAGACAGGCGATGGCGGCGGCGCCGGCGCCCGACGTCACCAGCTTGATCTCGGCCAGCGGTTTGCCGGCGAGTTCCATGCCGTTGACGATGGCCGCGGCGACGATGATCGCGGTGCCGTGCTGGTCGTCGTGGAACACCGGGATGTTCATCCGCTCGCGCAGCTTGCGCTCGACGATGAAGCACTCCGGCGACTTGATGTCCTCGAGGTTGATGCCGCCGAAGGTCGGCTCCAGCGCCGCGACCACGTCGACGACCTTCGAGATTTCCGTTTCGGCGACCTCGATGTCGAAGACGTCGATGCCGGCGAACTTCTTGAAGAGGACGGCCTTGCCTTCCATCACCGGCTTGGAGGCGAGCGGGCCGATCGAGCCGAGGCCTAGCACGGCCGTGCCGTTGGACACCACGGCGACGAGGTTGCCGCGTCCGGTGTAGAGCATGGCTTTGGTCGGATCGTCGCGGATGGCGAGGCAGGGTGCGGCGACGCCGGGCGAATAGGCGAGAGCGAGGTCGCGCTGGTTGCCGATCGGCTTGGTGGCGCGGATCTCGAGTTTCCCCGGCTGTGGCGAGCGGTGATAGAACAGGGCGGCCTCGTCGAGTGCCGGGCCGGTGAGGCGCTGTTCAGCCATGGGTCTTCATCCTCGCTCGTATTTCTGCGGACAGTCTCTTTACCAACAAAGTGGTCGGGCGGCACCCGATTTGATCGCGTGCGAGAACGTTTGAATTGACCTTCGCGGCGTCCCTGCGCCATCGAAACCCCCGGTTAAGCCTGACGACAGGTTCCCGCTCGGCGCAGACGAACGTTGATGCTTCTCTAGGAATTGAGGGAGAAACTCGTTCAACTCCGCGATGCGAAGAACATCGCGAGGACCGCGCGCCCGAGGAATTCCATCGCCCGCCCCGGCGGGTGCCCTACGCCCTGCGCGCGAGCGCCAACGGGCCGGCGGACGATATCGACGATGCGACACCTGGCGAAACCGGACCTCGCTCCTCTTCAGACGACGATTCTCGAAGCCATCGCCCGCGGCGGTCGGCTCAGGGACGTGATGGACCTGCTCTGCCGGCAGGTCGAATCCATTCATCCCCAGGTCGTCGCCTCTGTTCTCGCCGTCGACAAGACGGGCTGCCTGCGCCCGCTCGGCGGGCCGAGCCTGCCTCCGACCTATCACGCCGCCATCGACGGTGTCCGTATCGGGGCGACAGCCGGTTCCTGCGGAACCGCCGCCTTCCGCGGCGAGCCGGTCGAGGTGACCGACATCGCCACCGACCCGCTCTGGGCCGACTACAAGGCGCTGGCGCTGCCGCTCGGTCTGCGCGCCTGCTGGTCGAGCCCGATCCGCAACGGATTCGGCCGCGTCGTCGGCACCTTCGCCTTCTATTACAGGGTTCCGCGCGGCCCCGACGCCTTCGAGCGCGCCGTGGTCGCGACCTGCGTCTCGCTCTGCGCCATCGCCATCGAAAGCGAGGCCCAGCGCGAGGAGATCCGCGAACTCGCCCACGTCGACAGTCAGACCGGCCTCAAGAACCGGCTCGGCTTCCAGAACCGCGTGCCGCAGCTGTTCCAGTCCTGCCGGAGCGGTCAGGCCCTCGACTGCGCGATGATCCTGATCGACCTCGACGACTTCAAGTCGGTCAACGACAGCGCCGGACACTGGGTCGGCGACCGGGTGCTGCGGGAAGTGGCGGGCCGTCTCCTGCACGAAGTCGGCGAGGCGGGCGAAGTGTTCCGGCTCGGCGGCGACGAGTTCGCGGTGATGCATCGCCTCGACCAGAACGCGGATGCCGAGGACCTGGTGAAGCGCATGCTCGCCGTCGTCGCCCGGCCCATTCCCGTCGACCTGCTCACGATCCGCATGACGGCCTGCGTCGGTCTCGCCCGCCGCAGCGCCGACTGCAGCCAGCTGTCCGACCTGCTCAAGCGTTGCGAATGGGCGCTCCACGAAGCCAAGGCCGCCGGCGACGGCACCGGCCTCGTGTTCGACGGCGCGATGGCGGCGCGGATCGAGACGCGGCGGTCGCTGCGCCGCGACCTCGCCGCGGCGATCGCGGCGGCGCGCCTCGACGTCGCCTATCAGCCGATCGTCGATCTCGCCGGCGGAGCGATCATCGGGTTCGAGGCGCTGGTGCGCTGGACCCATCCGACCCGCGGCCCGATTCCGCCGTCGGAATTCATTCCGATCGCCGAGAAGGCCGGCCTGATCGGGCCGCTCGGCGACTTCGTGCTGCTGCGGGCCTGCACCGAGGCGGCGCAGTGGCCCGAGAACGTGCGAATCTCCGTCAACCTGTCGCCGCTGCAGTTCCAGCAGACCGACGTGGTCGCCAGCGTCTCGGCCGCCCTCGCCTGCTCGCGGCTCGCGCCCGGACGGCTCGACCTCGAGATCACCGAGTCGGTCGAACTCGCCGAAAACGCCGCCAACCGGCTGACGCTCGCCCGCCTTCGCGCGCTCGGGGTCGGCGTCTCGCTCGACGACTTCGGCATCGGCTACTCGTCGCTGAGCTACCTGCGCTCCTTCCCGTTCGACCGGATCAAGATCGACATGTCCTTCGTGCGCGACCTCGGCCGGCGCGAGGACGCCGCCAAGATCATCCGGGCGACGATCGGGCTCGCCAACGCGCTCGGCATGGGCACGACGGCGGAGGGGATCGAGAGCGAGGTCCAACGAAGCTGGCTCGCCGCCGAAGGCTGCGGCGAGGGGCAGGGCTACCTGTTCGGCCATCCGATGCCGGCCGCGGCCGTGCGCCGGCTGATGGGCGAGACCGCGCGCCAGCGGGCGTGAGCAGCGGACGTGACGGCGGCCTTGCTCCCCGTCGCCGCCGGCTCCACATGGAGGATCGCCCCGGGGCATCGCCGCCGCCGCGGAGCGCCGCAGCAAGGAGCCCAGCGATGGCCGCCGGCCTCGACGAAAACCGCCCCTTCATCCCGCTCTCGATCGCGGTCGTGACCGTCTCCGACAGCCGCACGCTCGCCGACGACAAGTCCGGCGCGACGCTCGCCGCGCGGATCGAGGAGGCCGGGCACCGGCTGCACTCGCGCGCGATCGTCCCCGACGATGTCGAGGCGATCCGCGCCGCCGTCCGCGCCCTCGCCGCCGACGACGGGGTCGACGCGATCATCACGACCGGCGGCACCGGCTTCACCGGGCGCGACGTCACGCCCGAGGCGCTGACGCCGCTGTTCGACAAGACGATGGACGGCTTCTCCGCCGTGTTCCACCGCATCTCCTACGACAAGATCGGCACCTCGACGATCCAGTCGCGTGCCACCGCCGGCGTGATCGCGGCGACGTGGGTCTTCGTGCTGCCCGGCTCGCCCGGCGCCTGCCGCGACGCCTGGGACGGCATCCTGAAGGCCCAGCTCGACTATCGCCACATGCCCTGCAATTTCGTGGAGATCATGCCCCGGCTCGACGAGCACCTGAAGCGCGGCAAGATCAGATCGCAGCCGGCCTGATCACTCCGCCGTGGGCCGCCCGGCCTGCGGCACCCCGTGAAGCCGCACGAGCAGGCGCGGCGGCACCCGGAGGGCGGCCAGCAGGCGGCTGACCGCCCGACGCCCCTTCTCGACCACGCCTTCGGCGTCGATCGCGGTCTCGGTGACGACGAGGGCCCGCGAGCGGGCCGACACGATGTTGAACCGGCCGATGCGCCGGGCGATGTCGACGTCCTCGAGCACCGGCAGCGGCCGATGGCCGCCGATTCGGTCATAGTGGGCGCGGGCGATCATCAGGCCCTGGCTGCGATGGGGCAGGCCACTGACGGCGGCGAAGCCGCGCACCGCCGCCTCGCGCAGGCGCGCGGCCGGGCCGAGCGCGTCGCGGGCATGGCGGAAGACGATCGCCCTGTCCGCACGGCCGGCTCCGGCCCGTCCGATCCGTTCGACGAGGCCGGCGACGTCGCGGTGCCAGCCGCTTTCCAGCACCAGACCCGGCTCGACGAACATCAACCAATCCCCCCGCCGGGCCGCGCGGGCTCCGGCGGCGAGGCCCTCGCCCCGGGCGGCGGGGGCGGCGACGAAGAGGCAGCCGGTCGCGTCGGCGACGACGGCGGTGCCGTCGGTCGAGCCGGCGTCGGCGACGATCACCTCGCGCACGAAGCCGTCGGCGGCGGCCGGCACCAGCGACGCCAGCGTCCGCGCCAGCGCCTCCTCGGAATTGCGGGTCGGGATCACCACACTGAACATCGCCCATGACTATCGGTTTTTCGGCGTCAAGGCGAGACCGCGACCGCCGGTGTGCGGGAGTGTCGCTCGATTTGTTCTTTCTTTGTTCTCGTTTTTCGCTATGCTGTCCTCATGATTCGATCCGCCACCCGCCCCCTCCTCGAAACGCCCCTCCCCCCGCTCGCCGACGCGGGTGGCGACAGTGCCCGCGGCGAGAGCCCGGGCGGCGTCGCCGTGCGCGCCGACCGCCGGCGCGGCCGAGGGGCCGGCGTCAACCCGTCGGGCCGGTTCGAGCCGCAGCAGCGGGTCGGCTTCGACGACGGCTGGGGCACCGAAGACGACCTGCCGCCGCCGAAGACCGTCGTCCAGGTCGAGCGGGCCCGCAAGATCATCACCCGCAACGATTCCCCCGACCTGCCGTTCGACCGCTCGATCAATCCCTACCGGGGCTGCGAGCACGGCTGCGTCTACTGCTTCGCCCGGCCGACCCACGCCTTCATGGGCCTCTCGCCCGGTCTCGACTTCGAGACGCGGCTGTTCGTCAAGCCCAACGCCGCCGAACTGCTCGAGCGCGAGCTCGGCGCCCCCGGCTACAAGGTCCAGCCGATCGCGATCGGCACCAACACCGACCCCTACCAGCCGGTCGAACGCGAGCACGGCATCACCCGGGCCGTGCTCGAAGTGCTGGCGAAGACCGGCCACCCGGTGATGATCGTGACGAAGTCCGCCCTCGTCACCCGCGACATCGACATCCTCGCGCCGATGGCCGAGAAGGGACTCGTCAAGGTGGCGCTGTCGGTGACGACGCTCGACCGCCACCTCGCCCGGGCGATGGAGCCGCGCGCCTCGACGCCGGCGCGCCGGCTCGAGGCGATCGGCGCGCTCAACGCCGCCGGCATTCCCGCCGGCGTCATGGTGGCGCCGGTGGTGCCGATGGTTACCGACATGGAGATCGAGCGCATTCTCGATGCCGCCGCCGTCTACGGAGCCCGCGAGGCGGGCTACGTGCTGCTGCGACTGCCGCTCGAGGTCTCGGAGATCTTCAAGGACTGGCTGCTGCGCTATTTCCCCGATCGCTATCGGCACGTCATGACCCTGCTGCGCAGCATGCACGGCGGCAAGGACTACGACGCCGAATGGGGCAAGCGCATGCGAGGCTCCGGCCCCTACGCCTGGCAGATCGGCCGCCGCTTCGAGATCGCGACCCGCCGGCTCGGCATCAACAAGACCAAGGCGCGGCTGCGCACCGACCTGTTCCTGCCGCCGAGCGGCGGCGGCGTGCAGCTGTCGTTGTTCTGAGGAAAGCGGGGGGCGGCAGTCGGCGGTCGGCAGTCGGGGTTCTGCGGTTGACCCCCAAGGCGGCGACCGCGTGATGTTCCGGCAAGAGGCTCCCCCGACCGCCGAAGCCCGACCGCCGACTGCCGAAGCAGGCCGTGGATATCCCGCCCCCGCCCCTTGCCCGCGCCGCCGAGCCGGGGCAGCGTCGCGGGCCATGACGTCCCGCCTCCTCGCCCCGCGCCCCGGTCCGGCCCGCCGCCCTTCGTCGGTCACCGCCGGTCTCCCCGTCTGCGACCAGCGGATCGAGCAGGAGGCCGGACGGCGCTTCGGCGGGCCGGTGGCCGGGGTCGACGAGGCCGGGCGCGGTCCGTGGGCCGGGCCCGTCGTCACCGCGGCGGTGATTCTCGGGCCGGCGCCGCTGCCGGAGGGCATCGACGATTCCAAGAAGCTGACGGCGGCGCGGCGGGAGGCGCTGTTCGAGGCGATCTGCCGCGACCATGTCGTCGCGGTCGCAACCGCCTCGGCGGCGCTGATCGACCGGATCAACATTCGCGCCGCGACGCTCGACGCCATGGCCCGGGCCGTCGCCGGCCTCGCGGTCGCGCCGGCCGGCGTCCTCGTCGACGGCCGGGACGTCCCGCCGGGCCTCGCCTGCCCCGGCGAGGCTTTGGTCACGGGCGATGGCCGGGTGGCGGCGATCGCCGCGGCCTCGATCGTCGCCAAGGTGACGCGGGACCGGATGATGATCCGTGCCGGAGCCGCCTTCCCGGGCTATGGCTTCGAGGTCCACATGGGCTACGGCGTGCCGGCCCATCGCGCCGCCCTCGACCGCCTCGGCCCCTGCCCGCTCCACCGCCGCAGCTTCCGCCCGGTCCGCGATCTGCTCGGCTGAGCGGCAGGTGCCGACGAGACGCGCGCCGAGGTCGCGCGCGTCGTGGATGAAGTGGCACGGTTCCCGGCGGTGAGACCGGTGTGCGTTTGAATCGGGCTCTCTCCGACCTTTCCGAAATTCCTCCGCCGGCCCTTTCCGTCGTCATTCCCGCGCACGGGAGAATCCAGCGGCCGGCAGCGGAATGTCCGCCGATCTTGTCGGATTGCCGGCGGAACCCGGGTGCCGGTCGCGACCCCGCTGGACTGCCTGCACCGACCACTCGTCTCGTACTCGCGATATCCTCCTTCTCCCTCGCCGCAGGCCCCGATACGAAGACGGCCCGGAGATCGCTCTCCGGGCCGTCCGTCGGATCTTTTGTCGCAAGCTCGGGATCAGTTCATCCGGGTCCGCACGTCGGCGATGCTCCTGCCGACGAGATCGTCCGCGACCTGGCCGGTGACCTTCTCCGAGAGCAGCCGGGTGGCGGCGGCGACGGCGACGTCGGCGGCGACGGCGCGGATCTCGGCGACGGCCTGGGTCTCGGCCTGCGCGATCTTGGTCTCGACCGCCCGGGTGCGCCGCTCGATCATCTCGGCGAGCGCCACTTCGGATTCGGCGGTGAGGCGCACGGCCTCCGCCTTGGCGTTCTCGACGATGTCCTCGGCGAGCTTGCCAGCCTCGCGGGCCTTGCGCTGATACTCGGCGAGCAGGGCCTGGGCCTCCTCGCGGAGACGGCGGGCCTCGTCGAGTTCGCGCGAGATCCGGGCGGCGCGGGCGTCGAGCGCGTCGACGGCCGCCTTGTCGACCCGCTTGAACAGCAGGATGCCGAAGAAGCCAATCAGGGCGATGAAGGCCCAGAGGGTGGCGAGCGATGTTGCGTCCATGACCGAATGCTCCCTCAGGCGCCGCGAGCCGCGGCGACGGCCCCGTCGATTTCCTCGCGCGAGACCTCGGCCGGAACCATCGCCTCGACGATGGCGCGGGTCGCCTCGGCGGCGATGCCCCCGACCTCGGCCATGGCCTCGGTCTTGATCGCGGCGATGCGCTGCTCGGCCTCGACGAGCTTCGCCGTCAGGTCGGCCTCGACCGCGGCGCGCTTGGCGGAGACGTCGGCGGCGAGCTTGTCGTGGGTGCCACGGGCGATGCCGTGGGCCTTCTCGCGCGCCTCGGCGAGGGCCGTCTCATAGGTGGCGACGGCGTCGTCGCTCTCCTGCTTCAGGCGCTCGGCCTCCGACAGGTCCCAGGCGATCCGGTCGTGGCGATCCTCGAGGATGCCGGCGACACGGGGCAGGGCCACCTTGGACACGAGATAGTAGAGCAGGCCGAAGCTGATCGCGAGCCAGAGGATCTGGGACGCGAAGTGCTCCCTGTCGAACGGCGGGAAGACGTCGGAGTGCCCGTCGTGCACCTGATGCTCGAGCGTCTCGGTCAGTTGGGCGGCGGTGTCTGGCGTCTCGTCCATGTTCGCTTTCCCGTCAGATGAGCCGCCGTCCGCGGCGTGGCGCCGCCGGTGCCGGCCCGATCAGGACTGCCTGGGTCCGCGGCGGCGCCGTCGCGGACCCGAAGGCCCGGAAGGCACCGACCGCAAATCCGGCCGGAAGACCGCGGCAGGCGCGATCGTCCGAACCGGATGTCGGCCCCGTCTTCCGATCGAAATCAGAGAACGAGGAGGAAGGCGATGACGAGCGCGAAAATGCCGAGACCTTCGGCCAGCGCCGCGCCGATCAGGGCGTTGGTGAACTGCTCCTTGGCAGCCGAGGGGTTGCGCAGGGCACCCGCGAGGAAGTTGCCGAAGATGTTGCCCACGCCGATGGCGGCGAGGCCCATGCCGAGACAGGCGATACCGGCACCGAGCAGCTTGGCGGCATCCGCTTCCATTTGAACTCTCCTTGGGGTTTTGACCGTGTTGGTTCTGGTCGATCTCAGTGGGAACGAGGCGCGGGATGCGCCGGGCTGAAGGCGTGGAACTCAGTGATGCGGGTGCAGGGCGTCCTTGAGGTAGACGCAGGTCAGCACCGCGAAGACGAAGGCCTGGAGGAAGGCGACCAGGAACTCCAGCGCCGTGATCGCGATCGTCATCAGGAAGGGCGCGATCGCGCCGATCACCCCGAAGACGCCCATGGCGCCGAGCGTGCCGATGAATCCGGCGAAGACCTTCAGCACGATGTGGCCGGCCAGCATGTTGCCGAAGAGACGCAGCGAGAGCGACACCGGACGGGCGAAGAAGGAGATCACCTCGATCAGACTGATCAGCGGCAGCAGCACCATCGGCACGCCGTGGGGCACGAAGAGCTTGACGAAGCCCGGGCCGTTCTTGACGAAGCCGACGACGATGACGGTCACGATCACGAGGATCGACAGCGAGGCCGTCACCGCGATCTGGCTGGTCACCGTGAAGAAATAAGGCACCATACCGAGCAGGTTGAGCGTCAGGATGAAGGTGAAGAGCGAGAACACGAAGGGGAAGAACTTCATCCCTTCCTCGCCGAGCACCTGACGGACCGTGCCGGCGATGAACTCGTAGAGCATCTCGACGACCGACTGCAGGCGCCCGGGCACCAGCTTGCGGGCCTTGGTCCCGATCATCAGGAAGCCGACGATCAGGGCCACCGCGACGAACATGAACAGCGAGGAGTTCTGGAACGCCAGCTTCATGTCGGCGACATGGCCGAGGGGAATGAGATCGTTGACGATAAACTGATGTACCGGATCGACTTTGTCGGCCGCTGCCACCGCATCACCCCCGCATTGTGCGGCGCGCGCGGCGCCGCGATGTCTTTCCCGACCGCCCGGGCGGACGACGGACGACCGCCGCTCCGGCCGCACCCGCGAACGGGCGGCGCCGGCGGCGCGTCAGTCCTTGCCTTCGGCCCTGGCGCTGCGCACCATGGCGAGCACGCCCGCGGCGAAACCCAGCATGAGGAATACGACGAGACCGACGGGCGAGGAGCCCAGCAGCTGATCGACACCCCACCCGATCACGGCGCCGACCAGGACACCGCCGACGAACTCGCTGGCGAGGCGGAAGGCCTTGCCGTAGTTCGTGCCGAAATCACCATCCTTGGGTGCCTGCGCCTTGGCGCGGACATCCCTCACTTCCGCCAGGGTGGTCTCCAGCCGGCGCCTGCGCGCCTCGAGACCATCCCGGTCGCTATGATCGCCCTCACCCGGCTGCCCGGGGCGATCGCTTTTCCCGCCGCTCATGGCGCCCTCCTCTGCGGAAAGAACCCCGGCGAAAGCGCGCCGCCGGCCCGAGACCGGGCCCGCTTGAAGTCGGGCGCACAATAGTCAGCGCCCCCTAGGCTGTCAAGGCGGGTTTCTCTTCGCTTACTTCTTTGAATTTCTTGGACAATTGCGATTCGAGCGAGAGACCTTCGCCCATTTGGACGCCCCTTTGCCGCGGTGCGGCAAGATCGCTCACCCGGCGATGTGGAGCGCGCCGCCGCCCCTCGCCGCGGCGTCCTTCCCGGCAACGTTCCCGCGAAGGGCGGCGGGCGTCCCGACCGCCCGGCCACCCCGTGGCGATGGCCGAAAACGGTCTCAGCCGGCCTCGAGGAATCGCTCCGCCGCTTCGAGATCGACCGAGACCAGCTGGGAGACGCCGCGCTCGGACATGGTGACGCCGAACAGCCGGCGCATCCGCGCCATCGTGATCGGATTGTGGGTGATGACGACGAAGCGGGTGGCGGTGGTGCGCTCCATCTCGTCGAGCAGGTCGCAGTAGCGTTCGACGTTGGCGTCGTCGAGCGGGGCGTCGACCTCGTCGAGCACGCAGATCGGCGCCGGATTCGTCAGGAACACCGCGAAGATCAGCGCCATCGCGGTGAGGGCCTGCTCGCCGCCGGACAGCAGCGTCATCGTCTGCGGCTTCTTGCCGGGCGGCCGGGCGAGGATCTCGAGGCCGGCTTGGAGAGGGTCGTCCGAATCGACGAGTTGCAGTTCGGCGGTGCCACCGCCGAACAGATGCTTGAACAGGCGCTGGAAATGGCCGTCGACCACGGCGAAGGAGGCGAGCAGGCGCTCGCGCGCCTCCTTGTCGAGCCCCTGGATGGCGACGCGCAAGCGGCGGATCGCCTCGATCAGGTCGTCGCGCTCGCGGACGAGATCGTCGCGGCGGCCTTCGACCTCGCCGGCTTCCTCCTCGGCGCGCAGGTTGACGCCGCCGAGCCGGTCTCGCTCCTGGCGCAGCCGCGCGAGCCGGCTCTCGACGCCGTCGGCCTTCGGCAGCGGCGCGTCGGCCGCCAGTTCGCCGATGGCGAGGAGGCCGACGGGGGCGACGTCGAAGGCGTCGGCGACGTCGGCCTCGATCTCGGCCCGGCGGGCACGGGCGCCGGCGAGGCGCTCCTCGGCCCTCGCCCGGGCCTCGCGCAGGTCGGCG
>CALCDT010000381.1 GCA_937900425.1 uncultured Alphaproteobacteria bacterium | reverse complement strand
GGGCGTCAGCCCGCGTGGTTGGCGTCCGTGGCCTTCTCGGCGGCGACCGGCTCGCCGGGCTTGCGCTCCAGCGCACGGGCATCTTCCGATTCGTCGGACATGCCCTTCTTGAAGTTCTTGATGCCCTTGGCGACGTCGCCCATCAGCTCGGGGATCTTGCCGCGTCCGAAGAGCAGCAGGACGACGGCGAGCACGATGAGCCAATGCCAGATGCTGAAGGAACCCATTCCAATCTCCAGTCCCCGCGTCGTGACCCCTTGCGGGTATGCCGTCGTCGACGGCTGCGCGGCGCGGTCGTTATGTCGTTACGAGGCCCGGCGTCGGCACGATGCCCGTCCGCCGTTCCGGCGGAATTGCCGGCACTATTGCAGAAAGGTTCCTACCCCGCAACACGGCGCCATGCGGTGCCAAGCCTCTGAATTGCAACGATCGGTATCGCCGCCGGCCCTTCGCCTTCGCGAGGGGCGCCGGACCGCGTCCCGCAGATCTGGTGATCACGGCGCGGGTTCGCCAGTCCCCGCCTCCCGCTTTCGGGGTCAATCGGCCTCGGCGGCGGGAAACACCAGCACGTCACGCGGATCGACCGAGAGGCCGACGTCCTCGCCGACCGAATAGCCGGCCCCGTCGCGGACCCGGGCGCGGACGTGGCCGTCGAGGCCGGCGACGGCGAATTCGAACAGCCAGACCTCGCCGATGAAGCGCCGGCGCAGCACCCGGGCCTGCACGCCGGCGTGTTTCGCGGCCGGGGCGACGCCCTGCAGGCGGACGCAGACGTCGACCTCGGCGCCGTCGGCGATGCCGGGGACCGCGAAGCTGCCGAGCGGCGTCTCGACCCGACCGGCCACGACGCGGCCCTGGATCTCGTTGAGCTCGGAGAAGAACCGCGCCGCGAACAGCGACGCCGGTTGCGAGTAGAGTTCGCCCGTGGTGCCGACCTGGACGATGCGCCCCGCCCGCATCAGCGCGATGCGGTCGGCCATCCGCATCGCCTCCTCCGGGTCGTGGGTGACGACGATGGCGGTGGCCCCGGTTTCCTGCAGCACGGCGAGGGTCTCGTCGCGCACGCTGTCGCGCAGCCGCTTGTCGAGGCCCGAGAAGGGCTCGTCCATCAGCAGCACCGACGGCCGCGGAACGATCGCGCGGGCGAGCGCGACCCGCTGCTGCTCGCCGCCCGAAAGCGCGTGCGGGTAGCTGTCCGCATAGGTTTCGAGCCCGACGCGGGACAGCGCCGACAGCGCCGCCCGCCGCGCCTCGGCCCGCTCCAGCGCCCTGAGGCCGAACATGACGTTGGCGAGGATCGTCATGTGCGGAAACAGCGCGTAGTCCTGGAACATCAGGCCGACGCCGCGCCGTTCCGGCGGCTCGTGCCGCCCGGCGCCGGAGACGACGCGCCCGTCCATCGCCACCGTGCCGTCGAGCACCGGTTCGAGACCGGCGGCGAGGCGCAGCAGCGTGGTCTTGCCGCAGCCGGAGCGCCCGAGCAGGCACAGCACCTCGCCGGCCGCGACGTCGAGCGACACGCCTTTGACCGAGAGGCCCTCGCCGTAGCTGTGGGTGACGCTCTCGAAGGTGAGGCGGGCGGGAATGGTCATGCCGGCGCTGACTGGACGTCGCCGCGGCTGGGTCGGCCGCCCCTCGCTCGTCGTCGCGATCTGCTGCGTCACCGTCTCGTCTCTCCCGGCCCATTGCGGCACCCTCCGGGCGCCACGCGGCGCCTCAGGTAAATCGGAGCGCCACACTCAAAATTTCCCCGGTATTAAGCGCGGGCGGCGATGCTGGCAAGCGGCGGAGCGTGGGATGGCGATCCGATGACGGACCCTTGATTTATCGTAGTCCATAAACTACAATTCGGCATGATGCGGATCCTGCAGACCGACGCCTTCCGGAAATGGTGGACGGGCCTCCGGGACGAGCGCGCTCGCGGCGTCATCACCGCCCGGATCGACCGGCTCGGCTACGGTCACGAAGGCGACGTCAAATCGGTGGGCGATGGCGTCAGCGAGCTTCGCATCCACCATGGGCCCGGCTACCGCGTCTACTTTCAGCGGCGGGGCGACGTCCTCGTCGTCCTGCTCTGCGGCGGCGACAAGAGCACGCAGCAGGCGGACATTCGGAAGGCGAAGCGGCTGGCGAGCGATTGGACCGTGACATGACCCAGGCATTGACCCCCTTCGACCCTTCGGAAGCCCTCGGAAGCGACGAGGCCATCGCCGCCTTCATGAGCGAAGCCTTCGCCTCGGAAGACGCCGGCTACATCGCCCACGCACTCGGCGTCGTCGCCAGAGCGAGAGGAATGACGCAGATCGCCCGCGAAACCGGCCTGTCACGGGAGCAGCTCTATCGCTCGTTCAGCGGCACCGGAAACCCGACCCTCAAGACCACGATCGCCGTCATGAAGGCGCTCGGCATCGCCCTCACGGCCGAGCCCCGGGACGCCGAGCGGGAGACGACCTGACGCGGATCAATCGCGATCCGCGTCCCCCTCGCCGGCGGCGCCGTCGTCGTCCTCCCCGACCGGCTCGTCGCCGAGCGGGTCCTCCTCGTCGGTGAGTCCCTCTGCATCGCTCGGGGCGGGGATCTTGAAGCCGGGCGGAATGTGACCCTCGAGCAGGCCGGCGCCGCGCAATTCCTCGAGGCCCGGCAGGTCGGAGACGGTGTCGAGGCCGAAATGGGCGAGGAACTCGGCGGTGGTGCCGTAAGTGACCGGGCGGCCGGGGGTCTTGCGCCGGCCGCGCATGCGGATCCAGCCGATCTCCATCAAGAGGTCGAGCGAGCCCTTCGAGATCGAAACGCCGCGGACCTCCTCGATCTCGGCGCGGGTGACCGGCTGGTGATAGGCGATGATCGAAAGGGTCTCGAGGGCTGCGCGCGACAGCTTGCGGGTCTGCTCGGCCTCGCGCTGGAGCAGCCAGGAAAGATCGTCCGCCGTCCGGAACATCCACCCCCCGGCGACGGCGACGAGGTTGACGCCGCGACCGGCGTAGGCGCCCTGCAGGTCGCGGATCACGGCGCCGACGTCGGTGCCCTCGGGCAGGCGGGCGGCGAGATCGGCGGCACCGAGCGGGGTCGCCGAGGCGAACAGCATCGCCTCGGCGATGCGCAGCGCCTCGCGCCGTCCGCGGGCGGCGGGGCCGGAAAGTTCGGTGATCCGTCCGCTCATCGGCCGTCCCCGTCCTCGGGCGGGCGGACGTCCGGCGTCGCCGGCCGCGCCCTCAGATAGATCGGCGCGAAGGCTTCGGACTGGCGAAGGTCGAGGTGACCCTCGCGGGCGAGTTCGAGGCTCGCGGTGAAGGCCGACGCGCGCACGCTCGCCCGCATCTCGGGGCTGGCGAGAAATGGCGCCAGCAGCGTCTCGACCGGCACCCAGTCGGCGAGGTCGCCGATCATCCGGGTCAGCAGGAAGCGGGCGTCGGCGAGCGACCACACCTTGCGCCGGGCGACGTGGACCTCGGTCACCATCTGGCGCTGGCGCTGGGTGGCGTAGGCCGTCAGGAGATCGTAGAGGCTCGCCTGCCAACGCGTCCGCGAGGTGACTGCGACCGGCTCCGGCGCGCCCCGGGCGAAGACGTCGCGGCCGAGGCGGGAGCGGGTCATCAGCCGGGCACCGGCCTCGCGCATCGCCTCGAGCCGCTTCAGCCGCAGCGCCAGCAGCGCCGCCATCTCCTCGCCGCTGGGCTCGTCGGAGCTTTTCGGCTCCGGCGGCAGCAGCAGCCTCGACTTGAGATAGGCCAGCCACGCCGCCATCACGAGATAGTCGGCGGCGAGTTCGAGGCGCACCCTGCGGGCCTCCTCGACGAAGGCGGTGTACTGCTCGACGAGGGCGAGGATCGAGATCTTCGTGAGGTCGACCTTCTGGGTTCGCGCCAGGGCGAGCAGCAGGTCGAGCGGCCCCTCGAAGCCGTCGACATCGACGACGAAGGCGGCCCCGTCCGGAGCCGCCCGCGCCTCGTCTTCCTCGAATGGGATGTCGCCCGTGCTCATGCCCTCGCCCGTTCCGTCGAGGCGGAGGGGCTCAGTAGAGCCCGCCCGTGCCGGTGATGGCCGCCCGCTCGGCCTCGCGGTTGACCCGCGAAGGCGCCACCGCCTCGCCCCAGCCGCCGTCGCCGATCACTTCCATGTGGTCGGGCGGCGCCGTGCCGGGCTTGAAGGCCTCGAGGATCACGTCCGGGCCGGAGCCGCCGGACCGCAGACCGGTCTTGCGGTCGATCGGCACCAGGGTGAGGCCCTCGGGCACGCGGAATTCGACCGGAGGCTCCCCGGCCAGCGCCTGGCTCATGAAGTCGAGGAACACCGGGGCCGCCAGCGTGCCGCCGGTGGCGCCCTGACCCATCGCCCGCGGCTGGTCGTAGCCGATGAAGACGCCGACCGTGAGATCCGGCGTGAAGCCGATGAACCAGGCGTCCTTCTCGTCGTTGGTGGTGCCGGTCTTGCCGGCGACCGGACGGCCGAGCTTCTTGACGACCGTCGCGGTGCCGCGCTGCACGACACCCTCCATCATCGAGGTGATCTGGTAGGCGGTCATCGGATCGAGCACCTGCTCGCGCTCGTCGACGAGGACCGGCTCGTCCTGGCCCTGCCACTCGCTCGCCTGGCAACCCTCGCAGATGCGCTGGTCGTGCTTGTAGATGGTCTTGCCGTAGCGGTCCTGGATGCGGTCGATCAGCGTCGCCTCGACCCGGCGGCCGCCGTTGGCGATGATCGAATAGGCGTTGGTCATGCGCAGGACGGTGGTCTCGCCGGCGCCGAGCGACATCGACAGCACCGGCAGCATGTTGTCGTAGATGCCGAAGCGGCGGGCGTATTCGGCGACGAGCGGCATGCCCATGTCCTCGGCGAGGCGCACGGTCATGACGTTGCGCGAGCGTTCGATGCCGGTGCGCAGCGTCGACGGCCCGAGGAACTTGCCGCCGTAGTTCTTCGGCTTCCACATGCCGAGCGAGCCGCCCTGGTTGATCTCGAACGGCGCATCCATCACCACCGACGACGGGGTGTAGCCGTTGTCGAGGGCGGCGGCATAGACGAAGGGTTTGAACGAGGAGCCGGGCTGGCGCCAGGCCTGGGTCGCGCGGTTGAACTCGCTCTGGGCGTAGGAGAAGCCGCCGACCAGCGCCTTGACGCGCCCGGTGATCGGATCCATCGCCACCAGCGCGCCGCCGACACGGGGAACCTGACGCAGCCGGTAGGTGCCCGAGCCGTCTTCCGTCGAGCCGGTGCGCTCGACGAAGACGACGTCGCCGACCGCGAGGACGTCGGAGGGACGGGCGACCTTGCGCCCGCGGTTGGCGCCGGTGGCCGGGCGGGCCCAGCGCATCTGCTCGAGCGAGATCACGCCGCGGCTGCGCTCGGCGGCGACCTCGCCGGTCGGCGTCTTGCCGGGCTGCAGGCCGATCACGGCGCTGTCGGCGCTTTCGGAAAGCACGACGGCGAGCTGCCATTCCGGCACGTCCGACAGGGCCGGAACCTCCGCCAACGCCTTGCCCCAGTCGCCCGAGGGGTCGATCGTCGTGACCGCGCCGCGCCAGCCGCGGGCCTCGTCGAACTTCAGCAGCGCCTTCTGCAGCGATTCCCGCGCCATCACCTGGAGCTTCGGATCGAGCGTGGTGCGCACGCTGAGACCGCCTTCGTAGAGCCCCTTCTCGCCGTAGCGGTTGATCAGGACGCGGCGGACCTCCTCGACGAAATACTCCGAGGCGAAAACCTGGGTTTCGAGTTCGCGGCGGGTGACCTTGATCGGCGACGCCTTGGCGTCCTCGCCCTCTTCGGCGGTGGCGTAGCCGTTGGCGACGATCTGGTCGATCACCCAGTTGCGGCGGCTCAGCGCGGCGTCGTAGTTGCGATAGGGATTGTAGTTCGACGGCGCCTTCGGCAGCGCGGCGAGGAAGGCGACTTCCGGCAGGTCGAGATCGCCGACCGGCTTGTCGAAATAGAGCAGCGATGCGGCGGCGACGCCGTAGGAGCCGAAGCCGAGGTAGATCTCGTTGAGATAGAGTTCGAGGATCTGGTCCTTGGTGTAGGCCTGCTCCATGCGCAGCGACAGCAGCATCTCGCGGACCTTGCGGTCGACCGAACGCTCGTTGGTGAGCAGGAAGTTCTTGGCAACCTGCTGGGTGATGGTCGAGGCGCCGACGAGGCGGCGGCCACTCATGAAATTCTCGACGTTGCGCACCATGGCGGCGCCGATCGAATAGACGTCGATGCCCGGATGACGGTAGAAATCCTTGTCTTCTGCCGACAGGAACGCGGTCTTCACCTTTTCCGGGATGAGCTGGATCGGCAGGAACAGCCGCTTCTCGTGGGCGTATTCGGCCACGAGCTGGCCGTCGGAAGCGTGGACGCGCGTCATCACCGGCGGCTCGTAGTTCTGCAGCCGCGCGATGTCGGGAAGGTCGCTCATCTCCTTCTTGAGATAGAGGCCGACGGCGCCCGCCGCGATCAGGGACAGGAAGGCGCCGATCGCGAAGACCCAGCCGAAGAACCGAACGAAGATCATGGTCCGCTTTCTTTTCTCGCACCGCCCGGGACGTCGCGCGCCCCGTTTCGCCGGCCGCGTCGCCTCGCGATCCGGTCGGTGGCTCGATGCCACAATTCCGGCCGCGCCGGTAGCGCCGCCATCACCGGGGAGTGTTGTCGTCGCCTTTTGTGGCGAAGCTGCGATTCCGCCGTTGCGATTATGCCACAACGACCCGGGGAATGTCGCCTCCGCCCGGGTTTCCGGCGCGATGTCGACGTCGCTCTTCGGGCGGCCCCTCAGTCGGCGGCGGCGGCGAGGCGCTGGCCGAAGTAGCGGGTGATGGAATCGGCGAAGCTGTCGGCGACTCGCGTGCGCCATTCCGCCGACGTCAGCAGGCTCTCGTCCTGGGCGTTGGAGAGATAGCCGAGTTCGACCAGCACCGAGGGCACGTCCGGCGCCTTCAGCACCTGGAAGCCGGCGGCGCGATGCGGATTGCGGATCATCCGGGTCGAGGTCGCGAGGCTGGTGACGAGGTCGCGGGCGAAGACCAGCGAGAAATTGCGGGTCTCGCGGCGGGCGAGGTCGATCAGGATGTCGCTGACCTCGTTGGTCTCGACGCTGAGATCGAGCCCGGCGATGACGTCGGAAGCGTTCTCCTTGGCGGCGAGTGCGGCGGCCTGGCGGTCGGACGCCTTGTCGGAGAGCGTGTAGACGGTCGCTCCGCGTACGAAATCCTCCGGGGTCGCGTCGGCGTGGACCGAGATGAAAAGGTCGGCCTCGTGCTCGTGGGCGATTCGGACGCGGTCGCCGAGGCTGACGAAGGTGTCGTCGCCACGGGTCATGATCACATCGACCCGGCCGCCGGCCTCGAGTTTCTTCTTCAGTTCCGCCGCGAAGGCGAGCACGACGTCCTTCTCGCGCACGCCGTTGCCGGCCACCGTGCCGGGGTCGATGCCGCCGTGGCCGGGGTCGATCACCACCAGCGGGCGGGCCCGGTCGGCCCGGGCGAGGCCCGACGGCAACCGGTCGGATTTCGACACCGAGATCTCCGCCATCGACCGGCGGGCGACCGCGGTGCGGGCCTGCTCGGCCGCGAAGCTCGCCGGCGTCGCGCCGAGCAGGTCGACGACGAGACGGGCCGGCTGCCCCTCGACCGGAGGCAGCACGAAGGCCTTGTCGATCAGCACCGGACCGCCGGCGTCGATGACGATGCGCGACTTGCCGCGACCGATCAGGCCGTAGCGGAAACCCTTGACGAGGCCCCTGCCCGCCGCGCCGACACCGGCCGGCAGGTCGAAGGCCACCTCGGGCAGATCGACGACGACACGATATGGATCGGCGAGAGCGAAGGCGGAGACGTCGACGCCGGTCGAAAGATCCATGACGAAGCGGGTGCGGTCGGCATCGCCGATGACCCGTGCGCCGCTGGCCCGCGGCGGAGCCGGCCGGGCCGCCGTTTCCTTGACGTCCGTCGAGGTCGCTTCCGCCGCCGCCAGCGCCGGGGACGAGGCGAGCGCAGCGGCGAGAACGGCGGCGGCGGCGCGGCGCAGAAGCCCGGTGGTACTCGGCATGGGGTGTCGTGCCTCTCGCCTGTGCCTCGTCCATCACCGCGCCGGTCGGCCGGCCCGGCGACCGATTCGCCCCGGCGTCGTCGGAACGGAGCACCGCGGCGGATCGCTCGTACAGGTCATAGACCGGTACCGGACCTTGGTTAACCGTTTCTTTCGCACCGACGCCGCGCGCGACGGCGACGTCGCCTCCGGCGCAAGCCTTTCTGTCGCGAAATTGCGGCCCGATCCGGGCGAAGGATTCACCGGTCGCCGACTTCGTGGCGCGCCGACGATCATGCGCACCGTTCAAGCAGGATCGGGCCTCACATCTTGCCATTTGCTGGAAGGCTTCGTAAACATGACGCAGGAACCCGAAACCCGATCCCGGGCATGATGCGCTGATTTGGCCGTGTCGACGAAGCGGCCACCGGTGGTGTCGTGACGAAGACCGCAATCCCAAGGTCGCCCGCCCCGCCAACCGTGCGGGTCGACGGACGGCCGGTCGATCCACCGAGGCGCTTTCCGCCTCGCCCCCGGATCCGACGACGCGGCGGCAGAATTGAGCCGAGGGGACCAGCCGGAGCCGACACGCTCCGGGTTGAAACGATTTCGCCGGAGTCGGCCCGCGGGCCGGCGGTGGCGCTTTAGACCGATGGACGATTTCGTGGTGCACGAGGACGGAACGGCGATCTGGGGGGAAGGACGGACGGGGCTCGTCTCCTCGCCGGTCGCGCGCCCGGTCCGCGTCACGTTCGCATCCCGCGTCGTCTCCTCCCAATCAGGAAACAGCAACGGCCGCATCCGGTCGCGCCGCCCCGCATCCGCGCGGGCAGGCGCACCATGGCGTGCCGTGGAGATCTCAGTTGATGTCGAACAAGATGCTTATCGATGCCACCCACCCGGAGGAAACCCGGGTCGTGGTGGTGAAGGGTTCGCGCGTCGAGGAGTTTGATTTCGAGTCGGCCAACAGGAAGCAGCTGCGGGGTAACATCTATCTCGCCAAGGTGACGCGGGTCGAACCCTCGCTGCAGGCCGCTTTCGTCGAATACGGCGGCAACCGCCACGGCTTCCTCGCCTTCTCCGAAATCCATCCGGACTACTACCAGATCCCGGTCGCCGACCGGATGGCGCTGCTCGCCGCCGAGGAGCGCGAGGCCCGCGACGAGGAACGCGCCGCCTCCGGCAACGGCCGCCGCTCCCGCGACAACCGCCGCGGCGGCAGGAACACCGCCGCCGAGAACGCCGCGCCCGCCGTCTCCGGGGATGCGCCGCAGGCCGAGGGCGACGCCTCTCGGGCCGGGGGCGAGGCCCACGGCGACGCTCACGACGCCTTCGGCCATTCGCAGGACGCCTCCCCCTCGGACCAGTCCCCGTCCTGGACGACCGCATCCGACGACCACGACAACGGTTCCGCCCGCGGCGAGGAAAGCGACAACGACGCTCCCGACGACCGCGGTAACCTCGTCGAGGTCGTTTCCTCCGACGATCACGGCGACGACGACCACGGCGACGAGGAAAGCGTCGAATCCGTCGGCTCGGAGGATGCGCTCGAGGAACTGCCCGAGCGCCGCCGGCCGCGGATGAAGCAGTACAAGATCCAGGAGGTGATCAAGCGCCGCCAGGTGATGCTGATCCAGGTCGTCAAGGAGGAGCGCGGCAACAAGGGCGCCGCGGTGACGACCTATCTCTCGCTCGCCGGCCGCTATTCCGTGCTGATGCCCAACACCGGGCGCGGCGGCGGCATCTCCCGCAAGATCACCAGCCCGGCCGACCGCAAGCGCCTCAAGGAGATCGCCCACGAGCTCGAGGTTCCGGAGGGCATGGGCGTCATCCTGCGCACAGCCGGCGCCAGCCGGACCAAGGCCGAGATCAAGCGCGACTTCGAATACCTGCTGCGGCTCTGGGAGAACGTGCGCGAGCTGACGCTGCGCTCGTCCGCGCCGATGCTGGTCTACGAAGAGGGATCGCTGGTCAAGCGATCGATCCGCGACCTCTACAACAAGGACATCTCCCAGGTGCTCGTCGCCGGCGACGAGGCCTACCGCGAGGCCAAGGACTTCATGCGCATGCTCATGCCGAGCCATGCCAAGAACGTCCAGCCCTACCGCGACAACGCCCCGATCTTCGCGCGCTACTCGGTCGAGCCGCAGCTCGATGCGATGTTCTCGCCGCAGGTGACCCTGCGTTCGGGCGGCTACATCGTCATCAACCAGACCGAGGCGCTGGTCTCCATCGACGTCAACTCCGGGCGCTCGACCCGCGAGCACAATATCGAGGACACCGCCTACCAGACCAACATGGAGGCGGCCGAGGAGGTCGCCCGCCAGCTCCGCCTGCGCGACCTCGCCGGCCTCATCGTCATCGACTTCATCGACATGGAGGAGTCGCGCAACAACAAGGCGGTCGAGCGCAAGCTCAAGGACTGCCTCAAGAACGACCGCGCGCGCATCCAGGTCGGCCGGATCTCGCATTTCGGCCTGATGGAAATGAGCCGCCAGCGCATCCGGACCGGCGTGCTCGAGGGCTCCACCGAGCTTTGCCCGCACTGCCTCGGCGCCGGCATCGTCCGCTCGACCGAGAGCGTCGCGCTGCACGTGCTGCGCTCGCTCGAGGACAATCTCCTCAAGGGCGCGACCCATCACCTCACCGTGCGCACTCGCACCGCGGTGGCGCTCTACATCCTCAACCAGAAGCGTCGCCACCTCGGCGAACTCGAGGAACGCTTCGGCCTCACCATCACGCTTTCGGCCGACGAGCACATCTCGGGCCAGCATTTCGCGCTGGAGCGCGGCGAACTGATCCTCAACCCGCGCCCGGTGATCCCGCTGGTCCACCCCGATTCGGTGATGCCCGAAGACGAGGAGGAGGACGAGGACGAGATCGTCGACGACGTGCAGGAGGCGGCACCTCGGGACGAGGAGCGCAGTGCCGACGGCGAGAGCGAAGGCGAGGGCCAGAACCGGGGCGGCAAGCGCCGGCGCCGGCGCCGGCGCCGGCGGGGCGGCGAAGGCTCGTCCGCTTCCTCCTCCGACGCGATCGGCCAGAGCGGCGGCGACGAAGGCGATGACGGCGACGATCAGGACATGACCGTCGAGACCACCGACGCCGCGCTGTCCGGCGACGGTGACGACGGCGAAGAGCGCGACGAGGGCGAAGCCGGCGACGACGAGGCGGGACGCAAGCGGTCGCGCCGCCGCGGCCGCCGCGGTGGCCGCCGCCGGTCCAGCGCCTTCGAGGCCGGCGCCGAGGGCGAGGCGTCGGAAGGCGAGGCGTCCGAGGGCGACGCCGTGTCGGACGACGGCGCCCGAGACGACGAGGCGCGGCATGACGAGGCCCGGCACGACGACGCCGTGATCGCCGGTCCGATGGAAGAGACCGCCGCGGAGGAGTTCGCACCGGCGGACGAGGACCACGCCCGATCGCAGGCCGAAGACGAGAGGGGTGGCGCCGGAACCGAAGCGGCCGAGCCGGAAGTCGCCGCGGCGGAGGACGCAGCACCGGTGACCGACGACGCTCCCGCCGCCGACGAGGCGCCGGAAGCGGCCGAGGCCTCCGGCGGAGCCGAGGCGGTGCCGGCGTCCGAACCCGCCGCGGAACAGGCACCCGAGCCAGCCCCCGCCGCCCGGGCGCCCCAGCCCGAGCCGGACGACGACCGCCCCAAGCGGTCGGGCTGGTGGCAGCGCCGCTCGTTCTTCTGAGAAGACGAGGTGGAAAATGCGGGCGGGGGGAGACGGCGTCGTCTTCCCCCGCTTCCGTTTCGCAGCGTCCGCGCCTCCGGGACGGGGTTGTCGTCTGCGGGGCGACGGCGCTAAGGCTGGGCGCGGGTCGGGGCGGCGGCAGTCGGTTCGCCGGTTGGCGGACCATTCCGCCCAAGCCGCCTCTCCGCGTCCCCGCCCGATTCAACGAGAGAGGACACGCCCGATGAAGCTGACCTGGTACGGCCATTCCGCCTTCCGCGTGGAGATCGACGGCGCCACCATCCTGATCGACCCGTTCTTCAGCGGCAATCCCGGCTTTCCCGGCGACATCGACGCCGCCGCCGCCGGCGTCACCCACGTCGTTCTCACCCACGGCCACGGCGACCATGTCGGCGACACGCTGGCGATCGCGGAGAAGACCGGGGCCAAGGTCGTCGCCAACTTCGACCTCTGCATGTGGCTGGCGGCGAAGGGGCTGAAGGCCTTCGACCCGATGAACACCGGCGGCACCACCGACCAGGGCGCCTTCCGCGTCACCTTCGTCAACGCCCTGCATTCCTCGGCGGCGATCGACGACGCCGGCGTCTCCCACGCCCTCGGCAACCCGAACGGGGTGATCATCCGCGCGCCGGGCGAGAAGACGCTCTATCACATGGGCGACACCGACATCTTCGGCGACATGGCGCTGATCGCCGAGCTCTACAGCCCGCAGATCGGCCTCGTCCCGATCGGCGACCGCTTCACCATGGGGGCGGAAACCGCCGCCCTCGCCTGCCGCCGCTTCTTCGCCTTCGAGACGGTGCTGCCCTGCCACTACGCCTCCTTTCCGATCGTCGACCAGACGGCCGACGCCTTCGTCGCGGCGATGGGCGCGGACGGGAAGTCGGTGCGGGTGGTGAAGGCCGGCGAGCCGATCGAGCTGTGAGCACGCCGTCGCATCGCCGCGGGTGCTCGGCCCGCTCCGATGCGGCGACATGTCCGAAGCGAACGGGTGAAGTCTCCCCGGGCCGGCGGTTCAGCCGCCGGTCACCGACATGTGCCGCTTGACGGCCGGGGCCTTGCGCTGGCGGTCGATGACGAAGTCGTGGCCCTTGGGCTTGCGCGAGATCGCTTCGTCGATGGCGAGCTTCAGCAGGTCGTCGCTCTCGGACGCGCGCAGCGCCGCACGCAGATCGGCGGCGTCCTCCTGGCCGAGGCACATGTAGAGCGTGCCGGTGCAGGTGACGCGGACCCGATTGCAGCTTTCACAGAAATTGTGGGTCAGCGGCGTGATGAAGCCGAGTCGGCCACCGGTCTCCTTCACGTTGACGTAGCGAGCCGGGCCGCCCGTCTTGTAGGGGATGTCCTCGAGCGTGAACGTATCCATCAGCCGGGCGCGGACCCGGCTCAGCGGCAGATACTGGTCGGTCCGATCGCCCTCGATGTCGCCGAGCGGCATGGTCTCGATCAGCGTGAGGTCGTGGCCCTCGCCATGGGCCCAGCGGATCATCTCCTCGATCTCGTGCTCGTTGACGTCCTTGAGCGCCACGGCGTTGATCTTGACGGACAGCCCCGCGGCCTTCGCCGCCGCGACGCCGCCGAGCACGGTGTCGAGCCGGCCCCAGCGGGTGATCTCCCGGAATTTCTTCGGATCGAGCGTGTCGATCGAGACGTTGATGCGCTTGACGCCGCAGTCGGCGAGTTCGGCCGCGTGGCGGGCGAGCTGCGAGCCGTTGGTCGTCAGCGTCAGTTCCTTGAGCGCGCCGCTGGCGAGATGCCGCGACAGGTTGCGGAACAACGTCATGATGCCCTTGCGCACCAGCGGCTCGCCGCCGGTGATGCGCAGCCGGTCGACGCCCTTCTCCACGAAGGCCGAGCAGAGCCGGTCGAGCTCCTCGAGGCTGAGAATGTCCTTCTTCGGCAGGAAGCTCATGTTTTCCGACATGCAGTAGACGCAGCGGAAATCGCAGCGGTCGGTGACCGACACGCGCAGATAGGTGACGTGGCGGCCGAAGGGATCGACGAGCGGCGCCTTGCCGGTCACCGCCTCCTTCGCCTCGACGTCCGTGACGTAACCCATGTGCATCCTCCGGCCCGCGCCCGCTTTTTTCTCGGCCTCGATCCCGTCTCCGGCGGACCTTGAGCGCGGAGGCGCAAGGTATGCCAGCCTTTGGAACCGTTCAACCCATGTGGGGCCGGCGAAGGATTCTGCCAAGATCGCGGACTTGCGCGCGGGCATGCTCTGTGATCAGCAGGAGCGATCGGCGGACCGTCGGCGACGGCCGCCGCTCCGTGACCGACACGCAGGATGACCGCCATGTCCGAACCGTCCCGCTGGCCGACCGAAGTCCGCCTTTCCAAGGATCGCAAGACGCTTACCGTCGCCTTCGACGACGGCGAGACCTTCGCGCTCGCGGCGGAGTTCCTGCGGGTCCATTCGCCCTCCGCCGAGGTCCAGGGCCACAGCCCGGAGCAGCGCAAGACCGTGCCGGGCAAGAAGAACGTCGCCATCGTCGGCGTCGACCCGGTCGGCACCTATGCCGTGCGCCTCACCTTCGACGACATGCACGACAGCGGGCTCTACACCTGGGACTATCTGCACCGGCTCGGCACCGGCCACGACAAGCTCTGGCGCGACTATCTCGAAGAGCTGGCGGTGAAGGGACTGACCCGCAGCTGACGGCGGCGGCCGCGGATCGGCGGCCGGAGGGGAGGACACGGTGGCCCGGCAGGAGACGGTATCCCCCGACGACTTCGTCGCCGCGCTGCCGCGCGACGCCCGACTGCTCGGCCTCGATCTCGGCACGAAGACCATCGGCCTCGCGCTCTCCGACGTCGGCCGCCGCATCGCGACGCCGCTCGAAACCATCGCCCGCAAGAAGTTCACCGCCGACGTCGAGAAGCTGCTCGCCATCGCCGGCAAGCTCGACGTCGGCGGCCTCGTCGTCGGCCTGCCCGTCAACATGGACGGCAGCGAGGGGCCGCGGGTGCAGTCGACGCGGGCCTTCGTACGCAACCTCGCCCCGCTCACCGCCCTGCCGGTCGCCTTCTGGGACGAGCGCCTCTCGACCACCGCCGTCACCCGCACCCTGCTCGACGCCGACGCCTCGCGCCGGCGGCGCGGCGAGGTCGTCGACAAGATGGCCGCGGCCTTCATCCTGCAGGGCTTTCTCGACCGCATCCACCACGCCGGCCGCGAGGGCGATCCGCGCCGGCTGTTCTGAGCATCGGCCGCCGCGGGCGGATCGATGTGGACGGCGCGTGATTCTCGCCGGCGCGGCCTTGCGGGGTGGGCCTTTCCGCCATAGAAGCCGGTTTTTGATGACACCGTCCCGCGATCCCCTCCTCCCCGTCTTCGCCCGCCGGCACCTTCTGGGCATCGAGGGGCTTTCGCCCCACGAGATCACCGATCTCCTCGACCGCGCCGAAGCCCACGTCGCGGTCGGCCGGCAGGTGTCGAAGAAGCTCGACACCCTGCGCGGGCGCACCCAGATCAACCTGTTCTTCGAAGCCTCGACGCGGACGCAGTCGTCCTTCGAACTCGCCGGCAAGCGGCTCGGCGCCGACGTCATGAACATGTCGGTCGCCTCGTCCTCCGTGAAGAAGGGCGAGACGCTGATCGACACGGCGATGACGCTCAACGCCATGCACCCCGACATCATCGTCGTGCGCCACCACGCCGCCGGCGCCGTCGCCCTGCTCGCCCAGAAGGTCGGCTGTTCGGTGGTCAACGCCGGCGACGGTGCCCACGAACACCCGACCCAGGCCCTGCTCGACGCCCTCACCATCCGCCGCCACAAGGGCCGCATCGCGCGCCTGACGGTGGCGATCTGCGGCGACGTCCTGCATTCGCGCGTCGCCCGCTCCAACATCCTGCTGCTGACCGCCCTCGACGCGAGGGTCCGCCTCGTCGGGCCGACGACGCTGGTGCCGCAGGCCTTCCGCGACCTCGGCATCGAGGTGACGACCGACATGAAGGCGGGGCTGAAGGACGCCGACATCGTCATGATGCTGCGGCTCCAGCGCGAGCGCATGCAGGGCAGCTTCGTGCCCTCGGTGCGCGAGTATTTCCGCTACTACGGCCTCGACGAGGAGAAGCTCGCCTATGCGAAGCCCGACGCCCTCGTCATGCACCCCGGCCCGATGAACCGCGGCGTCGAGATCGACCCCGCCGTCGCCGACGGTCCGCAGAGCCTGATCCGCGAGCAGGTCGAGATGGGCGTCGCCGTGCGCATGGCGGTGCTGGAGGCGGTGGCGCGCACCCTGCCGAACGGGTGATCGCCGCAAAAGCCGCTCGCAGTCCCGCCGCGCCGCAGAACACCACTCTGGAGCCTCGCCGCCCATGTCCACCGACCCCGGTTCGACCTCCGCCCAGCGCCCCCTCGTCATCGAGAACGCCCGTGTCGTCGACCCCTCGCGCGGGCTCGATGAACGCGGCACGGTGATCGTCGACGGGGGCCGCGTCGTCGCGGCCGGCGCGGCGGCGGCGGGTCAGGGCGCACCCGAGGGCGCGGAGATCCTGGACGCCGCCGGCGCCGCCGTCGTCCCCGGCCTCGTCGACATGCGGGTCTTCGTCGGCGAACCGGGCTTCGACCACCGCGAGACCTTCGCCACCGCCAGCCGGGCCGCGGCGGCCGGCGGCGTGACGACGATCATCACCATGCCGGACACCGACCCGATCATCGACGATCCGGCCCTCGTCGACTTCGTGCTGCGCCGTGCCCGTGACACCGCCGTCGTACGCGTCCATCCGATGGCCGCCCTGACCAAGGGCCAGCAGGGCCGCGAGATGACGGAATTCGGTCTTCTGAAGGAGGCCGGCGCCGTCGCCTTCACCTCCGGGCGCCACGCCGTGACCAACGCCCAGGTGATGCGCCGCGCCCTCACCTACGCCCGCGACTTCGGGGCGACGGTGGTTCACCATCCCGAAGATCCCGATCTCGTCGGCACCGGCGTCATGAACCAGGGCACCGTCTCGACCCTGCTCGGCCTGCCGGGCGTTCCGGCCGAAGCCGAGACGATCATGCTGGCGCGCGACCTGCGCCTCGCCCGGCTCTCGCGCGGGGCCTATCACGCCGCCCAGCTGTCGACGGCCGAGTCGGTGGAGCTGATGCGCTGGGCCAAGGGCGAGGGCATCGCCGCGACGGCGGCGGTCTCGATCGCCCACGTCAGCCTCAACGAGAACGACATCGGCGCCTACCGGACCTTCTTCAAGATGGCGCCGCCGCTGCGCGCCGAGACCGACCGCCTCGCCCTCGTCGCCGGCCTCGCCGACGGCACCATCGACGTGCTGGTCTCCGCCCACGATCCCCAGGACGTCGAGGTCAAGCGCCAGCCCTTCGCAGAGGCCGCCGACGGCTGCATCGGCCTCGACACCCTTCTCGCGGCCGGCCTGCGCCTCGTCCACGGCGGCGACATGCCGTTGCTGCGCCTCGTCGAGGCGATGGCGACCCGTCCGGCCGCCCTGCTCGGGCTCGACGCCGGCACGCTGAGGCCGGGGGCGCCGGCGGATCTGGCGCTGATCGACCTCGAGACGCCCTGGGTGCTGACGGAGGCCGATATCCTCTCGCGCTCCAAGAACAGCGCCTTCGAAGGCGCCCGCTTCACCGGACGGGTTTCGGGAACGTGGGTCGGCGGACGGCGGGTCTTCGGCGGCTGAGCTTCGGGGGCTTTCTTCGGAGGCTTTTTTCGAGGCGCCTGCGGATAGGTCGGGCGGAACGGCCACCGTGCTGTTTGGTCCGCGCCCGGTTGCTACCGATCAGGTCACCGAACGAATGGGATGACTCCTCGTCCAATGCACCCACCGTCGCAGACTCGGGCAGCCTGCCGACCCGGACGCCCCACCACAATTTCCCTCGATCGTCATCGCCGGGCTCGACCCGGCGACCCAATGGCGGAGCGGCAGCATCCGGCCCACCGAGTTGGACACGTTTCTCGATTTCGTTCGGGGAGGCGGTTCCGACCGGTGATGCCAATGGGTCACCGGCTCGAGGCCGGTGAAGACGGAAGAACTCAGAACTCGCCAACGTGCTCCGAGCTCGCCGTGCCGGACGGCAGCGACAAGCCACCGCCACCTCCCTCACATCACCGGCACGCCGATCAGCCAGATGTGGAGCTTCCACACGAACAGGCCGTAGACGAGGACGCCGACGACCACGGCGACGATGTCGTTGGTGATCGGCCCCGGCGTCGGCAGCACGACGCCCGGCCGGCGCTTGACGGCGATGCGGTCGACCACCGCCCAGACGAGGAAGCTGCCGAACAGCAGGATCGAGGCGAGATCGCCGTTGACGAGCAGGTGGCCGAGCGCCCAGAGCTTGAGCCCGGCCAGCATCGGGTGCTTCAGCATCGGCTTCAGCTTGCCCGCAGGCATCTGGCTGACGGCGAGGAAGACGAAGGCGACCAGCACCAGCAGCATGGTGAGGTGGCGCAGGGCGTAGGGCGGATCGTAGACGACGACGGGGTCCTGGCGGGCGAGGCCGTAGCCCCAGACGATGAGGACGAGGCCGACCAGCGAGATCACCGAATAGATCCCGCGCCAGGCGCCGGCGCCGCGGCGCGCGATCACGCTCTCGCGGACGCCCGGGGCGACGATCCGCACGGAATGGACGGCGAAGAAGACGAGGAGACCGAGGATCAGGATCGTCATGGGAGGCTCCGGGCTCTGTCCCTGCTGCGCTGCGGCAGCTGTAGCATGGTCGCCCGCGCCGCCACCAGATTGGAATGGATCCACTCCGTTGCGTCTTCATGACGAAGCCCCGCCCGGAGGATGTCCGGACGGGGCTGACCGTTACCGAGCCTGCGAGCGACGGACGGCCTCAGGCCGCCAGCAGCTTCTTCACCGTCGGGCCGAATTCGGCCGGCGTCGGCACGATGGTGACGCCGTGGCCGCGCAGGATCTCGACCTTCTCGGCCGCGCTCTCGCCGACCGAGGAAACGATGGCGCCGGCGTGGCCCATCTTGCGACCCTTCGGCGCCGAGAGGCCGGCGATGTAGGCGCAGACCGGCTTCTTCATGTGGGCGGCGATGTATTCACCGGCCTCGACCTCCTGCGGCCCGCCGATCTCGCCGATCATGATCACCGCGTCGGTGTCCGGGTCCTCGTTGAAGAGTTCCATGACGTCCTTGAAGGACGAACCGTTGATCGGGTCGCCGCCGATGCCGACCGAGGTCGAGACGCCGATGCCGATCTCCTTCAGCTGCGAGGCGGCCTCGTAGCCGAGGGTGCCGGAGCGGCCGACGATGCCGACGCGGCCCTGCTTGTAGATGTGGCCCGGCATGATGCCGACCAGCGCCTCGCCCGGGGTGATGAGGCCGGCGCAATTCGGCCCGAACAGCCGCATCCGGTTCTCCGCCTTGTAGCGGCGCATGTATCGCTTCACCCGCATCATGTCCTGGGCCGGGATGCCGTCGGTGATGCAGACGGCGACCTTCACCCCGGCGTCGGCCGCTTCCATGATCGAATCGGCCGCATAGGGCGGTGGCACGAAGACGATGGAGACGGTGGCGCCGGTCTTCTCCACCGCTTCCTTCATGGTGTTGAACACCGGCACGCCGAAGGCGGTGGTGCCGCCCTTGCCCGGGGTGACGCCGCCGACGACGGGCGTGCCGTATTTGATCATGTCCTCGGCGTGGAAGCCGCCGATCTTGCCGGTGATGCCCTGCACGAGCACCGGCGTGGTCTTGTTGATGAGGATCGACATGGTCGTCACGCTCCCGGCTTGAAGGATCTCGCGGCCGCGACCGATTTCTCGGCGGCCTCGGCGAGAGTGGAGGCGGTGATCACCGGCAGGCCGCTCTCCTCGATGATGCGGCGGCCCTCCTCCTGGTTGGTGCCGGCGAGGCGAACGACCAGCGGCCGGTCGAGCCCGGCCATCTCCACCGCCTTGACCACGCCCTGGGCGACCCAGTCGCAGCGGTTGATACCGGCGAAGATGTTGACCAGCACCGCCTTGACGTTCTGGTCCTGCGTCACGAGGCGGAAGGCCTTGGCGACGCGCTCGGGCGTCGCGCCGCCGCCGATGTCGAGGAAGTTGGCCGGCTCGCCGCCTGCGAGCTTGATCATGTCCATGGTCGCCATGGCGAGGCCGGCGCCGTTGACGATGCAGCCGACGTCGCCCTCGAGGCCGACGTAGGAGAGGCCGCGGTCGGCCGCCTGAGTCTCGCGCGGGTCCTCCTGGCTCTTGTCGCGCAGTTCGGCGATGTGCGGATGGCGGAACAGCGCGTTGTCGTCGAAGCTCATCTTGGCGTCGAGCGCCAGCAGGTGGCCCTCGGCGGTCAGCACAAGCGGGTTGATCTCCAGCATGGTGGCGTCGTTGTCGCGGAAGGCGCGGTAGCAGCCGAGGATGGTCGTCACCGCCTCCGACAGCACCTCCGGCCCGAGGCCGAGGGCGAAGGCGAGCTCCCGGGCCTGGAAGGCCTGCATGCCGACGGCCGGCTCGACCGCGACGCGGATCAGGCTCTCGGGTCGCTTCTCGGCGATCTCCTCGATGTCCATGCCGCCCTCGGCCGAGGCCGCGACCATGACCCGCTCGGACTTCCGGTCGAGCACGAAGCCGAGATAGAGCTCACGGTCGATCTTGCAGCCGGCCTCGACGTAGAGACGGAAGATGCCCTTGCCGGCCGGGCCGGTCTGGTTGGTGACGAGGCGTCGGCCGAGCATGCCCTCCGCGGCGGCCTCGACCTCGTGCTCGCCCTTGCAGACCTTGACGCCGCCGGCCTTGCCGCGGCCGCCGGTGTGGACCTGGGCCTTCACGACCCAGACGCTGCCGCCGATCTCGCGCGCCCGGTAGGCCGCCTGTTCTGGACTGTAGGCGAGCCCGCCGCGCGGGATCGGCACGCCGAACTTGGCCAGGATCTCCTTGGCCTGGTATTCGTGAATGTCCATGGTTTCCTCCTGTCGAGGGGATCTTCTTTCGGGGCGCCCGGCTCGACGGGGCGGTCGGAGGAAGGACGTCCCCTTCCTCCCGGTGGACCGGGAGGCGCCGCTCGCCGGTCGTGTCGGCGGCGGAGAGGACGAACCCTGCCGCCTCTCCGCCGTCCGTTACGTCTGCCGGCGGCGGCGAGCGACGAACCGCCCCGCACATCTCCGCCATCGGTTACGTCCGCCGGCGGCGGCAAGGGACGCCCCCCTCCCACCTCTCCGCCGTCATCCCCGCGAAAGCGGGGATCCAGCCCTCCGCGCGGGACCGCCTTCGAGGGACGGTGGCCGCCGCCGCGCCGTCGGGACGCCCTCTCCGGCCTTTCCCTTGCCGCCCGCTGGATCCCCGCTTTCGCGGGAATGACGGTGGAAGGGGCGGAGGAAGGCAGTCCGGCACCGCCGAACCGGCGCCGTCCTCACGCAGCCGACTTCGCCGCGATGGTATCGGCGACCGAGACGACGTTCTGCGCCATCCGGGCCGAGGCGGCGTCGATCATGCGGCCGTCGAGCGAGGCCGCGCCCTTGCCCTGGGCGGCGGCCTCGTCGAGGGCGACGAGGATGCGGCGGGCGCGGTCGACCTCGGCCGGCGGCGGCGAGAACATGTCGTTGGCCATCTCGATCTGGCTCGGATGGATCGCCCACTTGCCCTCGCAGCCGAGCACCGCGGCGCGCTTGCAGGCGGCGATGTAGGCGTCCGGATCGTTGAAGTCACCGAAGGGCCCGTCGATGGCGCGCAGGCCGAAGGCGCGGCAGGCGGTGACCATGCGGTCGATCGCGGCGTGCCACTGGTCGCCCGGATAGTCGGGGTTGAGGCCGCCGATGACGACGGTGCGCGAGCGGCGCGAGGCGGCGAAGTCGGCGACGCCGAAATGCAGGGCCTCGAGGCGGGAGGTGTAGTGCTGGCGGGCGATGTCCTCGACGTTGGCCATGCCGATCGCGGTCTCGATCAGCGCCTCGAGGCCGATCCTGTTCGGAAGCTTCTTGGCCTCCTCGATCTGCGTCACCATGGCCTCGACCATGTAGACGTCGTGCGGCGTGCCGACCTTGGGGATCAGGATGGTGTCGAGCCTGGCGCCGGCCTGCTCGACGACGTCGACGACGTCCCGGTACATGTAGTGGGTGTCGAGGCCGTTGATCCGCACCGAAACCGTCTTGCCCTTGGCCTTCCAGTCGATGTCGTTCAGCGCCTCGATGATGTTCTTGCGCGCCTGCTCCTTGTCGTTGGGCGCGACGGCATCCTCGAGGTCGAGGAAGACGAAGTCGGCCTTGGAGGCGGCGGCCTTGTCGATCATCGACGGGTTGGAGCCCGGGCAGGCGAGCTCGGAACGCTGCAGCCGGGTGGCCACGGGCTTGTACTGGGTGAAGCTCATCGATCTCATTCCCTCTTCTGCGCGGCGGCGCGCGTCCTCGCCTCGTGGCTCCTCCCGGTCCCCGGGAGGGCGGATCCCTTCGTACGTCACGCACGTTTCGCGGAATAGACCCGAGGCCGGCTCATGGCTATCGAAGCGGGTGCCGTTGGGAGGAATGACCCGCTTCGCTGGAGGCCGCCGACGAGGAGACAGATAAAACCTTGCGCTTGCGGGAGACAAGCCGCAAACCATCGTCCATGCTGCGACCGTTCGATCCACGCGGAATTGGCGTGGAAATCTGACATACCATGAGTTTTCGTCATGCCTACGCTGCGCCGCACACTGCCGCCGGTCAACAGCCTCGTCATCTTCGAGGCCGCCGCCCGTCACCTCAACTTCACCCATGCCGCAAACGAGATGGGCCTGACCCAGGCCGCGGTCAGCCGGCAGATCCAGACCCTCGAGGCCGACCTCGGCGTCGCCCTCTTCACCCGCCAGGCCCGCGGCATCCAGCTCACCAAGCAGGGCGAAAGACTGCGCCACGCCGTGACGATGGGTCTTGAATACATCGCCTCGACCAGCGCCGACATCCGCCGCCGCCAGCGCCGGCCCCGGGAGCTGACGGTGGCGGCTTCGGTCAGCTTCGCCTCCTACTGGCTGGTGGCGCGGCTGGCGAAATTCCGGGTCGAGCACCCGGACATCGACCTGCGCCTGCTCGCCTCGGCGCAGATTTCCGACCTCGTCTCGTCCGGCGTCGATGTTGCAGTGCGATACGGTTTCGGCCACTGGATGGGCCTTCGCGCCGAGCGGCTGTTCGGCAACGAGGTCTGGCCGGTGTGTTCGCCGCGCTATCTGGAAGGCCGCCGGCCGCTGCGCACGCCGGCCGATCTCGTCGGCGAGACGCTGCTGCACCTCGGCTCCTTCGACGCGAACTGGGTGACCTGGGAGAGCTTCTTTCGCTCCGTCGACCTCGCCGCCGCGCCCGAGAGCAAGGGCATCGCCTTCGACAACTATCTGGTGCTGCTGCAGGCGGCCCTGCGCGGCGAGGGGATCGCTCTCTGCGGCCAGCGACTCGCCGAGGATTTCATCGCCCGTGGCGACCTCGTCCGCCCGATCGACGTCGCCCTCACCTCACAGAAGGCCTTCTACCTCGTCCACCCGACCGAGGCCGAACTGACCGAGCCGGCCCGCCTGTTCTGCGACTGGCTGCGGCAGGAAGCCCGGGCCGACGGCCGCCTGCCGGACGTGCCCCTCCACGGGGGAGAGGGCTGAACCGTCTCGCGGCGTGGAGTGGTTGTTTACCTTAACAATTTACGAACAATTTGAATAGAACGCGCGACATCCCCCGCAGGTATTGGCGTTAAAAATCCGTTGTTCTATTGTCAACTCAAGACGACGACGGAAGCCGGAACGAAAGATCTCCCGAACCGGTCCCTCGTCAAACAACCCTGGCGTATTCGGGTCCGCCGCATCTCCCGAATATGCAAGGGCCGGCTGGTCGGCCGTGGATAGAGTGGCCTCCTCAGTGACCCACGGCCGACCATCCTCCCTCTTCCCCCCGCAAACGACACCGCCTCCTTCGGGGGGCGACTCGCTCGTCGACGATCCCCAGCCAGCCTCCCGCACGCCGGGCGCCTTGTCGTCCCCGCGCCACCAAAGAAAAAGGCGCCCGGAGGCGCCTTTCGTCGTCGATCACGCGGCCCGGAGGCGGCGGATCACTTGATCTTGGCTTCCTTGAACTCGACGTGCTTGCGCGCGATCGGGTCGTACTTCTTCATGACCATCTTGTCGGTCATGGTGCGCGAGTTCTTCTTCGTGACGTAGAAGAAGCCGGTGTCGGCGGTCGAGAGAAGCTTGATCTTGATGGTCGTCGCCTTGGCCATGGCGCCTCGGTCCTTCTGATTGCGAGGAGATCGGCCAGCATGGCCGGTGCCGCCCGGGTAGGGCTGCAGATTGGCGCGCAAACTAGTCGAAAAGCGCCGAATGTCAATATCGCCCGCCGCGCAAAGCGCCGGGCGCGGCGCTCGTTCTCGCGGCCCCTCTCCGCGCCCCCGCCACGGCCACAATGGACGGCCCGCGCCAGCTCGCGATGCGGCGCGGGGCCGCGTGTCGTGCTATCGACGGTCCTCGCCCTCCGCCGCCGCGGCCGTTTCCCCCGAGCGCGTCGCGGACCGGGGAGGCGTCGTCCGCGACGAGCCGCCGGAGCCCCCCTTGCGCATCGCCTTCGCCCTCTTTCTGCTGCTCGCGACCCTCGCCCTGCCCCTCGGCCTGACGCTGCCGCTGATCGCGCTCGACCGGCTCTATTTCTTCACGCAGACCCCGTCGCTGCTCGGCGTGATCGCAGGGCTGTGGATCGGCGGCGACCGGCTGCTCGCCGCCGTCGTCGGCCTCGTCTCCGTCGCCTTTCCGGTGGTGAAGCTCGCCGCGCTCCACCTCGCCGGCCTCGGCGCGGCGCCGGCGCTCGCCCGGCATCTCCACGCCCTCGGGCGCTGGTCGATGATGGACGTGCTGCTGGTGGCGCTGGTGATCTTCGCGGCCAAGACCAGCGGCTTCGCCCGCGCAGCCAGCGAATGGGGTCTTTGGGCCTACGCCGTCTCCACCCTCGCCGCCGCCATCGCCGGACAGTTGCTTGAGCGCATCGCCGGCGCCGCCGCCGTCGAGCACGGACTCGTTCGGAAATCGGGGCGGGACTGACCCGCGGCGACCGGAAGGACCGGGGCCTCCGGAACCGGATCGCGGGTGGACGCCGGAACGCTCAGCCCTCGCCCGCCGCGATCACCGGCACCTGCGGCGCCGCCTCGCGCGGCAGCAGGCCGACGAGACGGGGATCGTCGGAAACTTCGACGACGGTGCGATAGGCCGAGAATCCGCTGCGCAGGTAGAAGGGCAGCGCCGCCGGCGAATCGAAATGGCAGGTGTGGACGAAGACGCGCCGCGTCGCCGGCCGCGCCCAGGCGCCGGCGAGCCCCTCCGTCATCATCCAGCGGCCGAGGCCGCCGCCGATCACGCCCGGCACCAGACCGAAGAAGGCGAGTTCGACGTCGGCGCCGGCGCGGTGATCGAACTCGATCAGCCCCACCGCCTCGCCGTCCCGTTCCAGCACCGAGACCACCACATCGGGGTCGGTGAGGATCGAGCGCAGCTGCCCGTCATCCATGGCGAGGCGCGACCACCACAGCAGGTCGCCGCCGATCCGCAGGAACAGCGCCCGGTATGCGTAGACGTCTATGTCGACGTGCCGCGCGAGGGTGACCCCGTCCGGCGCCGGGCGGCGGAGAAGCACCGGCGGCGCCGTCATCTCCAGATAGGTGACGATGGTGGCCTGCTTGCCCGGCGGAACCGGGTGAAGGCCATCGGGGAGCCCCTCCGCCATCAGATCGCCTCGCGGACGAAGCCGTCGCCGGCCGGACGATAGAAGGTCGCCGGGCCCTCGGGCGCGAGCGTCGGATCGCTGTCGAGCCGGGCGACGAGATCGGCGATCACCGCACGGGTGATGCGCGGCAGGTCGAGCCCGTCGGCTTCCGCGAGCGTCGGCCAGACGATGTCCTCGAGTTCGCCGCTGCCGAGCGTCGCCTGCGGCGCGAGGGCGATGGCGTCGGCGAAGGTCACGAAGAAGCGGCTGTCGAAACGACGCACCCGGCCGGGCGGCGTGATCGCCCGGGCGAGCAGGCGCAGGCCCGAAAGATCGGGGACCACCCGCGCCTCGCGGAAGACCTGCCAGTCGCCCGTCACCGGCTTTTCGTGGTCGCGCCCGCCGCGGCCGAGCAGGATGCCGGTCTCCTCCGCCGTCTCGCGGATCGCGCAGAGCGCCAGCGCCCGTGCCCGCCGCCGGCTCGGCTTCGGCCGCATCCGGTCGAGCAGGCGGGTCTCGATCACCGGATCGAGCTCGCCCGCCGCCTCGGCGAGACCGTCTTCGGCGTCGACCCGGCCGCCGGGAAAGACGTAGGCCGCCGGCATGAAGGCGTCCTTCGCCGCCCGCCGCCCCATCAGGACGCGGATGCCCGAGAGCGAGCGGTCGAGAATGAGGATGGTCGCGGCGTCCTTGGGCCGGATGTAGCCCGGTCGGCTGCCGTCGGCGTTTGCGCGGTTGCCGAAGCGGCCGTCGAGGGCGACCGTCATCGAGCGGCGCCGCCCGAAATCCCCGCCTCGCTGTTGGGCGTGGCGAAGAACAGCCGTGAGTCGTCGGCGTCGCCCTGCGGGTCGAAGCCGTGCATGTAACGCGCCCACTGGAAGCCGACCACGGCGCCCTTGATCATCGGCAGCATGGCGAGCGACATCACCAGCGCCAGCAGCGGCCACAGCGTCATCTGCAGCCACAGCGGCGGCGTCATCGCCGTCTCGACGGCGAGGATGATCGGAACAAGGATGTGGCCGACGATCATGATGGTGAAATAGGGCGGCGCGTCGTCGGCGCGCTGGTGCGAGAGGTCTTCGCCGCAGGCGGCGCAGACCGGCGTCACCTTGAGATAGCCCGAGAACAGCCGGCCCTTGCCGCATGACGGGCAACGACAGGCGAGCCCGCGCTTCATCGCCGAACCGAGCGGGCGGCGCGGAAGATCGCTCTCTCCTGCGAGCTCCTGCGTCCCGGACATGATCTCGACTGCCATGAATGCTCCTCTCGGGCGACGACGGGCCGGGGGGCTTCGGAAGCGATCACGCGACCTGCCCCCGGCCGGCGGCCCGCTCCAAACCGAAGCTCCGCCGGGGTCACCCGTCGGGTCGCCCCGCATATAGGCCCGCGACGGCGAAGACGCCATACGGCCGTTCGTCGCGCGGCGACGGCATCACTGCGCCGGCGGCGGCGCGGCGTCGGCCGGCCAGTTGGCATCGCCCGCCGGGAGAACGAACACCTGGCCGGGATAGATCAGGTCCGGATTGCGGATCTGGTCGGTGTTGGCGAGGTAGATCGTCGAATAGCGGACCCCGCGGCCGTAGAGCCGGCGCGAGATCGTCCACAGATTGTCGCCCCGGCGGATGATCACCTTGGCCGGCTCGCCGACCCGGGCCGAGACGGCGTCGCCCTCCCCGGCCGCGCCGCTGGCGGACCCGCTCGCGGCGATCGAGGCGGCCGCGACCTCGGTCTCACCGGTACCCGTTCCCGACGTGGCGGCGGTCCCGCCGGCCGCATCGGTTCCATCGCCGGCAGCCCCGCTCCCGGAAGCCGCGACCCCGGTCGGGGCCGAAGCGCCGCCCTCGACCGTCGCGACGTCGACCGCGGGCGTGTCGAACACCACTTCCGCCCGCGCCACCACGGTGCCGCTGCCGTCGACGAGGTCGGCGCGCACCGGATGGGCGCCCGGCCCGAGCGCCGCGTCGAGGCGTTTTTCGAAGATCCAGCGGCCACGGTCGGGCGCCCCGGCGGCACCGACGAACCGGTCGTCGACGTAGACCCGGATCTCGCCGCGCCCGTCACCGGCGCCGGCGACGAACAGCATGGTCTCGTTCTCGATCTCGACCGCCTCGACGGTGATCGAACCCGGCTTCTCGGCCGGCGCCGTCACGGCCGTCGCGGTGGCGGATTCGGCCCCGGTCGACGGAGCGACCGCCACGACGGCGGAACCTTCGGACGGGGCGACGGTGCCGGATGCGGCGACATCGGAACGGACCGGAGCCGGCAGGTCGCCGGAGGTCGAAGCGGCTGCAGCCGGGCCGTCGGCCGCCGTCACCGGCGCGGTGGCACCCTCGCCCGAGGCCGCGGACTGCGGTGTCGCGGAGCCCGCCGTCGTGGCTGCGGACGCGGTGTCCGGCGCAGGCGCCTCACCCGCGGCGCTATCGCTGCCGCCCGCGGCGCTCGCCTCGGAGGCGGCCGATTCGGCGCCGGCCGTGGCGGCGACACCGACCTGATCCGACTTTGCGGCCGACCCGGCGGGCTCGGCTCCGGTGGATGTCGCGGTAGAAGGGGCTGACGGCTCACTCGTGCCAGCGGACCCCGCGGCTGCTACGTCGGCGGTTCCGCCCGGCTGCGCGTTCGCCACGGCCATGTCACCGGTCGTCGCCACACCGGCGGGGGCGTCGACCTGCGCGCTCTCGCCAGCGTCGGTCCCGTTCCCGGTGACCCCGTTCCCGGCGATTTCGGCGGCTCCGCCCGGAGTGGGTCCGGCGCCCGCGGCCGCGTCGGAATCGGGGGTGGCCGGCTCGATACCGTCGGCGGCGGCCGTCGCGGGATCCGCCGCGTCCGCCGGCGCCGGCAGGATCGCCGCGACTTCGGCCGAGGTCGCGGCGGTCGTGGATGCGGCGCCCGAGCCGGCGTCGGCCGCGGCGAGTTTGCCCGCGGAGGCGGCCCCGGCGGACGCCTGGTCCTTCGGCAGCTGCAACACGGCGCTCGCCGCGCCCGGCTCGTTGAGGACGACCAGCACCTCGCCCGACCCGCCCTCCGGCACCGAAACCGCGACGCGCTGCTGCGACGTCACCGCGCCGGCGCCGTCGGCGGAGATGCTGCGGACGACGATGTCGTGGGAGCCGGGCTCCAGCGGATCGGCGAGCACGATCGCCCATTCGCCGGTCGCCGAAGCGGTGCCGGAACCGATCACCCTGTCGTTGGAGAGAATTTCGACCTTGTCCGCGGGCTCGGCCTGGCCGGCGATCACCGCGTCGCCGGTCGGCTCGACGCGGACGAGGTCGAACACGGGAACGACGCGCTCGCGCACCGCCTCGTCGGTGGTGGCCGGCGCGCCGGCCTCGGGCACGGTACCACCGCCGACGACCGTGGTTTCGCCGCCGCTGCCGCGCAGGAGGGTGGAGATGGCGTCGAAGCCGCCGCCGTAGAGCGCCCCGAACAGCAGCACGACGACGATGGCGGCGATGGCGAGGGCGGACCTGCGCTGCGTCAACATATCGAATCCCGTCCTGGTCTCCGCGCTTCGGGACAGGAAAGGGCCTGCCGGACTGTCGTCAGCCATCGACCCGGGGCTCTCGCCGGATCTTCGCAAGACGTCTCGAAGCGTCGCGCCGCCGCCAGCACGCTCGCCCCTGGTTCCCCACCCCCCGGCGGCGAACCCTGTCGACCGCACCGCGGAAATACTCGTTTCGGCTTATACCTTCGGTTCCGGGCCAGCAAGGGGCGCCATGTCACACGCGAGGCGGTTTTCCCGGCTCTCCATCGAAATCCGCCACTGCCGCGCTCCGGTGATGCAGGGATGCCACGGCATCGCGCCGGTCCGCCATCCGGGTGGCCGCGAACCATCCTCTCGCCCGTGCGTTCGAAGTCCCGTGAACGGTGACACCGATCCGGATTTCCCCGCCGCTCTTCGCGGTTGATTCTCTCCGGTCGAACAACGGTCTCGCCGCGCTTGACGACGTCCTTTCGCGATGCGACACCAGATCCATGGCGATCATTCAGAGCATCTGCGTCTTCTGCGGCTCCTCGACGGGCCGCAATCCGGCCCACGCGGCCGCCGCCCGCGTCCTCGGCCGGGCGATGGCGAAATCCGGCATCCGCCTCGTCTACGGCGGCGGCTCGATCGGCCTCATGGGCACCGTCGCCCGCACGGTGCTCGAAGCCGGCGGCGAGGTCACCGGCATCATCCCGGAGTTCCTGGTCAACCGCGAGCGCATGCTCGACGGCGTCGACGACCTCGTCGTCGTCGACGACATGCACACCCGCAAGCGGCTGATGTTCGAGCAGTCCGACGCCTTCGTCGCCCTGCCCGGCGGCATCGGCACGCTCGAGGAGGTCGTCGAGCAGATGACCTGGGCCCAGCTCGGCCGCCACGCCAAGCCGATCGTCCTCGCCGACGTCGACGGCTTCTGGGCACCGCTCACCCACCTCCTCACCCACATGGCCGAGGAATCCTTCATCCGCCCCGGCTTCGAGCTGCGCTACCTCACCGTCACCGACGCGGAAGCCATCGTCCCGACCATCGTCGAGGCCGCGGCCGGCTATACCGAGAGCGAACTCGAGGGCAACCGGGAATCGCTGGAGCGGATGTAGGCCGCCCCGGTCCCGCCTCGAGGTCGAGCGTCTCGGCCAGCCCGCCGCCCGGCTTAACGATCCCACGTAGGACTTCAACGCGGTCCGGCCGCCCGCCGTTCGGCCGAAAGGCCCGGTGTCCGCTTCGGAAGCATGCCGCGGATCGCGAGACGGCCCCGCAGCGCCTTCGTGAGCGCGAAGACCACGGCGCCGAGTCCGACGCCGCCAACCACGGACACCGCCTGGAACACCGGCGCCGGCACCGCCCCCTGCCACGGCGCGAGCAGCACTTCGGGCACGAAGCGATGGACGAGGTAGATCGGATAGCTCGCCACGGCGACGGCGAGGACGATCCTCGCGCCCCTGGCCGGCAGGCGGACCGCCGGCACGTAGAGCAGCGCCGCGATCACCGCCACCTGTGAGCCGAACTTCACCCACGAGCCGATCCAGTTGCCGCCGGCGATCGCGACCGCCGGCATGGCGACCAGCGCGAGCGCGAGCACGATCGCCCGCCGGCGCGCGGTGTCGGCCACCGCGGCGCACCAGCCGAATGCGCAGAGGTGCAGCACCCAGTGGAGCGCGAAGATCTGGCGCCCGTCCGCCCGCACCAGCCCCTGGCCGGCGATGCGGATCAGAAGGGCGGCGGCGAGCAGGGCCAGCGCGAACGCGAACGGATCGCTCCTCGCCAGTGCCCGCACCCGGGGAATCGCGAAGATCGCGACGACGAGAACGAGTGTCTGGGCGTAGGCTTCGACGAACCAGTAGAGGAAAGGCACCATCGAGTGCCGCTCGGGATCGGCGAAGCCGACGTTGCCGACGAGGAAGACCGAGGCCCACGGCACCTCGCCCCAGGCCAACGCGTAACCGGCGACGATCGCGTAGTAGGGCACCAGTACCGACAGCAGCGGCCGCAGCAACCGACCCGCCTGCCCGGCGGCGAGCGCCGCCATCTGGAAGCGCGCGAGACCGAAGCCGATCAGCACCATCATCGCCGCCGCCCCGCCCGGGATCGGCCACAGCGTCTCGTGCTGGACGACCACCATCAGGATCGCGAGGGCCCGGATCAGAAGGTCGGTGCGCACCGCCGTCGTTGCCGAAGGCTTCGCGGGTTCGAGCCGGGAAAGCTCGGCGACCGACATCCGCTCCCACCCATCGGGAATCCGGCCGAGGCGGCGTTCGAGGACACAGGAGAGTTCGACGTAGCGCAGCGAATCGCCGGAGAGCGCGGCGAAGCTGTCGCCGTCCCGCACCCGGTGCGGCCAGAAGGCCTCGCGGAAGGCGGCGGCGATCGTCTCGCCTTTTTCCCGGTCTGCGAAGAGCCCGCGGACGGCCGGAAGGTCGATCTTGCCGGCCGAGGTCCTCGGCAGGGCCGGAACCGCCGCCACGCGAACATGCCGAAGGGTGACGCCCGCCGCCTTCGCGACCTCGCGGCGGACGGTCTCGTCGCTGTCCCTGCCGACATAGGCGACGTTCAGGCCACGGTCGTCTCCGGTGACGGCCGCCTCGACGCCCGACCGCGCCAGCATCGCTTCCAGGGCGTCGTGTCCGACGCGCAAGCCGGCGATCTTGGAGAACCGCGCCTTGCGGCCGACGATCCGGAAAAGGCCGTCGGCGTCGCGCTCGGCGAGATCGCCTGTGGCGAGCTGTGCCATCTCGGGTCCGCGGGCGAGATCGGCCCGCTCCTCGGCGTAGCCCATCATCACGTTCGGCCCGTCGTAGACGAGTTCGCCGACCCGGCCGGCGCCCTCGATCGTTCGGCCGGCCTCGTCGACGAGGTGGAGCCTTCCGCCGGGGATGGCGGTGCCGATGCGGTCCGGTGCGTCCGCCGCGCGTTCCGGTGGCAGCACGGCGATGCGGGCGGTCGCCTCGGTCTGGCCGTACATGACATGGAAGCGCCCGCCGCGCCGGCGCAGGGTTTCGTCGTAGAGCCGGACCAGCCGCGGCTCCAGACGACCGCCCGCAACGGTCATCACCGCGAGGGTCGCCGGCATGCGCTCGCGAAAGCCGACGCCCTCGAGCAATTCGAAGGTGTAGGGCACACCGGAGAGGCCGGTGCAGCCGGATGTCGCGAGGCGGTCGATAAAATCCGGATCGAGCACCGAACCGAAGCCGAGGTCGACCGAAGCGCCGGCGGCAAGGTGCGAGGCGAGGACCGAGAGGCCGTAGCTGTAGTGCAGCGGCAGCACCAGCGCGGCCCGGTCGTCTGGACCGAGGGCGAGCGAGGTGGCGATGGAGCGGGCGTTGGAGTCGACGGCCGCGGCCGAGAGCCGGACGAACTTGCCGGCGCCGGTGCTGCCGGAGGTCGTCATCACCTGCGCGAGGTCGGGATGAAGGTCGCCGCCGTCCCCGACGCCGCGCTCGCGGCGCCAGCGCCCGCCTATGGGTCGCACCACCACGTCCGGCGCCAGTCGCCGCGTCACGAAAGCCCGCTGGTCGCCGTCGCCGGCGGGCAGCGGCACGACGGCGTGCCCGCCGGCCAGCGCCCCGAGCCAGGCGACCACCGCGTGGACCGACGGTGCCATCTCCACGGCGACGAGGAGGCGACCGCGGCCGAGCGCGGCGGCGAAGTCCCCGGCCCGGCGGGCGAGGTCGGCATGGCTGACGCAGGATCGGTCCGACAGGACGAGCGCCGTCCGTTCGCCGTGGTCCCCGAGCCGGTTCCAGAAGCCGTCCACGTCCATCGCCCCGTCCCGCGCAGCACCGGCCGGCAGCAATAGGAACATTGAGGCGCAAATTCAAGTTTCGGCCGAAGGGCCGGTCCCCATGCCCGGCCGCCCTCCCCGCTTTTCCGACTTCACCGCCCGGCGTGACCGTTCTTCAGCAGCTTGTAGGTGATCGAATCGACGAGGGCGTCGAAGGAGGCGTCGACGAGGTTCTCCGAGACGCCGATGGTCATCCAGCGCCGGCCGGTGCGGGTGTCGACGCTCTCTATGAGCACGCGGGTGACGGCCCCGGTGCCGCCGTTGAGGATGCGGACCTTGAAGTCGACCAGTTCGAGCGTCGCGATCTCGTCCTGGTACTTGCCGATGTCCTTGCGCAGCGCGCCGTCGAGGGCGTTGACCGGGCCGTTACCCTCGGCCACCGACATCCGCGTCTCGTCGTCGATCGTCACCTTGACCACCGCCTCGGACACGGTGACGAGTTCGCCGATGGCGTTGTAGCGCCGCTCGACCATCACCCGGTAGCTGGTGACGTCGAAGAAGGTCGGAACGGTGCCGAGGGTGCGCCGGGCCAGCAGTTCGAAGGAGGCGTCGGCCGCCTCGTAGGAAAAGCCCCGCGCCTCGCGCTCCTTGACGAGGCGCAGCAGCGTGTCGAGCTTCGGGTCGGCCTTGTCGACCTCGACGCCGAGCCTTGCGAGTTCGGCGAGGAGATTGGATTTGCCCGCCTGGTCGGAGACCAGCACGCGGCGGCGGTTGCCGACGCTCTCCGGCGTCACGTGCTCGTAGGTGCGCGGGTCCTTGAGGATCGCCGAGGCGTGGATGCCGGCCTTGGTGGTGAAGGCGGCGGCGCCGACATAGGGCGCATGGGCGTTGGGCGCCCGGTTGAGGATCTCGTCGAAGGCACGCGAGGTCGCGGCAAGGCCCTGGAGGCCCTCCGCCGTGACGCCGGTCGAAAGGTGCGAAGCGTAGGGCTCCTTCAGCATCAGCGTCGGGATCAGCGTCGTCAGGTTGGCGTTGCCGCAGCGTTCGCCGATGCCGTTGAGGGTGCCCTGGATCTGACGCACGCCGGCGCGCACGGCGGCGAGGGAGTTGGCCACCGCCTGGCCGGTGTCGTCGTGGGCGTGGATGCCGAGATGGTCGCCCGGGACCACGGCGGCGACGGCGCCGACGATGCGCTCGACCTCCTCGGGCAGCGTGCCGCCGTTGGTGTCGCACAGCACCACCCAGCGCGCGCCGGCTTCGAAGGCGGTGCGGGCGCAGGCCAGCGCGTAGTCCGGGTTGGCCTTGTAGCCGTCGAAGAAATGCTCGCAGTCGATCATCGCGACGCGGCCGGCGGCGACCGCCGCCTCCACCGTCTGGCGGATGCCGTCGAGGTTTTCCTCGAGCGTCGTCTTGAGAGCGACGTCGACGTGATAGTCCCAGCTCTTGGCGACGAAGCAGCAGGCCGGCGCGCCGGAGGCGAGCGTCGCGGTGACGCCCGGATCGTTCGACACCGAGACCCCGGCGCGTTTCGTCATGCCGAAAGCGGTGAAGGTCGCGCGGCTGGTCCGCTTTTCGGCGAAGAAGGCGTCGTCGAGCGGGTTGGCGCCCGGATAGCCGCCCTCGACATAGTCGACGCCGAGGTCGTCGAGCAGCCGCGCCACGAGGATCTTGTCCTCGAGGCCGAAGTCGATGCCATTGGTCTGGGCGCCGTCGCGAAGGGTGGTGTCGTAGAGGAAGAGGCGTTCGGTCATGGTCGTCACGCCGGTTTCCCGGCGCGGCCTTCGTTGGAGGCGGCGGCGAGGCTCGCCGCCCCGCCCCGTCCGCGGCTCACTTCTCCGCGAAACGGTCGGTCGCCTCGATCAGGTGATGGAGGATCCCCGGCTCGGATACCGCATGGCCCGCGCCTTCGACCAGCACGAAATCCGCCTCGGGCCAGGCCTTGTGCAGGTCCCAGGCGGTTTCGACCGGGGTTGCCATATCATAGCGACCCTGCACGATGACACCCGGAATGCCGCGCAGCCGGCCGGCGTCGCGGATCAGCTGGCCTTCCTCCATCCATCCCGCATGGGTGAAATAATGATTCTCGATCCGGGCGAAGGCGATCGCGAAGTCGTCGGCGGAGAAAGCCTGCGACATCCGCGGATCGGGCAGCAGGGTGATGGTCTCGCCTTCCCACACGCTCCAGGCCTTGGCCGCCTCGAGCCGCACCGCACGGTCCCGGTCGATCAGCCGGCGGCGGAAGGCGGCGACGAGGTCGCCTCGCTCGCTTTCCGGGATCGGCTCGACGAAACGTTCCCACTTGTCGGGATAGATCCGCGCCGCCCCGCCGGCGTAGTACCAGTCGAGTTCGCGCTTGCGCAGGGTGAAGATGCCGCGCAGGACGATCTCCGAGCAGCGCTCGGGAAATTTCTCCGCGTAGGCGAGCGCCAGCGTCGAGCCCCACGAGCCGCCGAACACCAGCCACTTCTCGGCGCCCATCACCGCCCTCAGCCGCTCGATGTCGTCGACGAGGTGCCAGGTCGTGTTGGCCTCGAGGCCGGCGTGCGGGCGCGAGCGGCCGCAGCCGCGCTGGTCGAACAGCAGCACGCAGTAACGCTCGGGATCGAACAGCCGCCGCTGCATCGCGTTGCAGCCGCCGCCGGGGCCGCCGTGGAGGAACACGGCCGGCTTGCCCTGCGGATTGCCGCAGATCTCCCAGTAGACTTCATGGCCGTCGCCGACCGCGAGGTGGCCGGCCGCCCACGGCTCGATCGGCGGATAGAGGGTGCGCATCGTTGAGTTCATGCGTCGTTGTCTCGCGTCTTGGAGTCGTCTGAGGAAAGTGGGGTCGCGGCGGGCCATTGCGCGGTGTCGTGGTCGGGATGCTGGAAGGAGACCAGCCGGGCGAGAAAGTCGGTGGCCGCGGCGTCCTCCTCGGTCCGGGTACCCGAGAGCCTTGCGAGATCGTCGACGTAGGGCAGCTTCGCCTCGAGCCCGTACTGCACGGTCGGAACGATCGCCTCCGGCCGGTCGAAGGCGCCGATGGCGAGCGCCATGCCGTCGGGCGCCTCGTAGGTCAGCGGCGTGCCGCAGGCCGCGCAGAAGCCGCGCGAGACCAGGTTGGAACTGCGGAAGATCGCCCGCTCGCCCCGCGTCCACGCCACCTCGGCCCCGCGCACGGATACGAGCGGCCCGAAGAAGCCACCGAACGCCTTCTGGCACATGCGACAGTGACAGATCGAGGCGTCACCGAGCCGCCCCGCCACGGCGAAGCGGACGGCGCCGCACTGGCAGCCGCCGGAGAGACGATCCGCCATGCCCTTCCTCCCTATGCCCGAAGGCGCGGCACCTTCTCTCGAAGGGGCACCGTCGCCCGTTGTCCTCGTCATCGCCGACCGGCACGGACGGCGCGACGAGCGACGTCCGGCGCCTGCCCGCCGGCGAACGAAGACCGCGCCGTCCCCACGGCGTGGTCAGCCCCCTGCCATGTTTAGAGGCAGCCGCGTCCGGATGCCATCGTCGTCAGCGCGAATACGAACAGAACTGGTGAAAGATTCACCCCGGCTCGTCCCAGCCGTCGCGCCGGTGACGGTCATCGGCGACGAGCGGCGTCAGCGTCTCCGACGGTCGTGTCGCCCCTTTCGACCGTCGCGGCCGCTCCGCGATGGCGGTGGCCGTGGCCGTGACGGACGGCGCCGACATCATTCCGCGCGAGCGCAAGGCGGGAGACGGCGCAGACCGACGGCCAGGTCGCGCCGCCTTGCGGCCGACCGCTTCCTCGCCGGTTCCGGGCGCCCCGTCGGAGCGGTCGGCCGGCGGCTTCACCTCTCCCGCTCCCGCACCGTCACCGTCGGATCTCCCAGGTCGTCACCGGCCGGCCGCTGGCGGGGTCCTTGCCGTCCTTGAGGACGATGCCCCTGGCGGCGAGTTCGTCGCGGATGCGGTCGGACGTCGCAAAATCCTTCGCAGCCCGGGCGGCGAGCCGGGCGGCGATCTCCCGGTCGATCTCGGCGGTATCGACCGTGGCGACGGGGCGGCGCGCCGCGAAGGCCTTCGGGCTCTCACCGAGAAAGCCCATGAAGCGCAGCGAGCCGGCGAGCGCCGCGGCATCGTCGATGGCGTGCAACTCGGCGATCGCCTTCGGCGTGTTGAGGTCGTCGGCGAGAGCCTCGACGACCGCCACGGCAGGCCTGGAGCCCTCGCTCGCCCCTGCCGAGGCGTACCAGCCCTCGAGCAGCTTCCAGCTCTCCTCGAGGCCGCGGAGCGTGAAGTCGATCGGCTGGCGATAATGGCTGCGCAGCATGGCGAAGCGCAGCACCTCACCCGGCCAGTCGGCGAGCAACTGGCGGATCGTCAGGAAATTGCCGAGGCTTTTCGACATTTTCTCGCCTTCCACCTGAAGGAAGCCGTTGTGCATCCACACGTTGGCCATCACATCGGTTCCGAAGGCGCAGCAGCTTTGCGCGATCTCGTTCTCGTGATGGGGAAAGACGAGGTCGATGCCGCCGCCGTGGATGTCGAAGACGTTCTTCGCCGGGTCGTCGCAGGCGAGGCCGCCGCCGAACGGGGCGAGCAGTTTGGCCATCGACATCGCCGAGCATTCGATGTGCCAGCCCGGACGGCCGAGCACGCCGATGCCGGCCGGCGAGGACCAGCCCGGCTCGCCCGGCTTCGACGGCTTCCAGAGCACGAAATCCATCGGATCGCGCTTGTAGGGCGCGACGTCGACCCGGGCACCCGCCAGCATTTCGTCGAGCGAGCGCCGCGCCAGGGCGCCGTAGCGTGGCCCGCTGCGCCCGTTCATCGCCGACGGCGAGAACAGCACGTGGTCCTCGGCGACATAGGCGACGCCGCGGGCGATCAGCCGCTCGATCAGCGCGGTCATATCGGCGATGTGCTCGGTCGCCCGCGGCTGGGCGGTGGGCGGCAGGCAGCCGATCTCGCCGACGTCGGCCATGAACTGCGCCTCGGTGACGCTCGTCACCCGGCGGATCGCCTCGTTGAGCGGCAGGTCGGGGTGCTCGCTCGCCGCCCGCGCGTTGATCTTGTCGTCGACGTCGGTGATGTTGCGCACGTAGGTGACGTGATCGGCGCCGTAGAGATGGCGCAGCAGGCGGTAGAGCAGATCGAAGACGATGACCGGGCGGGCGTTGCCGATGTGGGCGTAGTCGTAGACCGTGGGCCCGCACACGTACATCCGCACGTTGGCGGGATCGATCGGCCGGAAGTCGTCCTTCGACCGGGTCAGCGTGTTGTAGAGCCTGAGCCTCATGAAGTCCCCGCCGCGCCGGCCGCCTCGTCCGGTTCGGGTGTCCTTGGGCGGACACGACCGGCCGCGGCCCGCGTTTCGCTCGCCACAATGGATCCGAAGACGCGCGCATCGTCCGCGCAACCGCGCCCGCCCGCCTCGTCGCCTCGTGTATCCGACAACTCCCAAGCAGACGTCAAGCGACCGGGCGAGTGGCGAGATCGCCGAGACGAGGGTCAAATAACGAAACGTTGCATTAGGTTACGCTACTTCTCTAAGAGACCCCAGATCCCGGAGTCAAACTGCCGAAAGTAATTCCTATAAATATAACCATTCATTACAAGGTTTTTCTAATGTCTTGAAAACAACGATATCAACGGAATTTCAATAGGATAGTAGGAATTAATGAACTAGATCATCATATCAATCGTCATGCCATCGTGACACGGCTGAATATCATATGGGATTTTTCCTTTAATTTCAGTGTAATCCAGGTCGATGTGCATGTGAGTCAGAAAGGTCGATCTTGTCATCAGTTTTCTCGACCAAGTTACTGATTCGTTGACAGAAAAATGGCTTGGATGGGGATTGTAGCGCAGTGCGTCGACGATCCAGACGTCGAGCTCCCGCAGCAACGGCAGGGTCTCCGGCGGCAGCGCCGACACGTCGCTGGAATAGGCGAGATTGCCGACCTTGAAGCCGAGGGACTCGCCATCGCCGTGGATCTGGCGATAGGGCGTCAGCGTGATCGGACCGCCGGGCCCATCGATCGAGAACGGCACCAGCGCCTTGATCCGAACCTCGTCGAGGATCGGCGGATAGCTCGATCCGGGCGGCGTCGCGAAGCAGTAGCCGAACGCCGCGTGCAGGCGGTCGCTGGTCGCCTCGTCGGCGTAGATCGTGACCCGCTGGCGACGATTGAGCACGAAGGCCCTGAGGTCGTCGATGCCGTGGATGTGGTCGGCGTGGGCGTGGGTGTAGACGACGCCGTCCGCCCAGCCGATCCCGGCCGACAGCATCTGTTCGCGGAAATCGGGACCGGTGTCGATCACCACCACGGTGCGGCCGCCGTCCTCGGCGAAGCGCTCGATCAGCAGCGAGGCCCGCCGCCGCCGGTTTCTCGGCTCGTTCGGGTCGCAGGCGCCCCAGTCGCCGCCGATGCGCGGGACGCCGGGCGAGGAGCCGCAGCCGAGGATGGTGAAGCGGTGCAGCGCCGGCATCAGTCCTGCGGCCTCGGCACCTTGGCGAACAGGCGGAAGAAATTCTCGGTGGTCTGCTCGGCGATCGAGGCGAGATCGGTGCCACGCGCCTCGGCGAGCACCTTCGCGGTCTCGACCACGTAGGCGGGCTCGTTGCGGCGGCCCCGGTGCGGCAGCGGCGCCAGATAGGGGGCGTCGGTCTCGACCAGCAGCCGGTCGGCCGGAATGTCGGCGGCGATGGCCCGGATCTCCTCGGACCGCTTGAAGGTCAGGATGCCCGAGAAGGAGACGTAGAGGCCGAGGGCGACGCCGGCCTCCGCGAGCCGCCGTCCGGAGGAGAAGCAGTGCAGCAGCGCCGGGAAGGCGCCCTTCGCGGTCTCCTCCTCCAGGATCGCGATCATGTCGTCGTCGGCGTCGCGCGAATGGATCACCAGCGGCAGGCCTGTCATCCGCGCCGCGGCGATGTGCGTACGCAGCCCCTGAGCCTGCGCCTCCCGCGGGGCGTTGTCATAGAAGTAGTCGAGCCCGGCCTCGCCGATCGCAACCACTTTCTCAAGTTTGGAAATCTCGACGATTTCATCAACTTTTACGTCAAGTTCCTCATGTGCGTTATGAGGATGAGTACCGATCGAGCAGTAGACGTCGGGATAGGTGTCGACGATCGCCTTCAGCCGGTCGAAGCGGCGGATGCGGGTCGAGATCGTCACCATCCGGCAGAGGCCGGCGGCGCGGGCGCGCTCGACGATCGCGTCGAGCTCCTCGGCGAAATCGGGAAAATCGAGATGGCAGTGGCTGTCGACGAGGCGGACCATCAAGGTGGGCGTTCCCTGGCTGGAGCATGGCTCTAGGCGGAAGTCATGCCTCAGATAGCCCCCGGCCCTGCGGCTGTCGAGAGGCCGCGGGTGTTCGCCGCGATCCTCGCGTCCGCACCGGATCCGCGCCAGTGCCGCCGGCCGACCTGGCCGCGCTCCCGCGACCGGTGGCCGACGGGCCGAAAGCCCGCGCGCCGCCAGCCCCGTCCCCGACGAAAAAGGCCCCGCGATCGTCGCCGACCGCGGAGCCTTCGTGTCTGGTCCCGCGGACGGCCTCAGTCGGCGGCGACGGCAGGTTCGACGTAGCGCGGGAACACCGCTTGTGGCGCCGGGAGGGTTCGCCCGCCGGGGAGGCGGCCGCCCGGCCCGAGGGCGACGAAGTCGCGCGCCTCGGCGTCGACGGCGAGCAGGTCGAGCAGTTTGCCGGCCGAGGCCGGCATCACCGGCTGGGCGAGGATCGCGACCTGGCGGATCACTTCGGCGGTGACGTAGAGCACGGTGCCCATCCGCGCCGGATCGGTCTTGCGCAGCGCCCAGGGCGCCTCGCCGGCGAAATAGCGGTTGGCCTCGGCCACCACGGCCCAGACGGCGTTGAGCGCGCCGTGGATCTGCTGCGTCGCCATCGCCTCGCGGCAGAGGCCGAGCATGGCGTCGGCCCGCTCGAGGATGGCGAGATCGGTCGGCGCGAAGGCGCCGGGCTCGGGCAGCACGCCGTCGAGGTTCTTGGCGATCATCGACAGCGACCGCTGGGCCAGATTGCCGAGGTCGTTGGCGAGGTCGGCGTTGATGCGCGCGACGATCGCCTCGTGGCTGTAGTTGCCGTCCTGGCCGAACGAGACCTCGCGCAGGAAGAAGTAGCGGACCTGGTCGAGGCCGTAGTCGTCGACGAGTTGCTTCGGCCCGACGACGTTGCCGACCGACTTCGACATCTTCTCGCCGCGGTTGAACAGGAAGCCGTGGGCGAAGACCCGCTTCGGCAGCTCGACCCCGGCCGACATCAGGAAGGCCGGCCAGTAAACGGTGTGGAAGCGGACGATGTCCTTGCCGATCACGTGCAGGGCGGCCGGCCAATATTTCTGGAAAAGATCAGACTTTTCATCAGGATAACCGACTCCGGTGATGTAATTTGTGAGCGCGTCGACCCACACGTACATCACGTGCTCCGGGTCACCCGGCACCGGGATGCCCCAGTCGAAGGTGGTGCGCGAGACCGAGAGATCCTTGAGCCCGCCCCTGACGAAGCTCACCACTTCGTTGCGCCGCTCGGCCGGACCGATGAACTCCGGATGGGCCTCGTAGTGGGCGAGCAGCCGGTCCTGGTAGGCCGAGAGGCGGAAGAAGTAGCTCTTCTCCTCGACCCACTCCACCGGCGTGCCCTGCGGGCCGAGGCGGATGCCGTCGCGCACGACGGTCTCCTCCTCGCCGTAGAAGGCCTCGTCGCGCACCGAATACCAGCCGGCGTAGCTGTCGAGGTAGATGTCGCCGTTCGCCTTCATCCGCTCCCAGATCGCCCGGCTCGCCTCGTGGTGGCGCGGCTCCGTGGTGCGGATGAAGTCGTCGTTGGAGCAGCCGAGCATCTCGACCATCGCCTTGAACTCGCCGGCGTTGCGGTCGGCGAGTTCGCGCGCCTCGAGGCCGAGGCGCCTCGCGGTCTGCAGCATCTTGATGCCGTGCTCGTCGGTGCCGGTGAGGAAATAGACGTCGTGCCCGTCCAGCCGCATGAACCGGGCGATCGCGTCGGTCGCCATGGCCTCGTAGGCGTGGCCGATGTGGGGCGCGCCGTTCGGGTAGGAGATCGCGGTCGTCACGTAGAAGGTCGGTTTCATGTCGGCTGGGGCTTTCCTCTGCGCGCCGGCGCGGGTGTCCCGGGCCTTCGGCCTGCGGCGCGGCCCCTCGATACTAGCCGCGGGCACAGTCCGCAAGGGATTGCACGATCTCGACGACCGCCTGCTTGCGGTCGAGGCCGAGGCCCTCGGTCTCGGCGAGCACGGTGCCGACCTGGCCCCAGGCCGTCGTCAGCGGCATCAGCGCCGTCGCCGGCGATCCGGCCCGCGCCCGCAGCCGGTCGCTGAGCCAGGCCCGGGCCAGCTCGCCGACGAGGCCGAGTTCGTCCTGCCCCTTGCGTCCGGCGGCCATGTCGGCGAAGCGATGCAGCGCCTTGCGGTCGATGGACGGAAAGGCCCCTGCGAGCGCGTCGAAGGCGGCGCCCAGCGCCGGTCCGTTGCCTGAGAGGAACTCGACCGCCCGCCGCACGCTGCCCTCCGCCATGCGCAGCAGCAGGTCGCGGTCACTGGGCGGCACCTCCAAGCCGAGGCGTGCCAGCGCGGCGAGGAGGTCGTCCGGCCCGAGCGGGTCGAGCGCCAGCCGCCGGCAGCGCGAGCGGATGGTCGGCAGAAGACGGCCGGGCGCGTGGCAGAGCACCAGGAAGATCGCCCGCGGCGGCGGCTCCTCCAGCATCTTCAGCAAGGCGTTGGCAGCGTTGACGTTCATGTCGTCAGCCGCGTCGACGATGGCGACGCGCGGACCGCGCACGGCCGAACTGTTGCCGAAGAACGGCAGCGTCCGGCGCACCTCGTCCACCGAAAGAACCGTCAGATATCGGTCGCGACTCTGGTTGAGCCCACGAGCGAGGTGCAGGAGGTTCGGGTGCGAGCCGCGCGCGACCATGGCCTCGACACGCGGATCGACGTCGGCGATCGCCGCGCCCGCCGTCGCCGGGTCGGGCGAGGACAGCGCGTAGCGGGCGAAGCGGAAGGCGAGGGTCGCCTTGCCGATACCCTTCGGCCCCGTCACCAGCCAGGCGTGGTGCATGCGCCCGCTGCGATAGCTCTCCACCAGCGTCGCCGCCGCGTCGTCGTGGCCGATGACGTCCGGCTGCTCGCGCGCCAGCGGCACGCCCTCGATGGCGTCGGCCTCGGGCGGCAGGCCGGAGGTCTCAACCATCCGCCCGCTCCTGCGCGCCGGCGAGACGGGCGGTGACGATCGCGGCGATGTCGGCGGCGACCGCCTCCTCGTCCCGCGAAGCGTCGACGACGCGGCAGCGGTCCGGCTCGGCCGCGGCGATGGCGAGGAAGCCGGCGCGGCGGGCCTCGTGAACGGCGACGTCGTCGGCCTCGAAGCGGTCGGCGGCGCCGGCCCGGCGGCCGGCACGGCCGAGGCCGACTGCGACGGGAAGGTCGAGCACGAGGGTGAGGTCGGGCCGCAGCGATCCGACCGCGGCGGTCTCGAGGGCGGCGATCGTCGCCGCGTCGAGGCCGCCGGCGAGGCCCTGGTAGACCCGGGTCGAATCGAGGAAGCGGTCGCAGAGCACGATGGCGCCCCGCTCGAGCGCCGGCCGGATCGTCTCGGCGGCGTGGTCGATCCGGGCGGCGGCGAAGAGATGCGCTTCGCCCAGCGCCCCGAGCGGCTTCGCCCGGCCCGACAGCAGCAGCTCGCGGATGGCTTCGGCCCGCGGCGAACCGCCCGGCTCCCGGGTGACGACGACCTCGCGGCCTCCTTCGGCGAGCAGCCGCGCCAGACGACGGATCTGCGTCGTCTTGCCGGCGCCTTCCCCGCCTTCGAAGGTGATGAAGAAGCCGCCCTGCCCGCTCACGTCCAACCTTTCCGTCCCCGGCCCCGCCGTCGCCGGCCGTTCCCCGCCGGACCATATGTCAGCTCGCCGGCGTGCTGCAAAGCCCTTCGCAGCCGTCCCGCCGCGGCTCCGCCTCACCACCAGCCGAACATCAGCTCGCGCACCCCGTCGCCCGCCCGCTTGCTCAGCCCGGCGAGCGGAACGTCGTCGGCCGCGACAAGCGGCACCCGGCGCAGCACCTGACCGCCCGCCCCGATCTCGAGTTCGCCGACCGGCTGGCCGCGCCTCACCGGCGCCGGCACCGGTCCCTCGTAGACGATCCGCGCGAAGATCGCCTCGGCCTCGTCGATCGGAACCGTCACCCTGACCGCGGCATCGGACGCCACCGCGACCTGATCTTCGGCTCCGCCGTGCAGCCGCACCGTCCCGACCCTCTCGCCCGCGCCGTAGACCTCGACGGTGCGATAGCCGTCGAAGACGGCGCCGACGAGGACGGCGATCTCGCGCCTGCGATCCTCCTCGCGAGGAAGCCCGCTCAGTCCGATGAAGACCGCACGCTCGCCGCGGACCGCGAGAAGGACGCCGCCGAAGCCGGCGCTTTCCTCGTAGGCCAGCGAGAGGCCGACGACGCCCGGCACGTCGCGGATGGCGTCGGTCTTGTTGCGCTGGGTGATCTTGTTCCAGGTGAAGGCGTCCACGGCGTAGAGCGCCAGCAGATCGGGATGTTCGGCCCGCATCCATCTCACCAGCCGCTCCATGTCGGACAGGGTGGTCCGCGCCGCGCGGTCGGGGAATCCGGTCGGGTTGGCGAAGTGGCTGCCCGCCATGCCGAGCCGCTCGCAGAGCGCGTTCATCCGTTCGGCGAAGGCCGCCTCGCCGCCGGCGATGCCTTCGGCGAGGACGATGGCGGCGTCGTTGGCGTAGTGGACGACGAGGCCGCGCATCAGGTCGGCGACGGCCACCTGCGAGCGAACCGCGGCGAACATGGTGGTGACCCGCGCCGGGGCGCCGCCGGTGCGCCAGGCGTGCTCGCTGACGGCGAACCGCGTGTCCGGAGTGGTCTCGCCGGCGGCGATCGCCTCGGCGACCACGGCGGCGGTGACGAGCTTGGCGAGATTGCCGGGGGCGAAGGCCTCCTCGTGCCCGGTCGATGCCAGCACGGAGGTGCTGTCGAGGGCGACGACGAGGGCGCGGGGCGCCTTGGTCTGGAGCGCCGAGGCCGGACCGGCGCCGGCGGCCAGTTGCAGGGCGAGAAACGCGATGGCGACGCGCGCGGTGAGGGATCGGACCGCGGCGGGACGGGCGACGCGCCGACCGGCGTCCGATCTCCCGCCTCTCATGGAGCGGCCCCTCAGTTGCGGGCGAAAGCGCCCGTCGCGCCGGCTTTCACGGCGGCCTCGACCGCCATCGCCGGGCTGACGCCCGCGGCGAGCGCGGTGATCCGGACCCGCGTCAGTTCGCGCCCGCCGGAGACCACGGAGGAGAGGTCGACCGAACCGATGGAGGAAAGCCGCTCGGCGAGCCGGCCGGCGTTGTCGCGGTTGGCAAAGACGCCGACTTCGACGAGGGCGGCCTGCAGTGCGGCCGACGGCGTGGCGGCGGGGGCTGTGGCGGCGGGCGCTTCTGGCGCATCGGCGAGGGCGAGGCCGCCGTCGAAGCCGGCGAAGGCGCCATAGGCCTGGTCGATGCGGTCGGCGGCGTAGGAATTGGTCATCGCCAGCACGGGCGCCGTCGGCGGCAGCGGCACCGCGCCCGGCGCGGACTGCTGGTCGATCAGCATCTCGATCTGGTCCGCACCTGCCGGAACACCGGCCTGGACTGCGGGCGCGGCCACTGGAACGGTCGCTGCGACCGGCGCCGCCTCCGGGGCGGGAACCGTGAGGCTCGCCTTCTGGACGAGCGAGGGATCGAAGCCTGTGGCCGAGACCGAAGCCGCGGCGCGGGTGACCGTCAGCGTCGGCACGTCCGCCGACGCCATCATCGTGTCGGCGACCGAAGAGGAGAAGGCGTCGGCCGGATCGACCGAGGCGACCACGGCGTAGGTCTCGAAGCTCGCGGTCGGGCGCTCGCGCGGGATCGCCGTGATGGTGGCGACCTGGACCGGGGCGGCGACCGCGACGGCGGCCGGAGCCGACCGCGCCGGGGCCGGCTTCGCCGTGACACCCGGCACCGCGTCGTTGCGGGCGATCATCGTCGCCGGAGCGTCGACGGTCGCGGGGGCGGCGGGGCCGCGATAGGAGGCGACGAGGAAGGGCGTGTCGTCGCCCTCCTTCGGCGCCGGGCCGACGTAGGCGACCTTGATCTTGGCGACGCCGGCGCGGCGGATGCCGAGCATGTCGGCGGCGCGCTTGGAAAGGTCCATGATGCGCTTGCCGTGGAACGGGCCACGGTCGTTGACGCGGACGATGACGGAGCGGCCGGTGTCGGTGCTGGTGACCCGGGCATAGGACGGCAGCGGCATCGTGGTGTGCGCGGCCGACAGGTGCGTCATGTCGTAGATTTCGCCGTTGGCCGTGTAGCGGCCGTGGAAGGCGTCGCCATACCAGCTGGCGAGGCCGGTGGCGGTGTAGTTCGGGTCGTGCTTGGGAACGTAGCGTTTGCCGGCGACCTGATAGGGCTTGCCGACCATCTCGCGGCCGCCGCCCTTGGGGATCGGCCCCTCGGCGACGACGCGGGGGCTGGGCTTCACGCCGTATTTCGGATCGACCTGGGCTTTCGCGGCAGCGGTCTTGGAGGAAATCTTGCCGGGGGTGGAGGCACAGCCGGCGAGGCACAGGGTGGTCAGCAGCGCCGTGGCCACGAGCTTGACGTTGCGCCTGGCGGTCCGGCGGCATACGCCGCCCGAGGCAAGCCGGTCCCGTTCGTTCATTCGTCGAAAACCTTCAAACCGACGCGCCCGGCCCCGAAGCGTCCCGCTCCATCGCTGTCGCGAAAGATCGAAACAAATCGCGTCATTCCTCGAATCCCGTGGAACACCATGATCATTCAGTGATTAACGAGACGTTAACTCGAATTTTGGCACCCATGGGTTCGGCGGCCGAAACGCCCTTCCCTGCCAGAAATTCACCGCGAAGCGCCGGACCCGAAGGCCTCGGGCGGTTCCGCGATGGGTTGTTCGTAGGGTCCCGCCGTCCCGTCCGGGCGGGCCTTGGAGAAGAGCGGTGCGTCGTCGCGCGTTCCGTCCCCGTCGCGCAAGTCTTAACGCAAGATCATGCCCACCGTAAAGACCACCCCGTCACGCCGCCGTGATGGGGGCCCGCGAGCACGCTCGCTCCGCTCAGAAGCGGGGCCCGGGTCGATCGGAAGTGGAGCCGGAAGTGGAGCCGCCCGGCGAATCGGCGTCGTTCTCGGCCTCCTCCTCGCCCTCGTCGGGCGCGAGGTCGAGCGTCACGGCCTCGGCCGTCGCACCGTGCAGGCGGGCGAGCTTGTTCCAGCTGCGCCAGCCGAGTGGCAGCATGACGAGGTAGATCAGGGTGCCGGCGGCGAGCATCTCGAAGGGGAAGTTGACGGCGAGCGCGCAGAGCAGCACGAAGGCGACCAGCAGCGGGATCACCAGATCGCGGCGGATGCCACCCATCTTCTTTCCCGAGAACGTCGGCACCCGCGACACCATCAGGATGCCGACGAAGACGAGATAGAGCGCGACCAGCGGGGTCGCCACCTCGGGCGGGTCGACGTCGGGGAACACCTGTGCCAGCGACACCGGCAGCAAGGCGAGGATGGCTCCCGCCGGGGCCGGTACGCCGACGAAGAAATTCGCCTGCCAGGCCGGCTTCTGCTCGGACGTCAGCATCACGTTGAAGCGCGCGAGGCGCAGGGCGGCGGCGATCGCGAACAACAGCGCGGCGATCCAGCCGAAGGTCTTCACGTCGTGAAGGGTCCAACTGTAGAGCAGCAGGGCCGGTGCGCAGCCGAAGCAGAGGAAATCGGACAGCGAGTCGAGTTCGGCGCCGAAGCGCGAGGTCGCCTTCAGGAACCGCGCCACCCGCCCGTCCAGCGCATCGAGCAGCCCGGCGAGGATGATCGCGCCGACCGCGACGTCGTAGCGCCCTTCCATCGACAGCCGGATCGACATCATGCCGAGGCTGAGGCCGAGCAGCGTGATGAGGCTCGGGATGATCATGCGCACCGGTAGGCGGCCGATCCGCCGCCGCGGCGGCCCGCCGTCCGGACTGTTGCGATCATAGGGATCGAAGGGCGGGAAAAGGCTCGACATCAGATCAACCCACCCGGACGACCGGCATCGGCACGCGGCTCTCAAGGTCGGCGATCACCGTCTCGCCGGCATAGGTGCGCTGGCCGACGGCGACGCGGGCGACCGTGCCCTGCGGCAGGTAGACGTCGACCCGCGAGCCGAAGCGGATCAGGCCGAAGCGGTCGCCGGCCGACAGCTCGTCGCCCTCGCGGCAGAAACCGAGGATGCGCCGGGCGACGAGGCCCGCGATCTGGACGACGCCGACCGAGGTGCCGTCGGCCATGTCGACGACGAGGCCGTTGCGTTCGTTGAACTCGCTCGCCTTGTCGAGCTCGGCGTTGAAGAACTTGCCGGGCGTGTAGACGATGCGGCGGATCCGTCCCTTCACCGGCGAGCGGTTCACGTGACAATCGAACACGTTCATGAAGATGCAGACCCGCAGCCGCGGCTCGTCGCCGAGGCCGAGTTCCGGCGGCGGCGGCACGACGGCGATGTTGGAAACGCGCCCGTCGGCCGGGGCGATCACCCACTCGCGTGCCACCGGTGTCACCCGGATCGGATCGCGGAAGAACAGCGCGCACCAGACGGTGAGCGCGAGGCCGATCCAGAACAGCGGCTGGGCGACGAAGCCGAGCGCGACGGCCGCCACCGCGAACAGGGCGATGAACTTGGTCCCGTCGGGGTGGATGGGCGGCACCACGTTGACGATCGATCTCAGCACGGACATGACGGGCGGGTCGCTTTCTTCGGAACGGGGAACGGCATCGGTCTCGACGCTTCCTTTGACACAGCCGGGGGACCGTGTGAAGCCGCGGGAGGTTCCGGCGCCGTACCCCGCCCCTCAGGCGACGCCGATGCCGGCGGTCAGGCCGCCGTCGATCCTGTGGTCCGAACCCGTGATGAAGCCGGCCTGTTCCGAGGCGAGGAAGGCGACGAGATCGGCGACCTCCTCCGGCTCGGCGATGCGGCCGAGCGGGTGGGCGGCACCGAAGCGGCGGAAGGCCGCCTCGACGTCGACGCCCTCGCCGTCGAAGGTCCTGGCCGCGAGTTCGAGGATCGGCGTGCGCACCGATCCGGGGCTGACGGAGACCACGCGGATTCGGTCGGCGGCGAAGTCGAGCGCCATCGCCCGGGTCATCGCGTGGATCGCACCCTTGGTGGCGACATAGGCGGTGACGCCCTTCTGGCAGGCGTGGCCTTGGACGGAGGAGATGTTGACGATCGCCCCGCCGCCGCGCTTGCGCATTTCGGGCACGCCGAAATGGGCGGTCAGGTGGATCGAGCCGACGTTGACCGCGAGGCAGCGCGCAAAGGTCGTCGGATCGGTCGTCACCGCGTCGCCGTAAGGGTGGATCGCCGCCGAGTTGACGATGACGTCGAGCCCGCCGAAGACCGCGACCGTCTCCTCGACCGCCGCCGCCACCGCCCCCGGCACCGAGACGTCGGTCTCGCGCACCTTGAAGGTCATCCCCGCCCGCGCGGCGATGTCGGCGAGTTCGGCGTTGGCGGCCCGGTCGATGCCGAGCGCCATCACCGCCGCCCCGCCCCGGGCGAGGCGCAGCGCCGAGGCCCGCCCGATCCCCGTCGTCCCGGTCACCAGCGCCACCTTGCCCGCGAAATCCGTCATGCGTCCCTCCCCGCCAGCGTCGGCGCCGCGTCCCGTTGGCGTCAGGGCCCGGCGATACCGTAGATCCTGGCCGCCGTGCCACCGAACACCTCGGCCTTTTCAGCCTCGCCGAGCCCCGCCGTCAAGGTCTCGGCGGAGGCGAGCCAGCCGGCGTAGTCGCCGGCGAGGGTCAACACCGGCCAGTCGCTGCCGAACATCGTCCGCTCCGGCCCGAAGGCCGACAGCAGCCGGTCGACGTAGGGCGCGAGCGCGCGCTCCGTCCACGACGGCCCCGCTTCGGTGACGAGGCCGGAGAGCTTGACGGTGACGTTGTCCCGCCGCGCCAGCGCCGCCATGTCCTCCGCCCACGGCGACGTCTCGCCGCGCGCGACGAAAGGCTTGGCGCCGTGGTCGACGACGATGGCGAGGTCCGGCAGCCGGTCGGCGAGCGCGGTGATCACCGGAAGATGGCGCGGCGTGATCAGCGCGTCGAAGACGAGCCCGGCCCGCGCGGCGTGGGCGAGGGTCGCGAGCGCCCGCGGGTCGAGGATGAAGAGGCTGTCGTCGATATCCTGCAGCATCGGCCGCAAGCCGCGGAACTTGGTTCGCTCGGCCAGCCGGTCGAGCGTGTCGACGGCGTCCGGGGCGAGCACGTCGACCCAGCCGACCACGGCGGCGACGCTGTCCTCCTCGGCGGCGAGGTCGAGCAGGAATTCGGTTTCCGCCACCGTGTCCGCCGCCTGTACCAGCACCGTGCGGTCGATGCCGGCGGCGGCGAGGTGGGGTGCGAGGTCGGCGGGAAGGAAATCGCGGTGGATCGGGGCGAGATGCGGGCCGAGCCAGCCGTAGTCGCCGCGCGCGAGCGTCCAGTAGTGCTGGTGGGCGTCGATCCGCATCATGACCCCTCCCCGTCGCCCGCCTTCTCCCGTCAGTCCCGCCCGATCACCAGCGGCTCGAAGGCGGCATAAAGATCCTCGGGCAGCTCCATCGCGGCGAGGTCGAGGTTGCGGCGCAGGCTCGACACCTTCGCGGTTCCCGTCAGCACCGAGGCGACCGCCGGATGGCGCAGCGGAAACCGAAGCGCCGGGGCAGCCAGCGGCACGTTGTGGCCGGCCGCGACCGTCTCCATCGCCCGCACCCGCTCCAGAATGTCGGGGTTCGCCGGGCCGTAGTCGAAATGGGCGCCCTCGACCGGTCCGGTGGCGAGGATGCCGGAGTTGAAGACGCCGCCGATGACGAGCGAAGTCCCCGTTTCCACGCAGCGGTCCAGCAGGTCGCGTTCCGCCGAGCGATCGAGCAGCGAATAGCGCCCGGCGAGCAGGATGCAGTCGAGCGGAGCGCGGGCCAGCACCTCGAGGCAGATCTCGACCTCGTTGACGCCGAGGCCGTAGGCCTTGATCACACCCTGCGCCTTCAAGTCTTCGAGCGCCTTCAGGCCGCCGTCCATCAACTGGCGGAAATGAACCTTGGTCAGCTCCGCGCCGTGGGTGTAGGCGCCGATGTCGTGGACGTAGAGGATGTCGATCTTGTTGAGCCCGAGCCGGGCGAAGCTCGTCTCCACCGACCGCAGGATCGCATCGTGCGAATAGTCGTAAGAGACGGCGAAGGGCAGCGGATCGACGTAGGAATGGTCCGGCACCGCCTCGTGCGGCACCGGCGACAGCAGGCGGCCGACCTTGGTCGACAGCACGTAGGCGTCGTTGGGCTTGTCGCGCAGGAAATCACCGGTGCGCCGCTCCGACAGGCCGTGGCCGTAGAAGGGCGCCGTATCGAAATAGCGCAGGCCCGCGTCCCACGCCGCCCCCATCACCGCCATCGCGTCCTCGCGCGGACAGGCCCTGTAGAGCCCGCCGAGCGCCGCGCAGCCGAATCCGAGCTCGGTGACCTCGAGGTCCGTGGCGCCGATCCTGCGGGTCTTCATCGGTTTGGTCCTCGTTGGTGTCTTCGGTGGCGTTGGAGATCGGGGAGAGGCCGCACCCCCTCATCCGGCGCTGCGCGCCACCTTCTCCCCGGTGGGGAGAAGATAACCTGCGGCGACCTCGGAGTTCCAATGACCACCGGAGACTTCGCGATCTCCATTCTTCTCCCCTTAGGGGAGAAAGTGGCCCGAAGGGCCGGATGAGGGGTCCCCGGCCTCACCACGTCCACCCGCTCCCGGCCGGCCCCTCACCTCACAGCGTCGCGCCGAGATGCCACGGCGCAAATTCGTTGTCGCCGTAGCCGAACAGTTCGCTCTTGGTCTTCTTGCCCGAGGCGGTGGCGATGATCAGTTCGAAGATCGTCCGGCCCATCTCCTCGATCGTCGCCTCGCCGGAGGCGATGACGCCGCAGTCGATGTCCATGTCCTCCTCCATCGCCCGGTAGAGCGCGGAGTTGCTGGAGAGCTTGAGCGAAGGCGCCGGCCGGCAGCCGAAGCAGGAGCCCCGCCCCGTGGTGAAGGCGATGACGTTGGCGCCGCCGGCGACTTGCCCGGTCGCCGACACCGGGTCGTAGCCGGGGGTGTCCATGAAGACGAGGCCGTGTTCGGAGACGCGCTCCGAGTAGCCGTAGACCGCGTTGAGTGGCGTCTGGCCGCCCTTGGCGACCGCTCCGAGCGACTTCTCCAGAATGGTGGTGAGGCCGCCGCGCTTGTTGCCGGGCGAGGGATTGTTGTCGAGCGAAGCGCCGTGCATCGCGACGTATTTCTCCCACCAGGCGATGAGGTCGTCGAGCCGCGCCGCCACCTCGGGCGCCCGCGCCCGCGCCCGCAGCAGATGCTCCGCGCCGTAGATCTCGGAGGTCTCCGACAGGATGCCGGTGCCACCGAGCGCGGCGAGCAGGTCGACCGCGGCGCCGAGCGCCGGATTGGCGGTGATGCCCGAAAACCCGTCCGAGCCGCCGCACTGCAGGCCGACGACGATCTCCGACACCGGGATCGGCTCGCGCGTCGCCGCGCCGGCCTCCTCGGCGATCTCGCCGAGCACGCCCATCGCCCGCTCCACCGCCTTGCGCGAGCCGCCGGCGTCCTGGATGTTGAAATGGCGCCGGGCGTCGTCCGGCCGCTGGCCGTAGAGTGTCAGCTGGTTGACCTCGCAGCCGAGGCCGACCATCAGCGCGCCGCCGAAATTGGCGTGGCGGGCGTAGCCGGCGAGCGTTCGGTGCAGGTTGCGCATGCCGTCGCCGGTCGCACTCATGCCGCAGCCCTGGTCGTGGACGATCGGTACGAAGCCGTCGATGCCGGGATGATGCGGCAGGATGGTGCGGTTGGCCTCGTCGGCGATCGCCCGGCACACCGTGGTCGAGCAGTTCACCGAGGCGATGACGCCGACGTAGTTGCGCGTCGCCGCCCGGCCGTCGGCGCGGCGGAAGCCCATGAAGGTGCGGCCGAAATCCTCCGGCTTCGGGGCGAGCGGAGCGACGGCGCCGCCGGTCGGCAGCCGGCCGTTCTCGAAGACGAGATTGTGGGAGTGGACGTGGGCGCCGGCCGCGATCGGCGCCGACGCGACGCCGATGACCTGGCCGTATTTCACCACGGCCTCACCCTCGCCGATCGGCTGCAGCGCCACCTTGTGGCCGGCGTCGATCGCGGACGCCGCCGCCGCGCCGCCGGGAAGCGCGGTGCCGGCGGCGAGCGCCGTCATCGCCACGGCGACGTTGTCTTCCGGCGCCAGCCTGATCACGCGCTGCTGTTCCATCGTGGTCTCGTCCTCTCGCGGCTGCCGCCGCCTCTGTCCTCTCGCGTCCGGCCACGGGGCCGGCGACGCACCGGGCGTCGACGATCCTTATCACTCCCCGTCGCTCGATCGGTACCCGTGCGGGCGCGCGGGCGACCTTCGCTGCGAGGGCCCGCTCGTCACCGCACCGCTTCGCCGGTCGTCTTGTCGAAGACATGCATCATATGGGTGTCGATCGGCACCGAAATGGTGTCTTCGGGCGCGTGTTGCGAGGAGGCGGCGACCTGCGCCGTGAAGGGGGCGCCGCCGACGGTTCCGATCACCAGCGTGTGCGGCCCGAGCGGCTCGACGTCGCGGATCGTCAGCGACACGCTCGCCGGGGCGC